>NZ_CP053021.1:1200000-1562500 GCF_013001025.1 Sphingobium yanoikuyae | reverse complement strand
GCGAGAGGCGCGCGCCTACACCAAAGCCAATCAGCAGCGCCAAGCAATCAGCTGATAGCAACAGCAGGCACAGCCACAGGCGTGCATTGCGCCTGGCGATTAACGCCCCCGTTCCGCTCGCGCTGTGGAAACGCGCCGCCAAATCCGGATTTGCCATGCCCTGTCCTTTTCTCGTCGATTGTCGACCACTGACACAGCAATGGCCGGACGCTCCCAGTTCCGCAGCACGCAGAGGAGCGAAATTAATTCAACCAACAAGAGCACGGACACCTCAAAAGCATCAATCCGTGACAACACCTAATTAATATTAACCAATCAATTATCAGAAATTCAATTCTATATCAGAACGAATGCAACTTAATCTGCAATTTTATTAACAGCGTAATTTCACTTATATTAATCTCATCTTTTTTTGTTAAATCAGGTAAACCAGATCATCGCCCTTCATCCAAAAATGGGAGGTCCAGGAGAATATGACCATTGCACTCTGTGCCAGTGCGACAATCATATTGGCCGTTTGGGCGATCGGCCTTTATTATCTCTGGCAACGTCAAAATGCATCGCTCGTCGAAATCAAGCCAGCATGGCCAGATCGCCTTTTCGCAATTTTCTGGCTCCCGATCGCACTATTGGCGCTCATCGCGACAATCCCCTCGCTATGGCGACAAAAAGCACCACGGCGGCAGAAATATTGACGCTCATCCATCCAGCCTCCGGCCTATTCCCGCCGCAAATGCAACTCTCAGGGCATCCGAAAGATTGCGCGTTTTGAGCTTTGCCATCAGGTTTGCGCGATGAATTTCGATCGTGCGCGGGCTGATGCCCAATTGCAGGGCGATGTGCTTGTTCGGTAGCCCCATTGTCAGGCCTGCCAGAACATCGCGCTCGCGCGGCGTCAACTTTTCCACCAGCGATTGCGCCTGCGCGACCCTTTGCCGGCGCGCACCATTATCATATAGCACCGACCAGGCGTTCTCGACCGCCTGCAGCAGGCTCTGCCGCTCGAACGGCTTCACCAGGAAATCCACGGCGCCCATCTTCATTGCCGCGACCGTCACGGCAATGTCGCCATGCCCCGTCAGCATGATGACCGGAAAATTAAGGTCCGCTTCATTGAGCCGGCGCTGTACCTCCAGTCCATCCATGTCGGGCATGCGCAGGTCCAGGATGACGCAACCCGGCGGCTCGGTCGGCGCGGCGGCGAGGAAATGAGCGCCCCTCTGCCAAGTGCGGACCGAATATCCTTCAAGCTCCAACAAGAATGCCGTTGCCGCTCTGACGGAATATTCGTCGTCCACGATGTGAATCGTCTTCATTTCCTCCACAAAGAATCCCCTTCTTACGCTTCAATGTGAAACAAAAGCAGCTGCCGGCAGGCGCGGGCTCAACCCAGATCCGCCCGCCATGGGCCTCCACAATTGTTCGACAAATGGACAATCCGACCCCAGTTCCCTCTTCCTTGGTCGTGACAAAGGCGTCGAACAGCCGCTCGCGGATTTCCGCAGCGATGCCCGAGCCAGTGTCGGTAATCATGACTTGGGTGGTAAGCTCATCGACGCGGGACGCCTGGATCGTCAGTATCCGCTCATCCATGTTGCGCATCGCATCGATGGCATTGCGACAAAGATTGCCGATCACCTGCTGGATCTGGATCGGATCGGCGAATACCGGCCCCGCGTCCGGCGCAACCCGAAGCACGACGCGGACTTGCGCACGGGCTGCTGCGGGGCGGACGAGCGCAATGCTGCTGCGCACCATTTCGCCGATATCCTGTACCTCCAATTGCGCTTCGCCGCTGCTGGTAAAGTCGCGCAAATGGCGCATTATCGCCCCCGCCCGCACTGCTTCGCTTGACGCGAGATGGAAAATCTCGTCCAGCTTCGCCCGGCTCCCGCCGTTGAGATTGTTGAGCAGGATGCTGCCGCCCTCCATATAGGCTGCAAGCGCAGTCAACGGCTGGGTCAACTCATGCGACAGCATCGACGCCATCGCCCCCATTGCGCTATAGCGGGTGCCATCCAGCATTTCCGCCTGCAGGGTTTCCAGCCGAGCCTTCGTCGCCTCCTGCTCAGAGTCCGTTTGGAAAATCAGGGATGAGCGTTTCGGCGTAGTAGGTTTCCACCCATGGCGACGAGGATCATCGCCTGTGAGACGTCGATGCGCTTTTCGTAGTCGCGGACCAGACGGCGCCATCGGGTCATCCATCCGAAGGTGCGTTCGACGACCCAGCGGCGCGGAAGCACCTTGAAGCCCTGCTGGCGATCGCTTCGACGGATGACCTCCACGACAAAGTCGAGGTAGCTGGCCTTGTCCATGAGCTTGAGGCGATCATAGGCGCCATCGGCAAAGAGATGCTTCACCCACGGCCAGCGCTTGCGGATGCCATCGAGGATCGCCTGAGCGCCTGCACTATCGGAGATATCGGCGGTAGTGAGGTTGACCATCAGCAAGCGTCCATCGGTGTCGACTGCGATATGCCGCTTGCGACCGACGATCTTCTTGCCTGCGTCAAAACCGCGCTTTTCTGCGGAAGGCGCCTTGACCGACTGGCTGTCGATGACCGCCGCACTGGGGCTGGCTTCTCGCCCCTCACGTTCTCGGTCCAACATCAATTCGATGTCGTGGATCGTCTGGAACAGGAACCTGCGTGCCAGCTCCCGAAACCAGCCATAGACCGTCTGCCAGGCGCCAAAATGGATCGGCAGCATCCGCCAACCACACCCCGATCGCACCAGATAGCGGACCGCGTTGATCACTTCGCGGAAATCCACCTCGCGGGGACGGCCTCGACGACCCGGCTTGGGCATCAACGGCGCAAGGCGATCCCATTCCTCATCGGTCAGGTCACTGGGATAACGCTTCGTCTTCTTCGCAATCTGGGCCATCCGCCCCCGGCTCTGCTGCGTCCACATCCAGAGCCTGAATCACGCAGATACGCCTATGACAACCCCTGCCGCCGATTTCCCAAACAGCCTCTCAGAAAGATCGCGGACGAAAGCGGTAAACCTTGTGCCGCCGTTCGCCTCCATCCGCACGAAGGTCATCTCGGTCGGAAAGTTCGAGCCATTATGATGCCGGCCGATCAACTGCCGCTCGATCTTTTCCGAAACATCGACGATCCGGAATGGATAGTCATCAGGCACTTCGTCTTCAGAGGGGCAGACCAGCAGCAGGCTCTCGAAATTCTGGCCTTTGAGATCCACCAGATCATAGCCGAACATGCGGGAGGCCGCTTCGTTGATATATTCGATGCAGCCGTCGGCATCGAATACGAAGACGGCATCCGGCGCGGTCTCCAATATCAGCCGCAACTCATGCTCCCGCTCCTGTAGCGCAAGCTCATGCGCACGCTCCAGCGTGACGTCGCGGATCAGGTTGGCAAAGCCCTGCAACGCTCCGTCATTGTCGTACAATGCCGTGACAACGCAATTTTGCAGATAGATGGTGCCATCGCTGCGGCAGCATTCATGATCAAATTCCCAGCTGCCATGCTGCCGGGCGAAGACGAAGGCTTGCGCCATGCGCGCCTTGATCTCCGCGCGCCCTGGATAGAGCAGCGCGACATGGCGATGCATCACCTCGCCGGTCAACCAGCCGGTAAAGCGCTCGGCGCCTCGATTCCAATGCAGGATGAACCCCGAAACATCGGTCATGTAGAGGGCATAATGCGCCGCGCCGTCGGTCAGCAGCTTCATCTGCGTCATCAGCCGGCCGACATGGGCAGCCTGATATTCCGCCCTAGCGCGCCAGAATGTCGCGCGAAGCGCCACGACGTTGGCGGCAACCAGGGCCATGAGGAAGGCGCCCGCCGCAAGCAGGCCGCCATGAAAGCCTTCAAGCAAATAAGTGACCGCCAAGGCGGCGATACCAGCCAGAAAGCCCGGTCCGGCGCCGAACAGCATCGTCGTAAACAATGCAACGAATGTGAATATCACATAAAATTCGCTGGAGAAGGACGGATAGTCATCGGCCTGAAAAGCGGCGAGCGCGATCGCGACCATGGCTAACCCGACCAGATAGCGACTGACCCCACTCCACGAGACGTGGCGCCTGAGGCAACGCAATCTGACCAGCGAAAAGCTGGCGCGGACTTGGCCCGCCTTGGAGATCGGCATGATGTTAAATCGTCTGACGGCTGCGAACATAACTCAAACCCCGCGCTTAACGCCCAGAATTATTTCATATGCTGCGACCGTCACCCTGAAAGGGATGGCAGAAACCGGCTCACGTCTTCAATCGGACGTCTGCCCCATGCTCACCCCTGACCGATTATTGATCCAGTTGGAGGTTTACATAATTCTCTGCTGCAATGCGCAATTTTTAACATCGGCATTAGGGGAAGTATAGTAGGTAGTTTTACACATTTTGAGAAATTTCGTTCCGCAGCTGCAAAATGTCATTGCCGGAGGATTTCCAAAAATGTCCACTTCGGAAATTTAACTGGTGGAGGACACACGTTTGCCCCCTGCCCGTGCGAAATGGAACATGTCGACGACAATGGTCCGTCCGACCAGTCCGAGGACGATCATATAGACCGCTGCCCCAGCGATGACCGTCGACAACAGCATCGGAATCGGCGCTTGGCCGGCCAATGCGAACCGGAGCCCCCATAGAAAAACAGCCATGACCAGCGATGCGACGACACTGGGCCGCAGCGCTTTCCAATAATCCCGCCATCCCAGCGGCAGCAGAACCACAACTGGCCAGACGGACAGGGGATAGAGGATATAGGCGCGCGCCGTGAACGCGGCAGCGACCGCAGCTATCCCATATTCAACGGCAAAGAAGAAGGTGACAATATTGACCAGCGCATAAATGCCCGCCAGCCAAGTCTGCCATTGCGGCTTTCCCATGGCGAGCATAAGCGACTGATTGTAAATGCCGATCGCCTGGAGCGCCCCGAACAGGCTGAGATAGCGCATCACATCGGCTGCCGCCGCCCAACGCGGACCGAACAACAGGAAAATAAACTCGTCCGATACGATCGCCAGGCCGACAAAGGCCGGGGTCGTTATGGACGATGTCGCCGACACTATTCTGAGGAAAGCCTTTGCAAGGCGGGGCGGATCCCCCTTGAGTTGCGAGAAGACCGGAAGTGCCACACGGGACAGCGCACGCGCCAGCATCAGATTGGCGGCCAGCAAAGCCCGCTTGCCGACGGTATAAATGCCTGTCGCTGCGCCACCGAGCGCCAGGCCGATGACCATGATGTCAGCATTGGCGTTGAAGAAATTCGCAGCGCCCGTCACGCCGACATGACGGCCATAGAAAAGCACATCCCTTGCCTTTTCCCGTGAAAAACGCAGTCGGGGTCGCATCGGGCAGGCGGCCCACAGGATTATCGTCCCGATGACGGCTACGGCCAGATTTTGTGCCACCAGCGCCATCACGCCATAACCGGCCACGGCCAGTGCTATTCCGACAAGGCCGCCCACCAGGGTCGAGATTGTCGAGCGCGTGGCCAATGGCCGCATCAGCAAGGCCCGCGTCAGCCAAGCCTGTGGCACGACGTTCAGCGCACCCAGGAAATTCGCGACGCTCAGCCATCGCAAAACCATGCCCAAGCCCTGACGGGCCGCGGTTCGCTCGACCAAGTCGGCTAGCAAGAAGGTCGCGATCAGCAGCAGCGCGCCGGCCGCAGCAGAAATCCAGAAGGCCGTATCATCCAAGTCGGCATCGGCAGTGCCCTTGCTGACAAGCGATGCACTGATCCCCGACAATATGATCATCTGGAACCATTGCCCCACGAGCAGAGCCATGGCGACAATACCCAGCATCGTCGCATCGACATAGCGCGCAATCACGAGGAAGGTCAGGAACTGCAACAGTTGCACACCCCAACTTTCCAGGATGGACCAGGCCATGCCTGAACGGACTGCGCGCCCCAACCCCGGACCTGACATATCGCCCTCCCCCTAGCTACGTCGAAAATCGTCGGTCGCCCGGACATGCTTCACGAATGCCGCGGGGTTGCCCCGCCACACCTGTCGGGCGGGAATATCATCAAAGACCACTGATCCGGCTGCCACCACGGAATGATCGCCGATCGACACGCCGGGCAAGATGATGGCGTTGCGGCCAATCCAGACGTTGCGACCGATGGTGATCGGACGGGGCCTTACGGAGCGCCCTTCATGAACGGGATGGAAGCTCGTGTCGAACATCGCGACATTGTCACCGATACGCGACCCGCCGCCGACATCGATCCGCGCAGCGCTGAAGATATGAACTCCCGTGTTCAACGAAACCTCGTCGCCAAGAATGATAGCCCCCTGCGGAACCGTAGCCAGGCGAATCCGGGTCGGTTCATTCCGCAGGCGGACATTGTTGCCAATGACCAAGGATCCGGGGTTCCGGAGATAAGGCACGCCACCCCGCACGCGCAGGCCCCGCCCCGGTTGGCAGCCTTGCGCGCGGAGTCGCATCACTGTCAGCCGGGCGTAAAGATGATCCAGCTGTGCGGACAGAAATTGCAATGCCAAACCCGTTCTCCGACTGGCGCTCACGCGACAAGCATGAGCCGAAAGCCTGAATAGCGGCGCGCCTCCACGATCGAATGGGCGCCAAGAACCAAACGCACCATGCAGATCCGCTCATGAAAACGCGTCCGCCTCGGACAAGATGGCACGTGCATCGAGTGCTCGCGTCACTCACCCGAACAAACACCAAGTTCACACATAACAAAATCATGTTCCATTATGTATTTGCACCTAATTGATAGGTGTTACCCCTGATGTTGACTAATACCGCAGTTGCGTAAGAATTTCCGCAAGCAAGATCGAGGCAATATTATCGCGATCGGGCAACGGAATGATCGTTTCTTCAATGGAGACGCAATTGCTTTCGCCGATCAATGCGCCTGGAGGCAAGATAGCGATGATGAATGCATCGCCTCTCGTCGTCGACTGGAAGCTATTTACATGAACGAAATCGGTTATCAGCCCATCATAGCAGTGACCGGCGCGACTGGCTTCGTTGGCGGGGCGCTCGCACGTCAACTCCTGCAAATGGGCTACCGCGTCCGCTCAATGTGCCGCAGGCCCCTTACCGAAGCGGAGCGCGAGAGCGGCATAGAGTGGATCGAAGGCTCGCTGACAGACACGGATCGTTTCGACGCACTGCTTCGGGACGCACGCTATTGTTTCCACATTGCCGCGATGTTCCGTACCGAAGGACCGCGCAAGGCGTTCATGCAGGTCAATCGGGATGCTACTCGGGCCCTGCTCGAAGCGAGCCGACGGGCCGGCGTCGAGCGCTTCATCTATTGCTCGTCGATTGGCGTCCACGGGAATGTGGCCGACGCCCCCGCAGACGAAAATGCGCCATTCGACCCCCGCGATCCCTATCAGGAAAGCAAGTTGCGAGCCGAAGATCTCTGCCGTGACGAAATGGGCCGGCCGGGCATGAGCGTCGTCATCGTTCGCCCCTGCTCCACCTATGGGCCAGGCGACACCCGGATGCTAAAGCTGTTCCGCCTGGTCCAGCGCCGCCGTTTTCTGTTTGCGGGTCGGCAAACACCCAATTTCCATCCTGTCTACATTGATGACCTGGTCGCCGGCTACATATTGACGATGGTTCATCCCGATGCGCCATCGGGTACCTTCATCCTGGGTGATCGCGCTTTCCTGCCGCTGCGCGACTATGTAAGGGCCGTCGCGACCGCCTTGGACGTACCACCGCCCAAGACGACCATCCCCTACAGCCTCGCGCTGATGGCCGCACGCCTGTGCGAAGCACTTTATGCGCCGCTGGGATTGCAACCCCCATTACCTCGTCGCCGGCTGACCATCTTCAGGCATAACCGCGCGTTCAGCATCAGGCGGGCGCAGACGGTCCTCGGCTATCAGCCGCTGATCAATCTGGAGGAAGGCTTTCGTCGCACCATCACCTGGTATCGGCAGCAGGGGATGCTCGCATGACCATGTCCATTGGAACTCTTGCCGACCTAACGGGCAAGCCAGCGGCCGATTCTCGTCCGATCTCGGCGATCGCGGCGATGCAAGCTCCAGGCACCGGCAAAGGAAAATACCGCTGTGGTCAGCGCGAGAGGAGCCGCGATGCCGCAAACCGCCAGCATTGCCAGAGCCGATCCGGCCCCTGTGCCCCAACTAACGAACCGGCGTGTGGCACGAGTATAATCGTCGACGATCACGTTGACATCATCGAGCATTATCCATTCCCGTTGGCTCTTCGCCCGCGCCATGATCGGCCGCACCGCCCCGTCAGGCAGCGTCAGCGCACGGATCATGATCATATCTCCGATATCGACATCGATGCGCGCGGGCAGTTCGACGCAATATTTTCCATCAACCTGCCGGCGATAATGGATCATGCGCGTTTCCGCATCGCCCGACTGCCCAACGTCGGTCACGATGCCCCGCATCAACAACAATCCGACGCTGCCGAAATGAGTCAGCAACGCGGCATGTCGTTCACGTCCGGCGACGGCCCGCGCTGCATGTCGCGACGCGGGCGCGATAGCGACATCCACGCTCGCCTGCCTGTTCCCGATCGGTGCCATGTCCTACAATCTGTTCCTTTGCGGCGCCCTGCTAGCACAGGCGGGCAGCGCTGACCATGAGCGCCCCTCAGCACCCGAGACGGACGGTCCTTGCGATCCGATGTGCTGCCCTGCTCTTGACGGCATGCCCTTGGATGGCCTGCGCGGAGCCACCGTTGTCGGGAATCAACCTCGCGGGCGGAGAGTTCAACTCGGGCAGGAAGCCGAGTATTTTCGGGAAGGATTATATCTACCCCGATACCCGCACCGCGGCGCCCTTCGTCGCGATGGGCATGAAGATCGTCCGGGTTCCGATATTGTGGGAGCGGATCCAACCCGTCCCGCTCCAGCCCCTTTCGACTGCCGAACAGGCCCGCCTCGACAAGGTCGTGGCGATCCTCGCCCCGTTCCGGATCATCATCCTCGACATCCATAATTATGGCGCCAACGGGGGACAGCGACTGGATCAATCGCCAGATGGGAGCGCGAAACTTGCCGATCTCTGGCGCCGGCTGGCCGAGCATTATCGCGGGAACAGGCAGGTGGCCTTCGGCCTGATGAATGAGCCGAACGGCATGGCCCCAGCACGCTGGCGATCGATGGTGGACGAAAGCGTCATCGCCATCCGAAAGGCGGGTGCGCGCAACATGCTGTTCGTGCCGGGCTCCAACTGGACCGGCGCGCATAGCTGGATCACTGGCGGCCGCGCCTCCAACGCTGCCGCCTTCCAGAACTTCCGCGATCCAGCCGGCAATTATGCGATCGAGATGCACCAATATCTGGACTCGGACAGTTCCGGGATGAAGGCGCAATGCGAAGCACCGCCGGTCATCCAACGCCGCATGGAAGCGGCGACAAAATGGCTTCGGGACAACCGCCACAAGGGCTTCCTTGGCGAGTTCGGCGCCCCTGCAAATGCCGCCTGCCTCGACAGCCTGGACGCCCTGCTCAAGCATCTCGATGCCAATGCCGATGTCTGGATGGGTTGGGCCTATTGGGCCGGCGGCCCATGGTGGGGCGCAAACTATCCCATGAGCCTGCAACCCGTGCGAGGCAAAGCCCGGCCACAGGCAGCCATTGTTGCAAAATACAGCCAGACGGGAGCCGCAAGATGACCCGCCTGCATTATGCGCGCCTTCCCCTTGCCTGCTCGATCGTCTTGGGCTGCCCAGCCTTTGCGCAGGTCGAAGTGCCGCCTGACGGCCTGACCGTGGCACCCACGGTGCGGATGCTCTACGACGACAATGTCCTGCGCCAGAGCGATGATCTCGTCTCCGGTGACAAGGACGATGTACGTGTCACCCCGGCGCTCGATGTCACCTTCAGGAAAAATCTCGGTGTCCACCAGGTCACGGTCGTGGGATCGTTGGGCTATGACTTCCATCAGCGCTACAGCAATCTCGATCGTGAGCGCGTTACGCTCACCGCCAAGGGCGATGTTAAGGTCAGCGCACTCTGCTACCTGCGTCCAAGCGCCCGACTGAATTTCGCACAGGCCGATCTGGCCGATCAAGGCATGATCGTCGGCAACAGTGAACGCACCCAGGACTATGCGGTCACGGCCGAGTGCGACAAGCCCTATGGTTACTATCCCGTCATCAAGCTCGGCTATCTCCAAACGAACAATAGCGTCGATTCACGCCGGCCGTTCGACATCCGCACCCGCAGCGCCGGTATCGGTATCGCCTATAGCAAGGCGAGCCTTGGCGACATCCGACTGATGTTCAACGTCGAAGCTTTCCGCCGCCCCCACTGGTCAGGCGAGACTTCCGAACTGCGCATGAGCCGCGGTGCCGACAATTATCGGGTTGGGATCGAGTTCAAACGCGCCGTCGCTCCGCGTCTCAGTTGGAGTGCCGGAATTGGCTATATTCATACCAAGGCGCGTGATGAACGGGTCGATGACTATTCGGGCCTGGGCTATCATGCCGGTGCCGTCTATCGGCCATCGCCGCGCACCTCCCTGACATTCGACGGCAGCCGCAGCACCAGCAACCAGAGCAACACCGGTGCGACCTATATCGTCCTGACCAATTTTTCGCTGCGCGGCAATGCGACCCTCAGTTCGCGATCTTCGATCCAGGCTGGCGCGAGCTATGCCAGGCGCCAGTTCAAGGGCGAGCTGTTGATCGACACCGACATGATGCGCGGTACCGACGAAACGATCGCGCTCAACGCCGGATATCGATTTGCACTGCGCAGCCGCCTGACGGCCGGCGTGGACGTTCGCCACGAATGGCGTGAAAGCGCAGTCGAGCGCTACCGATATAAATCGACATCGATGATGCTGTCCCTTGACCTTACATTGTGAGGAGCATGGCCATGTTCTTACCCCGTGCGATGCGAAACCTGTGCAGTTCCCTTCTTCTGGCCGCGCTCGCCAATCCCGTATTGGCCGGCGTCGACCACAAGGAAGCTGTCGCCGCCTATGTCCTGGGTGCCAATGACGAGATACGCGTCTCGATATTCGGCGCCTATCCGATCGAGGTCAAAACGCGGATCAAGGAAGATGGGCGCATTACCCTGCCGAGCATCGGCGACGTGGTTGCGGAGGGATCCACGACCAACGCCCTTGCAAACAATATCCGCCGGCAATTGCAGACCGGCGGATATTTCGTCGATCCGATCGTCAATGTCGAAGTCGTGAGCTTCGTCAGTCGATCGGTCACGATGTTCGGCAACCTCCAGAACCCTGGGCTCTACCCCCTGGATCGGCCTCAGACGATCGCGATGATGCTGGCTCGCACCGGCGGCGCCCGCGCGGACGCGGCGGACTATGCGGTCCTGCAACGAACGGGAGAAGCGGATCGCCGGATTGCGCTCAGCGATCTCGACCCGCAAAGCGGGACCGGTCAGTTCCTGCGCGCAGGCGATTCCATCTTCGTGCCGAAGGCAGAGGAGGTCTTCATCTACGGCCAGGTGAACAAGCCCGGCCGCGTCGCCTTCGAAACCGGCATGACCCTGCGCCAGATGCTGGCCCAGGCCGGCGGGCCGACTTTGGGCGGATCGGAAAAGAAGATCACGCTGCACCGTGGCACGGAGATCATCAAGAAGGCCAGCCTCGATATGCTGGTCAAGCCTGGTGACGTCTACACCGTCAACGAGCGGACTTTCTGAGATGCGATCCGGTATCCTGACAGGAGGCATTGCGTGAATATCTTCACCAGAATTGCCCGTTGGCTCCGACGAACGCCCGAGCCCGAGCGTCGCCGAGAAGCGCCTGGCCGGCGTTCCCGAGCTACGGGCGGCGCGCCTCAAAATGCGCAGCCGGCCGGCGCTGCATCCATCACACCATCTACAAATGCAGCCATGTCCGCTGACGCTGTCCGATCAGCGATACGCAAGGGGTTCAATGCGACCCAGCCCGTCACGGCCGCCCGCCATCTTCATGGCCGGCAGCAGGAGATGGACCTGCTGGTGGAGGGGGTGCTGGACCGCGGCAATCATGCGATGATCTTTGGCGGCCGTGGGACAGGCAAGACCTCGCTGGCGCGCGTCTTCGCCAATGTTGCCGACAATCGCGGCTATCTGGTCTTCTACATGGCATGCGAGCCTGGGCAGGATTTCACCAGCCTCATCTCGCCGTTCCTCGATGCCGCCCGCGGAAACCTGCCGCGCTCACCCGCGACAGATACGCCGATCGTCGTTGGACCGCGCGATGTCGTGGAAGCACTCGCCGAACATGGGCAGCGAAAATTCATCTTCATCCTCGACGAGTTCGACCGCATCACCGATCCGGCTGTTCTTGGCGAATTGTCGCGCACCATGAAGCTGCTCTCCGACGCGGCCCTGCCGGTTCATATTCTGGCGGTCGGCATCGCGTCCGGATTGAGCCAACTCATCGAAGGCCATGAATCGCTGCGACGGCACATGACAGCCGTTCCCATCGTGCGGATCGACACGGCCGCCGTGTTCGACCTGATCGATCGCGGCGCCGCCCAGGCCGGCCTCAACTTCAGCGATGCCGCGCGCGAGACAATTGCCCATGTCGCATGCGGCTCCCCCTATCATGTCCGCCTGTTCTGCGCGCTGGCCTGCCTGGAAACCCTCAGGCAGCGCAAGACAGTGGTCGAAATGCCGGCAACGCTCGCGGGGATGATGCGGGCGGTCGACGACTGGACGATCACCAATCCGACAGATGCTGCACTGTTCCATGAGGCCATCGATCTGGGCGCTGGCCATTGGCCGGTGATCGAGCAGCTCGTCCGCGCCGCGATCGTTCCTCCCGGACTCGCACCGGAACAGCAGGCGCCGCATATCGACCGCGACGGCCCGGTCCTGGAAATTTTGCGCCGCGCCATGCACGCCCGGCCGGGCAGCACCGCCCTCATGTTCCGGGACAGCCTCGCCCCCCAATTCCTGCTCGGCATGTTGTCTGCCAGCCGCCACGGCGACCACCTGACCCGGCGTGTCGTCAGCCTTGTAGAAGGGCAGCGCCAAAGCGCTGCATCGTAAGGGACCGATAGGATGTACATGTTCGACATAACGCGAGCCATCCTGCAGCGTTGGAGAATGGCAGCCGCCATCTTCTGCTGCGTCATGGCGCTGACGGTCCTTTGGATTGCGATCACGCCACGCGAATATCGCGCGACCGCCACCTTGTTGTTCGACAACCGCGCACCGGACCCGACCGGCGGCAAATCGAACGAGGCGACCGGGGAATCCATGCTCGCGACGGAGTCCAGAATCCTGCAGAGCGAGGTGATCGCCCGCAAGGTGGCCGAGCGGCTTGGCCTTTTCAAAAATCCGGCCATGCGCGCACGTTGGCAGGAGCAGACAAACGGCAACCAGAGTTTCGAAGGCTGGATCAGCCGCAGCGTCCAGTCGGGTTTGCAGGTTTCGCCCAGCGCGACCGGCAATACGATCGACGTCTCCTACCGCAGCCTCGATCCACAGCGTTCGGCGTTGATGGCCAACAGCTTCGCCCAGGCCTTCAATGATGCGCGCCTGGGCATCAGCAACGAATTCGCCCAGCGCTTTGCTGCCTGGTACAAGAAACAGATCGCCGCGTCCGAACAGCGAATGGAAGAGGCGCAGGCACGGCTCGCCGATTTCCAGCGCGCCCATGGCATTGTCGCCACTGGCGCCATCGATGCGGAAAGCACGCGCCTCAGCGAATTGTCGTCGAAACTGTCGTCGGCCGAAGCCGTTGCTGCGGAGGCCCGGTCGCGCGCGGCGGGCGGCGCCAATATGCCCGACATTCAATCGAGCGGGGTGATCCAGGGGCTAAGGGCGCAGATCGCAGCCAAATCAGCGGAAATCAGCCAGATGGCTGCCGAACTCGGCCCCAATCATGCGACGATGCGTGCCGCCCAGCAGCAGTTGCGCCAGATGCAGGACAGTCTGGCCCAGGAAACCGGCAAGATGTCGGGCACGCTGGCGGCCGCCAGTTCGGCGGCATCGGCCAATCAGGGCACGATGCAGGCCCTGCTCGACCAGCATCGCGGGCGCATGCTGTCGCTCGCGGCCGATCGCGGCAAGCTCGCCGTGCTGGAAAGCAATGTGGAATCGGCGCGCAAGGAATATGAGGCGCAGACCGAACAATTCTCGCAGTTGCATGCCACCAGCACGGCTCCGTCGCTCAACATCGTGCGGCTCGACATTGCAGAACCGCCGATGATCCCCAACGCGCCCAATATCGGCGTGCGGTTCCTGATGATGACGATGGTGGCCCTCATGCTCGCAATCGGCTCGGTCATCCTAGCCGAATGGCTCAGTCCGCGCATCCGCAGCCGTAACACCGTCACCTATCTTACCGGCGTGCCGTTGCTTGGTCAGGCAGACCTGCGCGTCAACGGCAGGCAACTCCGTATCGAAGGAGGCAATTGGTCATGAGGCTTCGCTCGACTGAACCGGTAGAGGATGTCTATCCCGGCCTGCCGCCGACTTACGATGGCGATACGCGCGAGGAAACGGCGACTGTCCACGCCAATGTCGATCCCGCGATCGCGGTGATCCACGCTCCCAGCGCAATGCTGGCGGAACAAGCGCGGGACATCCAGTCGACCCTGTCTGCAATGCGCCATCCCGACGGTCGCGCGCCCGGCTCTATCGCGGTCATCGCAATCGAGGCGAGCGAGCAGGCGGCCATATTGACGGCGAATATCGCCGTATCGGCAGCCCTGAGCGGTCTGCGCACCTTGATCGTAGACATGGAGCATTCCGGCTTCGTTCAACATCGCCTGCTTGGCATGAATGCACGAACAGGCTCGCCGGACGACATGGATGAGCCATTTCAGCTGGTGCAGCCGAGCAGTATCCGGTCGTTGTTCGTCATGGCCGCGCCCCAGCAGGATGGCTGCGCCATCGACGGCAGTCCGCTTGCGCCACTGTCGCAACGCCTGTCGTCGCTGACAGCCCATTTCGATCTGTGCCTGGTCGACGCCAGCCATATCGACGATCTCGCTCATGCGGCAGGCAGCGCCGATTGCGCGATCGTTGCGGTCCAGCGCGATCAGACATCCACCAGCGAGCTCAAGGCCGTGATCAACAAGATGACCATGCTGAACACGGTGCTGATCGGCACCATCATGCTGATCTAGCGGTCAGCGATCGTCGGCACCAAGGGGGTCTGATATGAAAATCGCCCATATTTCCCGACAATATCATCCCGGACTCGGCGGGCTGGAAAGCTTCACCAGAAATCTGTGCCGCGAACAGGCTCGCGCCGGGCACCAGGTCAGGATGATCACCCTGGACCGCATCTTCGACGGCGACGACGCGCCCTTGCCACGATGCGAAATCATCGACGATGTCGAAGTGGTCCGGGTACCCTACCGGGGTGGACGTCGCTATCCGCTCGCACCATCCGTGCTGCACCATCTGGACGATTGCGACATCGTCCATGTCCACGCTGTCGATTTCTTCGCCGACTATCTGGCACTGACCCGGCTGCTGCACCGCAAACCGCTGGTCCTGTCCACGCATGGCGGCTTCTTTCATACCGGCTATGCCCGTCGATTGAAGCAATTCTACTTTCACAGCATGACCCGCCTTTCACTGGCTGGATATCGGGCGATCATCGCCTGCAGCGAAGCGGACTACGAGACCTTCGCCAAGGTCAATCGTCGCGCACTTACCTTGGTCGAAAATGGCGTGGACACGGTCAAGTTCGCCGGTCTTGCGCAATCGCCTTCCACCGAGCATCGCTTCATCTATTTCGGCCGGATCGCGCCGAACAAGCGGATCGACCTGTTGATCCGCTGGTTCGCGCATCTGCACAGGCTGGACCGCAAGGCCCGGCTGATCATCGCGGGAAAGCCGATGGGTGTCACCTTCGCCGATCTGCAACAGATCGTCGAACAGCTCGGTTTGGGCGATCTGGTGGAATTTCATGACAGCCCCAGCGACGAGGCGCTGCAGGCGCTGATTGCCCGTAGTACCATCTTCGCATCGCCCAGCGCCTATGAAGGTTTCGGTATTTCCCTGATCGAGGGGGTGTCCGCCGGGCTTTATCCAGTCGTCAGCGACATTCCGGCGCATCGCCGCTCCTGCGTCAAGCTCGATACCGGCAGCCTGATCGATTTCGCCGATCCGCTGTCCGCTGCGCGCACCCTGCAGGACATTCGCAAGGCGCAGCAACGCTCACCCTCCCCCACCACTGCCGCAGGTCTGCTCGCTTATGGTTGGCCGGGCGTGAGCGCCAGGATCTCGGCCATCTACGAACATATTCTGGGACGTCAGACCCGCCAGATCGGGCCGCTTCGCCTTGCCGTTCTTTCGGAGAGCGACGCGCTGAAAGCCGTTTCCGATCTGATCAGGGACCAGTCGCCGCGCGTGGTCGCATTCGGCAATGCCCATCTGATCAACCAGGCACGGCGGGTCGAGGGCGTCGCTGCCGCACTGAACGACGCGCTGGTCCTTAATGACGGCGTCGGCGTCGATATCGCAAGTCGCCTCCGCTACGGGAACTCTTTCCCTCACAATCTGAACGGCACCGACTTCATTCCCCAACTCCTGAAGAACTATCCGGACCGCCTCCGGCTATTCCTGGTAGGCGCAGCCCCCGGCATCGCGGAGCGCGCAGCCGCGATCCTGGAAGAGCGTCATCCCCATATTCGCATAGTCGGCACCCTACATGGCTTCTTCGACCCGCAAGAGGAGGAGCATCTGAGCCGCCATATTCGGGAAAGCGGCGCGGATCTGGTAATCGCAGCCATGGGGAACCCCCGCCAGGAATTGTGGGCGGCCAAATGGGCATCCCATATCGGCCGCCCCATATTGTGCGCGGGCGCCCTGCTCGATTTCACCGCCGGCCATGTCCCGCGCGCGCCTGGCTGGCTGCGCCGCATGCGCATGGAATGGATATTCCGGCTCATGAACGAACCGACCCGACTGGCAGACCGCTATTTGCGCGGCAATGTCACCTTCCTCATGAATGCCATCCGTGACGCCAGGGGGGGCTACTCGGACGGCCCGATCCCGCCGTCATCGCCCCACTCCCACGCTGTCCGCAACGCCGATGCCGCCTGATCCCGTGCCGCCCTACCCAAGTGAACTGCGGGTCGTGCGCCGGATCGCGGTCATCATCCCCTATTTCCAGCGTGAACGGGGTATCCTGCAACAGGCCCTCCGCTCGATCGTTGCGCAAACATTCACCGCGCCCACCGAGGTGGAGCTCCTCATAATCGACGATAGTTCGCCCATTCCGGCGCAGGACGAACTGGCAGACATGGAATTGCCACCCTGGCTGAACCTCCGGACCGTGCAGCAATCGAACGCCGGCCCCGCTGCTGCGCGCAATCACGGACTTGATCAGATCGGACCCGACATCGACTATGTCGCCTTCCTGGACTCCGATGACAGTTGGGCGCCAGATCATCTGCAACAAGGCGTGGACGCGCTCGAACTGGGGCATGATTTCTATTTCTGCGACAGCGCCATGCCGCCGTCCAGCCTGTTCGCCTCGCTGACACTCTTTGCGCAGGGCGCCAATGAGGATGCGTTCGAACCCCTGCCTCTGGGGGGGCAAATCTATCGCCTGCAGCCCGACCGCGCGGGGCAATTCATGGTGCAGGAATATCTCTGCCAGACATCCGCCGTAATCCTGCGCCGCAGGGCGATGCGCGATCTCCGGTTCGAGGAACGGCTTCGCTATGCCGGCGAAGACTGGCTGATGTGGGTGCGGCTGGCGCACAGCGTTGAGGGGATCTGCTTCTCCAAGCTGGCCAAGGCCCAGCGGGGAGAAGGTATCAATCTTTATCGCGATGCGCATGAGCGCCTTGGTGCCAAAAATCTGCGCCGCCTCATGTCGATGGTACTCGCCAATCGATTGATGAAGATTACGCCGGGCATCAGCGCCGCTGCCGCGTGCCTGACCGACCAGCGCATCATGATCTTGCGCCGAGAGATGGCGGCGATCCTGCTTCACCCCCGTGTCTATCAGGGCCTGAAAAATGGTGAGCAGCGTCGCATCATCCTGGATGCCTATCGGCTCATGAACGTCTCGCTGCTGCCATTATGGCGCGACATCATCATTCGAAAGATGCGCTGGCACAGCCCCCGCCTGGACGAGGCCATGACATGAAACTCTTCTATTATCGCGCCAAGGAAGGGAATTTTGGCGATGACCTCAACGGCTGGCTGTGGGAGGAGCTTGCTCCCGGCCGTTGGTCCGACGAAGCCGATACGCTGTTCTGCGGCATCGGCACGATCATCGGCAATCAAATGCCGCCCGCATCGCGGATCAGAATTTTCTCCAGTGGCCTGGGCTATAGGCCGGTGCCCGAGGATTTCTCGACCGATCGCTGGGATGTGGTGGCGTTACGCGGCCCGCTCACGGCGCGCGTCCTCAACCGCCCGGATCGGGCGATTGCCGATGGCGCGCTGCTGCTTTCCACGCTGGATCGGCTCAACCCCCTACCCGAAGCTGAGCGCGGCCGGCCCATCTTCATTCCCCACTATGAGGCGATGGATGAAGGCGACTGGGCTGCCGCCTGCGCCACCGCCGACGTAAAGCTGGTGGACCCGCGGCAATGCGCGCATCAGGTCATCGACGAAATCCGCCGGTCACGTCTGGTGATCGCCGATTCGATGCACGCAGCGATCATCGCCGATACGCTGCGCGTTCCCTGGATTCCGGTCTCCAGTTCGGGAAGGATCAACAGCTTCAAATGGCTCGACTGGTCACTTTCCCTCAACTTGCCCTATGAGCCGCGAATATTGCCTACCGCGACGTTGGATACTGCCTATCGCGACGGGGTCCGGCGTCTGGTCGGTGAACATTATCGACTTGCGCATCCTGATGCAGAAGGCGCGCTTGCGCATCAAAGGCAGATGACCCGTCGTGAACAGCGCGGCTGGTGGATGTCCGTGCGGCCCAAACTGAAACATCATCTGCTCGCCCTGCCGCGGCGTCTGCCACAACCACCCGCGGTCGCGCGGCGTATCGCCACATGGAACCGACGGCAACACAGCCGCATCGCCTCGGCACTTGAACAATTGAAGAGTGAGGCGGGATTTCTGAGCGACGATCGGATCTTTGCCAACCGTGTCGATCAGCTCAGCGTCGAATTCGACAAGCTGGTGCGTTCGGGCTGAACTATCCGCGCCATCTGCGCGCGATGGTGCCAGCGGCGGATCAGATGGCGTCCCAGCATGGGCCAGTTGCTCCAGTCCGTCATCATAGCCTCCAGCAATGCCATCGGCTTGCGTGCGCGAAGATGCGGATAGACGCGGTTCCAGCTATGCTGCTGCCTTATGGCGCTGGCGCGACGAGCCAACAACCGTGACAGAACACGATCATCGCGAACGCGGGGCAGATCCAGCATGGCAAGACTATGGGCACGCATTGCATCCAGGTTCAGTAATGTCCGGGATTGCCCCGATCCCTGATCCGAAATGGAGCCCTGCCGCTGAGTGAACAGATAATGCGGCTCTGCACTCAGAATGAAGCGACCGTCCGCCAGCAGGCAATCGATGATGAAGGCGAAATCTTCGCCGTGCCGCAACTGGGGCGGGTAGCGCAGACAACGGGTCGTCAGGAAGCGGCGACGAAAGATCGGCTTGAGCTGGCCGAAATCGAACGGCGAGCGCCCTGTGATCGCGTTGCGGACGAATTCCGCCGGTCGGATATGCCGGATCGGCTGCGCTGTCCGCGACAATGCCGTCCCGACCACTGTGCCGGCGTGCCAATCATAGAAAAACAGATTGTCCGCGACCAGATCGGCGTCATGCCGATCGCCGAGCGCGGTCAGATGAACCAGCCTGCCCGGTGCGAACGCATCATCGGCGTCCAGTATCGCGATCCATTCGCCCCGCGCGGCCCCAATCCCCAGATTCCGCGCGACCGAAGGGCCACCATTGGCCTCGCTTAGCACCAGTCGCACCCGTGGGTCCTGCTCCATCAAACGCTCGGCGATTGCCACGGTTTTGTCGCCGGACGCGTCATCGACGATGATCACCTCCACCGGGAGTTTCTGCGCAAGCGCAGATTGCACCGCGCGATCCAGGCTGTCCTCGGCGTTGAACGCCGCAATCACGACACTGACAAGGGGGGGCGCAGGGGCAATCGCGGGAATTTGCATAGGTGTTATGCCTTACTCGAAAGCGATAATAAGCTTCGATATACCAATCGATGAAACCGCAACGAATTGAGGAATTTCACCTAGTGGAATTATCTGGCACACCCAACGTTGCAATATACAGAAGAGGCTTCCTTCCTCTTTCTGAAACCTTCATATCAGATCACATACAGGGTCTTAATAGATATAATCCGATCATAATAACTGAGAACATATTGAACGGATACTCTATTAACGGTCACACTCCCCATCTGTTGCATCGCGCCCAGGCGGGCAAATATGAAAAAGTCTATAATCGACTGACCGGCCGATATCGCCATGTCGGCGATGTCCTGTCGGCTCCCTCGACGCGATTGATCCACGCGCATTTCCTGCAGGATGGGGCGAACATCCTGTCCCTTGCCGCGCGAAGGAACATACCGCTGGTCGTCACCGCCCATGGCTATGATGCAACGGTGACGGCGCGCGAACATGCGCGCCGCACCGAGGGACTTTGGTATCTGATGCTCAAGCCCTTCCTTCTGCGTTACGCCCATGGGATCATCTGCGTATCCCAGTGGATCAAGCAGTGCCTGCTCGACGCAGGTTATCCCGACCACAAGCTGCGCGTCATTCCGCTGGGTATCGACACGTCCAGCCTGCCGCCGCCACCCGCCGCCCATGGCCGCCGGGGCGCCCTCTTCGTCGGCCGTCTGGTCGAAAAGAAGGGGGTCAATTTCCTGCTCGACGCCTGGGCGAAACTGCCAGAACGCGTCCGAAGCGAACCGCTCACCATTATCGGCGGCGGCCCCCTGATGCCCGCCCTGGTCGCCCAGGCCCACCGGCTTGGCATCCAGCCGCATTTCCTGGGCGCACGATCTCGCGCGGAGGTCTTCGCGGCCATGGCCCGTCACCGCATCTTCGCGATGCCGAGCGTGCGCGCGGCAAACGGCGATTCCGAAGGGCTTCCCATCGTGCTGATGGAAGCGCAGGCGATGGGCATGGCAGTGATCGCGTTTGACGATGGCCCGATGCGCGAAGCGATCAAACCCGGCATGACCGGGCTGCTCGCACGATCGCGCAACAGCCACGATTTTGCCGACCATCTGCAAACGCTTCTGGGGGCGCCGGACCTGTGCGGCGATTTTGGCCGAGCCGGCCGGTCCCATGTGGCCGCCAAGTTCGACCTCCGCAACCGCGTAGCCGCCCTGGAAGACTATTATGACGAGATCCTTGCCAGCACGGAGGCCCGTTCATGATCGGACAATCCGCCGCAAAGCCACAGCCAGTTCACGCCGAAGGACACCGCGTCCTCATCATCTCGCGCCATGACTATCGGACCCGGCGCCGCGCGAGCGTGCATTTCGTGGCGCGCCATATGGCGCAACAGGGCCATCAGGTGACCTTCATGTCGATCGGCTACAGCTGGCTGTCGCGCCTGCGTGGCGACAGCCGGGCCGATCTGTTTGATCGCGCCAATGCCTGGGAACAGGTGGACGGGCTTCAGGCCTATCTGTGGCGCAGCGCATGGCATCCGGTGAAGTTGCCGGTATCGAGCAAGGTGGAATCCTGGCTTTACAGCAAATGGGCCAGAAACCGCTGCACCGCGCTGGACGAAGCGGCAGGCGCGGCAGACATCATCATCGTCGAATCCGGCATTGCGCCGGCATTGCTGAAGCGCATCCGAGCCGTCGCACCCTCGGCGCGGATCGTCTATCGGGCCACGGATCTTCTATCCACCGCCGGCGTGCCTGAATGCATTGAAGACATGCTTTGGCAATCGGAGGCCGATATCGACCTGATCGTGGTCGTCGCCCGCTCCATGCTCCCGCATTTCGAGGCCTTCAGCTGCCCCAAATTATTCATTCCGCATGGCGTCGATACTGCTTTGCTCAATCAGGCAACAGACAGTCCCTACGCGACCAAGCGCAACGCAGTCACAGTCGGATCGATGCTGTTCGATGCCGGGGCGATCCGCACCCTCGCGCTGGCACGCCCGGAATTCACCTTCCACACCATCGGATCGCCCAAGAGCGTCTTTCCGACCAATGTGATCCAGCATGAAGAGATGCCTTTTGCGCAAACGCTGCCCTATCTCCAGCATGCCGATGTCGGGATCGCGGCCTATCAGCGCGCAGCTGCCGCCGCCTATCTCGCGGATTCCAGCCTCAAACTCCTGCAATATAAGGCAATCGGTCTGCCCGCCGTTTGCCCCGATTTCGCCGTTGGCGACCATGCCCTGCGCTTTGGTTACCGGCCTGATCACCCGCAGGAAATGGTCGAGGCTTTTGATCGGGCACTGAACGCTGGCCGCAGCCCGGTGGCGAGCAAGGATTGGAGCGATGTTGCCGCCAGGCTCGTCGAGGCTTCTCTTGGCTGAGATTGCCCTTTCTCTACCGGCTCGCGCGCGGCGCGACGCGGTGCATCGACGCAGCCTGATCCATGACAGGCTCGTCAACTATGTCGCCGCCGGACTGCTTGTCGCCACGGTCCTCTTCAATCCGGCCCTGGCCTGGGTCAACGCGCATCTATTCCCGATGACCGCCGGCATCGTGTCCGCCGCGCAGGGCAGCATCGTTCTGACCGCGCTGCTGGTCGGGACCATGCAACCGGTTCAACATAGTTTTCGGTGGCTGGCGCTGACCTGGATCATGGTCCTTTCGGCGCTGCTGACGAGCGCGATCAAGGGATATTTCGAACCCAAGATCCTGGGCGACATATTGTTGATCCCGGCCTTCATCCTGCTTGGAACCCGCATTGAAGGCGCGTTGCTGCGTCAGACAGTGTTGTCGTTGCAATTGCTGATCATGTTGGTCGGCCTGTGGGAACTGGCGAGCCCTGGCGGCTTTGGTTCAACCTTTCGCGTGATCGACTATTATGTGCAGACCCGTGGCTATGACGCAGATGCCTTCTGGGCCGGTGGCGACCTATTTCTTAGTTCGGAACGTCCCGGCGGCCGCATGCTGCTCGATGGCCTTGGCCTGCATCGCGGATCATCGCTGTTTCTGGAGCCGGTATCGCTCGGCAACTGGGCCATCGTCGGTACCATCTTCACGGCGGCGATGTGGCGGTCTCTGTCGAACGGCGCGCGACTGTTCATGCTGGTTTCGACGACGGTGCTGCTGGTCACGTGCGATGGCAGGCTTGCGCTCAGCGTGATCCTGCTCTTCTGCCTCTATCTGCCGATCAGCGCCTATGTTCCGGATCAATGGAGCGTCGCCTATCTGCCGTTGCTGCTTGTCGCATTGGTCGGGGGCGAAGCGCTGGGAATTCTGGCGGAGCACCAAGACAATCTTCCCGGACGACTCAGCGTCGGGCTCGATGCACTGCGATCGATGGACCTTGACCAGTTGTTGGGCGTCCGTGCGGATCGGGTCCGGTTCGATGACGCCGGCTGGGCCGATTTCGTCCAGGCTCAATCCGTGGTGATCGCGATCGGGCTCTGGTTAGCACTCGCCTGCAGCAGCTTTGGTCGCGATCCCGGCAACCGGATGGCAAAGCATGGCATTATGCTCTTCCTCGCACTCTGCCTGCCCATCAGCAATTCACTGCTGTCAATCAAGACAGCCGCCCTGATGTGGGTCGTCTACGGCTTCTGTTATGCCCGCGGACGCCTGACGCGCATGGAAGGAAACGCCGCATGAGCCCTGGCCGTCATATACCGGCGCTCGACGGCATCAGAGGCTTTGCTGCCCTGCTCGTCGTATTCTGCCACTTCCGCACGTTCGGCTATCCGGAACTTCTGCATCCGCGCGCCGGCGATTATGGCGTCCTGCTGTTCTTCACGCTCAGCGGCTTTCTCATGGGCCATCTCTACCTCCCCAGAACGCCCGACCGAGATGCGTTGGCGTCCTACGCTGCGGCGCGCATAGCGCGCATCGTGCCGCTCTACGCCTGTGTCTCGCTGCTATCCTTCCTGATCTATCGCTTCGTTTACGCCGATTTCATCTATCCGATCGGACTGATCGAACTGGTCCGGCAGGGAACATTCACCAGTACCGTATCGGTCTTCTGGTCGATCGGGCCGGAGTTCCAATTCTACTTTCTCTTCCCGGCGATCTGGGCGGCCACCCATGCGAAGCAACCGCTACGCGGCTGGCTATATGTGCTGATCGGGCTGATCGTGGCAGGCTGCTATGCAGCGAGCCCTTGGCTGCCGGGCATCTTTGCCCTGGCTAAGATGCACATCTTCATGACCGGAATTCTCTGCGCAGTACTGGTCCGACAGATCCCGGAAGACCGCATGACGCGATTATTCCCGCCGCTGCTGCTGTTCACCGCGGCCTTTATCTGGGTCCTCATCGCACCCCCTGCTTCAGTCAGCGCATGGGTATTCCCGCCCGTGACCAACGATCCGAAACACATCATCTACTATGCAGACCCTTTGAAGATCGTTGCCTGCGCCTTGGTCATTCTGGGCACAGCAATCCGTCATCCGTTCAACGACATGCTATGGGGCAATCCGTTGATGCGCCGACTGGGTGCATATAGCTTCTCGCTCTATCTGCTCCACATGCCCATCCTTCAATTGGTTCGCCTCGCCGGGCCTGCATGGGGCATCAGCATGCCCATGCAGATCCTGATCGCGACAATCTTGTCCTTGGCCGTCGCCGGCCTGTCTAACGAGATGTTTGAACGCCCCGTCGGCAATTGGGTCCGTCGCAAGCTGACCGATGCCCTGAACGGCCATGCCGCGACACGACCGTTGCCGTTAGCGGCAGAAAGCCCTTCTTCCTGACCAGTCAAACAGGCGCGGCCAACTGGAAGAATGGACAAGCTTGTCTTGCGCAATCCTGCCAGTCGATTAGGTGTTCGAACGGATTTCAATCCGCTGCCAATCAATCACTCTCATGAACTCATTCCTTGCGGGAGACGAGCATGAGACCTCGGAGGCAATCGATCGCCCTGCGAAAAGGTACAACGCAAGGCATGCCCGATGCCAAGTATTAAGCTTCAGCCAAATTTCGTGGAAAAGATCTGGGGAAAGGACGTCGCCCCTAACCACCCTGTCGACAAATTGGGCAAGCGCATCGGCGAATTGTGGTTTGGATCTCCGTCCGGAACCAAGCCCCCGCTACAGGTTAGGTACATCTATACCAGCGTTAGATTGTCGACCCATATTCACGCCCACCGCGAATCCACCGGCCAGGAAGAATGCTGGTACATCCTCGAGGCGGAGCCTGCATCGATGATCGGCATCGGCACGATCGTTCCGCTGAAACAGCCGCTGCAGCACCATGCGGCGGAAATTGAAGCATGGGCGCAGTTCATCGATTGGCGGCCGGCTCGCGCCGGCGATTTCTATTTCGTGCCGGCTGGCACCATATATGCCATTGGCGCCGGCATATCTCTTGTCGAAGTGCAGCAGAATATCGACCTGACCTGCAATCGCGATGGACATGACCGCACTCGCGGCCTTGAGACGAAGGCGACCGCCGGAGATCTGCAAACCGAGCAGCGCCCTGCTGTTGCCCTGCATCGTCCACTTGGCTGCAGCGGCGTCCTGCTAGATGATGGGCCTTTCGGTTTGCGACTGGCACATATGCAGGGCGGAGACGCGCTGCACGTGACCAACAGCGGTCTCGCCTGGTTCATTCCGTTGCGGGGGCGCGGGGACATCGATGGCCTGACCTGGCGGGCGGGGGAGTGCTGGTTGCTGACCCAACCCACTCCCCTGATCCGCGCGGCCAGTGACGCCGACTATCTGTTCGCAACGGTGTGATGCTTTTTCACGCAGAGCGATCAGCCCGATGCGGCAACAGGCGCAACATGGATAATGGTGGGATCTTCCTTCGGCCATCCCGGTATCTTGCGCGCTGCCTTGGACGCCAGGAAGCTGCCACCGACCCACATATATGTTCCCAGTTTCTGGCCGGCTCGCCGGTTATCGCATAGCCGCCACAGCAAATGCCGCAAGCGCGGCCAGGCAATGGACGGATCATCGGGCGTGAAGACGGCCAGGGACAAATCCGCGCCAAACAGGTCCGAGATCGGCAGTGGCTCCGCAAATTCCGGCACTTCCAAGCCGAACATGCTTTCGGCACAGGCCAGGGTAATGCGCAGACTATGCTCGATATTCTGCTCCGTTGCCCGTTGATGCAAAATCGCCAAGGCCGCATGATCGAGCCCGGCAATCGCGGCGCAGAAATCCAGAAGATAGGCCGCTGCGTGGCAATGCTGGGTCAGAGACTTCACGAAGCTCAGGCTTGCCAACAGGGTTTCGTGGATTGGCGATATGCAGGGAACCTTCACTTGCCCCAATTCCTGATCCGCCGGCTCACGCAGAAACGCGCCCACGTCCATGGGGTGCGGACAACCCGGCTGCTGGAGCCGATGATGAACGTCGACCGTTGCCTGGTTCGGCGAACGCGAGAAGAAATGCTGCTCTCCCAGAAACGCACGCCACCAGATACGATCACATTCCGCGGGCAGGAAATAACCTGCCGCCTGGAGAAGCGCAGTGCAGCGACGCAGATCACCGCGATCAATCAGGATATCAACATCCGATGAGGGACGATGAAAGTATCCGCCATAGATTCTTCTCTGAGCAAGCGGCCCTTTGAAAACTATAAATCGCAGCTCATCATGGATTAGAGTTTTAGATATATTGGTTATTGTAGCGATGTTCACGCCGTTCATCGCGAGCGTCAACTTCCTGAACCTGTCCTCCTCGCGCGAGAAGGCGTCCGGAATATGCTGCCCAGCGGCGCGGAGCCCGGCACCAAGGTGCAGCAGAAGTTTACAAGATTTCCCAACTGTTATGATGTCCGCCCAATCGTCCGCGTCGATCGCCGGAGAGGGGACGCTAACGATCATCTGCGGAACGGACAGGGCCACATGGCATCTCACGATGTCCACGATTTTCCGTGCCTTGCGGGAGGGATCTAACAACACATCAGTCACGCCTTGAATGTTAGCTTATGCAAAACATTGCCCTACAAAGTTAAATCATGGCGATATGTGTTTATACCTATAGGTGTTACCGCGGATGGATTGGAATTTGACTTAAACATTTACTTACGATCAATTTATACCCGCTGAATGGTTCAGCAGATGATGAGGAGTTGAGTATGGAAAAGGAGTCTTATGAATCGCCCGAGCTCGTCGAACTCGGCTCGTTCGAATCGCTGACGCAGGGCACGTCCTATGGCGAAAGCCTGGACGCGACCTTCCCGGACGGTACGCCGCGCGGCGAGCTCACGTTCTCCTGACAGGGTGGACGCCCTTCTCGGACAGAGGGGGCGTCCATTCTCCTGCAAAGCCCTTGGAAGCGGGGAAGAAAGATGACGATCGCCTGGCCATCCGCGACAATCGTGGCAGCAGATCCCAACATCGTGTTTTGCGACCTAGACAATGAGAGAGTTCTACTGGACCTGACCTCCAGCCGCTATTTCGCGCTCAATCGCGTCGGCGTCCATGTCTGGGAAACGATCGCGACCCCCACCAGTGTCGGCGCACTGCAGGACAATATCGAACAACGCTTTGACGTCCGACCGGAACAGTGCCGCAAGGATCTGGAGAGCCTGTTAAGCAACCTGTCGCAGTTCACATTGATCAGCGTCCAGCATGCGCCGGCGTCCTGATCGCACTTTGGCAGGGCTGCTTCTGGCACTCCTGCTGCCGGTCGCACTGTCTGTGGTATTGGCTGTCCGTCTTGCCCTCAGCCTCACCAGCTATGCGCGCCTGTGCGAATGGTTGCCGCAATCCACTGGCCAGCGCAATCCGCTCTGGGTGCGCCAAGTCGCCCGCGCTGTCAGCATCGTCGCACGACTTGTTCCCGGCGCCACGTGCCTGACCCAGGCCGTGGCCACACGGACGTTGCTCGCCTGGATGGGACATGAAAGCTGGATCCGGATCGGTGTACGCCGCTCCGAAGATGGCAGCTTCCAGGCCCATGCCTGGCTGCTCGACCATCGTGCAAGGCCCATTATTGGCGGCAGACGACAGGACTTGGCCGGCTTCAACGTCCTGGCGGACCTGGACGGACTGGTCCGGCAATGAATGCTTTTGCCGGCCTGTTCCACCGCGATGGCCGGCCGGCACGGCATTGGCCCGGTGAAGGCATCGCCTCCCTGGTATCACGCGGGGTTCGTTGCGCGATCGATAGCGGCCCGACGATTCTTGCCGGGGCTGGCATGGAGGCGTTGGACCATGAGAAGCGGCGTCCGGACCTCATTGTGGCCGCCGACGTCCGGCTCGACAATCGCGCAGAAATCGAGGCACGGCTCGGCCTTCCTCCCCGCCCCGCCCTCCCTGAAGCCAGCCTGATAGCCGCACTGTACGAGCGCTATGGCACAGACTGCGCCTCCATGTTGCTGGGCGACTTCGCCTTTGTGCTCTGGGACGAAGCGACACAGACATTATTTGGCGCCCGTGACCATTTCGGCGTCCGCCCGTTCTACTATCATGCTTCGCCCAGGCTGTTCATGGCAGCGACAACGATTGGCGCGCTGCTCGGTTCGGAGATTTCATCCGCCATCGACGAAGTTGGTGCAGCAGATTTTGTCGCCGGCATAGTCGGCGATGCCCAGACGACGCTATATCGCGAAATCCGGCGTCTGCCGCCAGGGCACGTCATTCAGGTCACGCGCGACGAACTCACCATCAGCCGTTACTGGCATCTGGAGGCATCGCAGCCGCCCAAGGATGAGGAAACCGCCGAGCAGTTTCGGCATTTGTTCGAACAGGCGGTCTCTTGTCGGATCAGCGAACAAGCCGGCGTGATGCTCAGCGGAGGGCTGGACTCCTCGTCCATCGCCATGATGGCATCGCGCTTGCGGGCGGCGGCGGCGGGACCGCCCGTGCCAAGCCTGTCCATGACATTCGACACAAGTCCCAACTGGACGGATGGCCCGCACATAGAAGCCATTCTGCAAGCAGGGCGTTTTGCCCCCCATTTCCTGCCCACCGAGCATCAGGATCCGCTGCAGGAACTGGACATGATCCTGACTGAACAGGACGGCCCCTGCCTCGCCTACAATCTGGGCAGTTCACGACGCCTCTATCATAGGGCCCGGCAACTGGGGCTTCCCCGCCTTCTGGACGGACATGGCGGCGATGAAGTCGTTTCCCACGGGTTTGGGCGGCTGAACGAACTGGCCATGGAACGACGCTGGGCCACCTTGTTGCGCGAAGCACATGGCTTGGCCCATATTCTCCGCTGTTCGACCTGGCAGGCAGCGTCCCCCCATTTCGATCATATCGCGACGATACGGCGATTCCGGCAGAATTGGCGGCGCATCGTCCACCATGCACATCCGCCCCGCACCTCACCGAACTTCACGACCGCGCTCGTCGCACCGGACCTCGTCCGTCGTACAGACATAGCTTTGCGCCGGGCAGCGACAATGCCCAGCCGCTCGGCCTATCAGACCGAGCAGCAGCGCCACCTGTCGACCCTGACATCGCCACAACAACCCTATGCGTTTGAAGTGCTGGATCGTTCGGCGGCTGCAGCCGGAGTGCGCCTGTGCTTCCCATTCTATGATCGCCGTCTCGTCGAATTCTGCGTATCGCTCCCGGCCCACGCCAAGCTCGACAATGGCTATCCGCGCGCATCCCTGCGGAACGCCATGGCAGGCCTGTTGCCAGAGCAGGTCCGGCTGCGGCGCGACAAGTTCAACTTTGCCGGCCAGTTGGGAACAGGCATGGCGCGTCACCGGGCATCCTTGCTGACGATGCTGGATGCGCAGGCTGACATGTTGGCGCCATTTGTCGACATTGATGTCGCCCGCGCGGCCATCACGCAGTTCGATCAGTCCATGGCCAATGATGCCGCCCCCTTATTCGCTGCCTACCGGGTCGCAAGCCTGGGCCGCTGGCTTGCAAGACGATCCCGGCCCGTCGCTCCGAGGGCTAAATTTCACATCGTACATGCAGGAGGATGACATGAAGATGGGCCCAACGCCTCAGCCCGCCCTTGCCCCCGCCAGCAAGGCCTCGTCCCTTTATCGTGCCTTTGGGCTGACGATCGAATCGGATGTTCCGCTGCCGGAACTGACGACCGCCCCGGCGGGATCCGTGCCCGACATCCGCATCATCTACAGCCGCGACCTGCCCTTGCCGTCGCGCGAGGAGGGCGTGATCACGCAGTTCCGCACGGACGGGACGCATTTCCTGGCATGGCCCGACGTTGCGGCCTTCCAGTTCCACGGCCCCGACCTCATCGAGATTCAGCCCTATCCCGATACGCCGGTGACCTACCTCCCCTTTCCTCTGCTGGGGCCGATCATGGCGCTGGCGTTGCACATGCGCGGCTACATCACGCTCCACGCCAGCGCGATCGACCTGGACGGGCATGGCGTCATCTTCGTTGGCGACAAACTGGCGGGCAAATCCACCACCGCCGCAGCCTTCCTCCGGGCGGGCCATCGTCTGCTGACGGACGACCTCCTGGCGATCCGCGCCAACCCGGACGGCACGCTCGAAATCCTGCCGGCCTATGGCCAACTCAAGCTGGCGGAAGAGGCCGCAGACGCCATGCAACTGGCCGAAGCGCAGCCATTGCCATTGGTCTATCCCGGCTTTTCCAAACGCCAGCATCGCTTGATGGGCGATTTCCGCCATGATCAGCTTCAACCCGAACGCCTCTATGTTCTCGACCGCGTGGGGGATCAGCCCGGCCTCACCCGACTTGCCGGAACCCAGGCCCTGTCGGCGATCCTGCGCTACTCCTACATAACCCGTTTCGGGAAGGCAGCGCTCTCGCCCGCCGACGAGGCCCGTCACATGCAGGGCTGCGCTGCCCTGGCCCGTTGCGTCCAGGTGGCAACGCTGCACGTCCCGCATGCCCTCAATCGACTGGAAGAGACGGTCGAACTCGTCCGCGCCGACTGCGAGGACCATAGGTGAGCCAGTTCCGTCAGATCAGCGATTTCGCGCGTTTTTCCCTCGGGGGATATGGCCGACAGGCGTCCGTCATCCTGTTGCTGATCCTGATCGGCAGCATTCTGGAAAGCTGCTCCCTGCTGGCGATGATCCCGTTGCTGAAACTGATCGGCACCAACCATGGTGCGGCCCAGAGCAGCATTCAACTGCCCTGGATTGGCAGCATATCGCTCGGCTGGTTGCTGACGGCAATGCTGTGCCTCATGGTGTTTCAGGCCTTGGTGTCGCGCCGCCGCCTCCTCCTCATGACCCGCACGATGCAGCAGGCGGTAGACGACATCCGCATGCGCCTGTTCACGGCCATCGGCTATGGTCGCTGGTCGCTGGTCGCGAACATGCGCGGGTCGGATCTCAACCATGCGCTCAGCAACGATGTCGATCGCATCCAGGTCGCAGTCTTCAGCCTCATGTCATTTGGCCAGAATATCATCTGGCTGACGCTCTATGGCCTGCTGTCCACGCTGATATCCTGGCAGATGACCTTGTTCGCCATGACCGTTGGCGCAGCGACCCTGTTCGGCCTGTACCCGGTGCGCCGGAAGATCGCCCGCCATGCGCAATCCATGTCGAATTCCCTGCAGGAACGGCAATATGTCGCGTTCGAATTCATCACCGGCATGAAGATCGCCAAGGCTTTCAACAGCGAACCCTATTATCTTCAACGCTTGGATCGGTTGCTGGAAACGCTGCGCGTCGGCACTGTCGAGTTCGCCCGGCTGACATCGAACAGCACCGCCCTGTTCCAGTTGGCAAGCGGTGCGGCCGCAGCCCTGTTCGTCTATGTGGCCTATGCCGTCATCGCGCTGCCGCTGCCGCAGTTGATGACGATGCTGCTGTTGTTCATGCGCCTCGCGCCGCGCTTCAACGCCCTGCAAAGCACGCTCCAGCAACTGCTCCTCTGCCTGCCAGGCTATGAGAATGTCGCCAGGCTGCTGCGCATCTTCACGGCAGAGCAGAACCGCACCGAAGGACCGGAGCGCGGGCAGATGCCCCTCCTGACCCGGCATGTCCGTTTCGACCGTGTATCCATCACCCATCAGGGCGCGGGCACGCCGACGATCGCGAACCTCGATCTGGAATTGCCCGCCGGCAAGATCATTGCCCTGGTCGGGCCTTCGGGTGCAGGCAAGAGCACCATAGCGGACATGCTGATGGGGCTGCTCGATCCCAGCGAAGGCCAGATTCTGGTCGACGGTGTCAACCTTGCCCAGGATGATCGGCAATGGCGGTCCCAGATCGCCTATATGCCCCAGGACGTCTTCCTGTTGCATGACAGCATCGCAACCAATTTGCGCATCGGCAAGGCGGATGCGAGCGATGAGGAGTTGTGGAACGCCCTCGACGCCGCCAATGCCCGGCAGTTCGTCGGTGCCCTGCCCCAGGGACTCGATACCGTGGTCGGCGATCGTGGCAGCCGTCTGTCCGGCGGGGAAAGGCAGCGCATCGCCCTCGCGCGCGCGTTGCTGCGCCATCCCAGGCTGCTGATCCTGGACGAGGCGACCAGCGCGCTCGATATCGACGCACAAACTAAGATCGAAACCGCGATTGCCGGTTTACGGGGCCATATCACCATATTGGCCATAGCCCATACGGCATCGCTCGTCGCACTTGCCGACGTCATCATTCATCTCGACCGGGGTCGGGTCGTGCAGGTCCGGACGAACAATGCGGTCAAGGACGAGGATGTCGTCGCCGCAGCGGAATAACCCTCCCACAGGCTCCAATGCGCGTCCCCATGGGCACCATATCCGCCTATCGGCGCTCCGTTCGACATCGGGGGTGGCCTTGTATCCGGCAAACGCCTATCCGCAGGCCCATCAGCAGCCAATGCGAAGGTTCCCATGTCCAAAGCCAGTCCCGCCGATATCATGCCGATCGCCGATGTCATGGCGCGGCTGCGCGATCCGGACACCGGTTGCCCCTGGGACGTCGAGCAGGATTTCGCCAGCATCGCCCCCTATACGATCGAGGAAGCCTATGAAGTGGCCGATGCGATCGAGCGCAATGACATGGCCGACCTGCGCGATGAACTGGGCGACTTGCTGCTGCAGGTCGTCTTCCACAGCCGCATCGCCGAACAGGCCGGCCATTTCCGCTTGCAGGATGTGATCGACAGTATCGCGGCGAAGATGATCCGGCGTCATCCCCATGTCTTTGGCGAAGGCGCCCGGCGCGAGGATGGCCATGCCCAATGGGAAAGCATCAAGGCGGCCGAACGCGCCGACAAGATCCCCGACCCGAGCGCCATGGCCGGCGTGGCACAGGCGCTTCCGGCGCTGCTGCGCGCCGAAAAGCTGCAGAAGCGGGCCGCCCGCACCGGCTTCGACTGGCCCGACGCCCAGGGCGCGATCGCGAAGATCCATGAGGAACTGGACGAGGTCGCCAGCGCGACCAGCCATGCCCATCGGGAGGAAGAGGTCGGCGACCTCCTCTTTGCCGTCGTGAACCTCGCACGCCATCTCAAGATTGACCCCGAAGTCGCCTTGCGTGGCGGAAATGCCAAGTTCGATCGTCGTTTCCGTCAGATGGAGGCGATTGCCGGCGACGCGTTCGTGGGCCTGTCGCTCGAAGAGAAGGAAGCGCTATGGCAGCAGGCGAAGCAGGCGGAATGATCAGGCCGGTCACGCCGGCGGATCATGACGCGATCTGGGCCATGTTGGAGCCGGTGCTCCGCGCCGGCGAAACCCTGGCGGTCGATCGCGCGATCAGTCGCGAAGACGCCCTTGCCCTGTGGCTGTCGCCGGACCGCACCGTCCGCGTCGTCGAGGAGGATGGCGCCCTGCTCGGCATCTTCTACGTCCGGGCCAACCAGGCCGGCGGCGGCCGCCATGTCGCCAATGCCGGCTATGTCACGGCGGGCCACGCAACCGGGCGTGGCGTTGCCAGGCGCATGTGCGCCGCCTCCTTCGATCTGGCCCGCGGTCTGGGCTTCAGCGCCATGCAATATAATTTCGTGGTTTCCTCCAACAGCCGCGCAGTCGCGCTGTGGCAGGCAATGGGCTTTGCCATTGTCGGCCGCGTGCCAGATGCCTTTGCCCATCCAACGCTGGGGCTGGTCGACACATTTGTGATGCATCGTTACCTTTGACGCGGCGCGTGCGCAGCGGCATAGGGCGCACAATCGCGACCATCGCGCATAGGGGGTATCTGGTGTCAACTTCGCTGTCCGGGCCGGCCATGGCCCCTTCCGTTTTCCTGGCCGGTTGCGCGCAATGACGGCTCCCCTGTCGTCCTGGCTCGACAGCCGTTTCCAGATAGCCGCGCGCGGCAGCAATGTGCGCACGGAAATCGTCGCCGGCATCACCACCTTCCTCACCATGGCCTATATCGTGCTGGTCAACCCGGCGATCCTGAGCGAGGCCGGCATGCCGCTGGTCGGCGTCGCCGCCGCGACCTGTTTCGCCGCCGCCTTCGCCAGCATCCTGATGGGGATGGTCGCGAACGTGCCCCTGGCACTGGCACCGGGCATGGGGCTCAATGCCTATTTCACCTATTCGGTCGTGCTGGGCTTGGGCATTCCCTGGCCGGTCGCGCTGGGCTGCGTCTTCCTCTCGGGCGTCGCCTTTCTGGCGCTGACCCTGGCGGGCATCCGCCAGATGATCCTGGCCGCCATCCCGCCCCATCTGCTGGCGGCGGTTGCCGGGGGCATCGGCCTGTTCATCGCCTTCATCGGCCTGCGCAATGCCGGTATCGTCGTTTCCAACAGCGCCACCTCGGTGGCGCTTGGCGACCTTCGCTCCGCGCCGGTGCTGCTCACCCTGTTCGGCCTGACGCTGATCGCAGGCCTGTCGATCCGCCAGGTCCGGGGCGCGATCCTGATCGGCATCGTTGCCACCACCCTGCTCGGCTGGCTGGTTGGCGCGCTGCATTTCACGCCGACGCCCTATGATGTATCGGCGCTGGGCAGCACGGCCTTCCATCTCGATCTTGGTGCAGTCTTCGCCGGCAGCCATGGCATCGGCGTGCTGGAAATCATCTTCGTCTTCCTGTTCGTCGACCTGTTCGACAATCTCGGCACGCTGATGGCGGTGACCAAGCGCGCCGGCCTCGCTCGCCCCGATGGTAGCGTGCCCAATCTCAACCGCATCCTGATCGCCGACGCGGCCGCCACCATGGTCGGCGCGACGGCGGGCACCAGCACCGTCACCTCCTATGTCGAAAGCGCAGCCGGCGTCGCAGCCGGCGGTCGTACAGGCCTTACCGCCATCGTCACCGGCCTCCTCTTCCTCATCACCATCTTCGCTGCGCCCTATGCCGGCCTGGTGCCGCTCTATGCGACGGCGCCAGCGCTGATCCTGGTCGGCAGCCTGATGATGGCGCCGCTGGTCGAGGTCAGTTGGGAAGAACCGTTCGAGGCTGTTCCCGCCTTCCTCACCCTTGCCCTCATCCCCCTCACCTTCTCGATCGCCAACGGCATCGCCTTCGGCATTGTCGCTCATGCGATCCTGAAGCTGCTGCGCGGCAAGATGAGCCGCGCCGACTGGCTGCTATTTCTCCTCGCCATATTGATCGTCATCCGCTTTGCCTGGGTTGCCGCCGCATGAAGTTCCTCCTCGCCCTGGTCGGCCTGCTGACCGCATCCCCTGCCCTCGCCCAGAAGCTCGATGAGCGGCCCCGCACCGCGATCATGACCGCCTTCCCACCCGAACATGCCGCGCTCGTCGGCCGGATCGAGCAGCCGCGGACCGTCCGCGTCAACGGCGTGCCCGTGACGCTTGGCCAGATGGCCGGCAAGCCGGTGCTGCTGGTCGAAAGCGGCGTCAGCATGGTCAATGCCGCCATGACCACCCAGTGGCTGGTCGATCGCTTCGCGGTGAAGCGTATCCTCTTTTCCGGCATTGCCGGCGGCATCGATCCGTCGCTGCATATTGGCGATGTCGTGGTCGCGGCCGACTGGGGCCAGTTCATGGAAAGCACGATCGCGCGCGAGGCGCCGGGCGGCTACGCCCCGATCTTCCGCACGCCGGGCAACGACCTGCCCAATTATGGCATGATCTTCCCGCGCGATGTCGAGGTCGGCAATGAGGCCGAAGCCAAGAGCTGGCACCGCGCCTTCCCGGCCGATCCCGCCCTACTTACCATCGCCCGCGCCCTCTCATCCTCGGAAAGCCTGGCCCGCTGCGCCGACGCGGCCGCCGCCAAATGCCTGCCGCACCAGCCCAGCCTGCATGTCGGCGGGCGCGGCATCAGCGGCCCGGCCTTCATGGACAATGCCGCCTATCGCCAATATCTGTTCGCGACCTTCCAGGCGCAGGTGCTGGACATGGAAAGCGCGGCGGTGGCACAGGTCGCCTATGCCAATCGCGTGCCCTTCCTGGCCTTCCGCAGCCTCTCGGATCTCGCCGGTGGCGACGCCGAGCAGAACCAGATGAGCGTCTTCATGGCGCTCGCCTCGGCCAATTCGGCCCGCGTCGTACAGGATTTCGTGGCGCGACTGCCTGATTAACGGTCGCGCTTGAGGAAGCGGGCGAGGCCGGAGTCGGACAGGCGGACATCCACCTGCATCTCCGCTTCGCTCGGCCGAGTCGCCAGCACCTCGCCATGCTCGTGCAGCCAGGCAAGGGCCGCACCATCGCTGATCGGCAGGCGTAGGCTGTGAACCCTTGCGCCACGGGTCAGCCGGCTGCTGATAGCCCGCTGCAGCCCCTCGACACCTTCGCCGGTCAAGGCAGAGATGATAACGACATCATCATGCCGCGCCGCAATCTCGCGCGCCTGCGCGGCACTCTCTGTGTCGAGCAGGTCCAGCTTGTTCCACGCCTCGATGATCGGCGGCGGATCAGCCTCGCCATCGCCACGCTCCAAGGCGCCTTCGCCGGCCACGCCCAGTTCGCTCAGCACATCGAGCACGTCGTCGCGCTGCGCTTCGGTATCGGGATGGGCGATGTCGCGGACATGGACGATGATATCGGCCGACAGCACTTCCTCCAGCGTCGCACGGAAGGCCGCGATCAACTGGGTCGGAAGGTCGGAGACGAAGCCCACCGTGTCGGACAGGATCGCCTTGTCGAGCCCCGGTAGCACGATCTGCCGCATCGTCGGATCGAGCGTGGCGAACAGCAGATCTTCGGCCATCACTTCGGCGCCGGTCAGGCGGTTGAACAGGGTCGATTTGCCGGCATTGGTATATCCCACCAGCGCGATCACCGGCCAGGGCGCACGCTGGCGCCGGGCGCGATGCAGGCCGCGTGTCTTGGTCACCTGATCCAGTTCGCGCCGGATCTTGGCCATGCGGTCGCGGATCATGCGCCGGTCCGCCTCGATCTGGGTTTCGCCCGGACCACCCAGGAAGCCGAAGCCGCCGCGCTGGCGCTCAAGATGGGTCCAGCTGCGCACCAGACGCCCGGCCTGGTAATCGAGATGGGCGAGTTCGACCTGCAGACGCCCTTCATTGGTGGCCGCGCGCTCGCCGAAAATTTCCAGGATCAGCCCGGTCCGGTCGATCACCTTGGCACCGGTTCCCTTTTCCAGATTGCTCTGCTGCACCGGGGTCAGCGCATTGTCGACGATGACCAGTTCCGCCTCTTCCTGGTTCACCAGCGTGGCGATCTGGTCGACCTGGCCGCTACCGAATAGCGTGGCGGGCTTGCGGTCACGGACGCGGAAGCTCTGGGCGGCGCGCACATCGATGCCGATCGCCAGGGCGAGGCCTCGGGCTTCCTCCAGCCGGGCGTCGCTGTCGCGGCGGTCGCCGCCATGGGTTTCGGCATGCACGACGACGGCACGCGCACCGCGCGCCACTTCGTCCTCGGAGTCGCGATTGAATATGGCCATGTCAGCTTAGAGCATCTGGCCGCGCTCCGGTCTACCCGCGCGGATCGGCGGGAAGACCGGATGCGGCATGGACGATCAGTCGTCCTGCTCGTTCTCACCCGACAGGTCGAGCGAATGGAGCGGTTGCACGGTCGAAATGGCGTGCTTGTAAACCAGCTGCACCATGCCGTCGCGTTCAAGCAGCATGCAGAACAGGTCGAAGGCGGCGATCTCGCCCTGGAGCATCACGCCGTTGACCAGGAACATGGTCACCGGGCTGCCCGACTTGCGCACGGCGCTCAGGAAGATCTCCTGCAGCAGGCGCGGCTTGCCATTGCCGTCACTGGCCTTGCGCAGATCGGTCAGGTCCATCGTCTGGGCCGGCATGACCGTCGAAATGGCATGCTTGTAGACCAGCTGCGATTGACCATCCCGGCGCAGCAGCACGGAAAAATTGTCGAACCAGGTGATGATGCCCTGCAGCTTCACGCCCTTGACCAGGAACATGGTCACCGGGGTCTTCGACTTGCGCAGGCTGTTGAGGAAAATATCCTGAAGGTTGTTCACTTTGTCGGCCATGGTTTTTGCCAGTCCTTTATTGGCGGGACGTTACCCGCTCTCGCACCTCTGGGCGGAGGTGTCTTGCCTGCCCCCGCTTGTCGAGGGCGAGGCAATCCTACCGCAATTGCGAAGGGGCGTCCATGCCTGACATCGCCATCGGGAATTTCCCTAGCGTCAGCCGTCCTTTCCGTCGGTAATGCCCAGCAATTTCAGTTTGCGGTGCAGCGCAGACCGCTCCATGCCGATGAAGGTCGCGGTGCGCGAGATATTGCCCGAAAACCGCCGGATCTGGATGCGCAGATATTCCCGCTCGAAACTTTCGCGCGCCTCGCGCAGCGGCGCGCCCATGATCGCCGACTGGCCAATGCCGTCGCCGCCGCCGCCGCCGCTCGTCAGTTCAGCCGGCAACATGTCCAGTTCAATCCGCCCGATCCGGTCGCCCGGCGCCAGGATCATCGTCCGTTCGATCACGTTGCGCAACTGACGGACATTGCCCGGCCACTCATTGGCCTGCAGCGCCGCCATGGCATCGCTGGCGATCTCGGGCGGATTGACCCGACGATCGGCGGCGAAGCGCGCCAGATAATGTTCGACCAGCGGCGGAATATCATCGCGACGCTCGGACAGCGACGGAATCTGCAACGGCACCACATTGAGCCGATAGAAGAGATCCTCGCGGAAGCGCCGCTCCTCGATCTCCGCCGTCAGGTTGCGCGCGGTCGAGGAAATGACGCGCACGTCCACCTTCACCTGCCGCTGCCCGCCGACGCGGGTGAAGCTCTGGTCGGTCAGCACGCGCAATATCTTGCCCTGGGTGGTGACGGGCATGTCGGCGATCTCGTCCAGATACAGCGTGCCGCCATGCGCCTGTTCCAGATAGCCCGGACGCACCAGCCCGCTGGGATCCTCGACGCCGAACAGTTCTTCCTCGACCCGATCCGGGTCCATCCGCGCCGCGGCGACGATGATGAAGGGCGCGTCGGCGCGACCGCTCCAGCTGTGCAGCATACGGGCAGCGACTTCCTTGCCGACGCCGGCCGGGCCGGAAATCAGCACTCGGCTACCGGTGCCCGCAACCTTCTTGATCGTCGCCCGCACGCCGTTGATCGATGCCGACGTGCCGGTCAGCTCATCATCCTGGCCAAAGCGCGCGCGCAGCGTCTGGTTCTCGCGCCGCAGCCGCTCGGTCTCGGTGGCGCGCGCCACCAGATGGAGCAGCCGATCCGCCTCGAACGGCTTCTCGATGAAATCGGCCGCACCCTTGCGGATCGCCGCTACCGCCGTGTCGATATTGCCATGACCGGAAATCATCAGCACCGGGACGGTCGCGTCGCGCCGCTTGATCTCGTCTAGCAGTTCCAGCCCGTCGAGCTTCGAGCCCTGCAGCCAGACATCGAGCAGCACCAGCGAGGGGCGCCGGCTGTCCAGCGCTTCGATCGCGCTGTCGCTATTGGCGGCGGTGCGGGTGGTAAAACCCTCATCTTCCAGCACACCCGCAACCAGATCGCGAATGTCCTCTTCGTCGTCGACTATCAGAATATCAAGCGCCATTGGCCGTCACTTTTCCTTTGGGCAAGGCAACCACCTGCCCCTCTTCCAGTTTCTCCAGGGCCGCGACAGGGAAGCGCAGCGTCACCCGCGCGCCCCCGCCTTCCGCGTCATCGAAGCGGATTTCGCCCATATGTTCTTCGACAATCTTCTTGACGATGGCCAAGCCCAAACCCGTCCCCTTCGACCGCGTGGTCATATAGGGCTCCAGGATGCGTTCACGTTCGGGCGGCAGGCCGATGCCATCGTCGCGCACTTCGATTACCAGCGCGCCATCAGCCTCATGCAGGCGCATGCGCACATGGCCGCGCACCCCGCCATCCTCGGGCGCCGGCTTCGGCTCGATCGCCTCGACCGCATTTTTGACGATATTGGTCAGCGCCTGGCCAAGCTGGCGGCGATCGCACACCATCTCCATCTCCCCGGCATCCGCGTCGAAGGCGAAGCGAATATCGGGATGAGCCACCTCGTGCAGGAACAGCGCGTGGCGGGCGATGTCGCCCAGCGCCTCGCGCCGGAACACCGGCTTGGGCATGCGCGCAAAGGAGGAGAATTCGTCGACGATGCGGCGCAAATCACCCACCTGCCGCACAATCGTGCCGGTCAGGCGTGCAAAGGTCGACTTGTCGCTCGTCACCTCCTCGCCATAGCGGCGCTGCAGGCGTTCGGCCGCCAGCTGGATCGGCGTCAGCGGGTTCTTGATCTCATGCGCGATGCGGCGCGCTACATCCGACCAGGCCGCACGGCGCTGATCCGACAATTGCTGGGTGATGTCGTCGAAGGTCAGAATATGGCCGGACACATCCTCGGACACCTTGACCGCCAGCGTGCGCAGGTCGCCTTGCGCGCGCACCTGGACGATGCCGGCATCCTCCTGCGAAGCAACCAGTTCGGCCAGCTCAGCCGAAATCTCGGCCAGCGGCCGTCCGACCGGATCATCGCCTTCACGCACCAGGATCGCAGCGGCCGAGCTGTTCAGCAACTGGATCACGCCGCCGCGGTCCACCGACAGCACGCCGGCACTCACGCCCGACAGGATCGCCTCGATAAAGGCACGCCGCTCATCAAGCTGACTGTTGGCCGCGACCAGCGCGCCGGTCTGCGCTTCCAACCGCTGGGTCATGCGGTTGAAGGCTGAGGCGAGCGTGCCGATTTCATCCCGGCTGGCCGGGCTGGTCACGCGCGCGGACAGGTCGCCCGCCGTGATCTTGCGGGCAGCCGTCACCAGCTCATTGACCGGCCGCACCATCCAGTCGGCGACCGCCAGCGCGATGTAGACGGCGATGCCGACCAGCAACAGCGATCCGACGAACAGCAACAGGTTGAACCGTAACTGCAACGCGCGGGATTGCGCCGCGAACAGATCATAATCGCCCAGCACCTTCTGCGCCCGCTCCACATTGGAGAAGGACGAACTGCCGGCATTGCGCGTGGCATAGAGGTAGATTTTGGAATTGGGGTATAGCAGCGTCACCGCTTCGATCTGGTTCGGCTTGGCCGCCACCACCACATCCTCGCCGGACGCCAGGCGCTTGACCACATCGGCCGACAGCATTTCGGACGCTGGCCGGCTCTCGGGATCGACCGTCGCAGCGGTCCGCGCCACGCCGTCCTTGCCAATCTCGATGATCGCCGACCGGTTCAGCTTTCGCGTCACCACCTGATAGATATAGCCCTCGGCAAAGCGGGGGCTCGAAACGCTTGACTGGCCCAGATAGTCGCGCAGATCGCTCGCCATGGTCAGCGTCTCGTCGCGGACCTCGCGCAAATTCTGCTCATAATAGCCACGCGCCAGATCGCTGGCATTCTGGAGCATGCCGCGCGCACTGTCCGAAAACCAGAATTGGACGCCATATTGGAACAGCAGCGACGCAAAGATCACGACCAGCAGCATCGGTACGCTGGCCACGACCGAGAAGATCGCCACCAGGCGGACGTGGAGCTGACCATCGCTACCGATGGCGGATTTCGCGGCCCTGCGCTTGGCCACGCGGCGCCCCAGCAGCATCAGCAGCGCGATCGCCGGCACCAGATTGGCGACCAGCAACAGCGCCACGATCGGCGGGGTCAGCAGGGTGTAGGACTGGTCCTGCCCGGACAGCAGGCGATAGGTCAGGCCAGCGGTGCCAAGAAACAGGATGAGCGTGACCGCTTCGATCGCGGCGGCCAGGCGACCGTTGCGCAGGTAAGGCCGGATCAGCCTTGCCCAAGCCTGCCCCCGTCGGGGGATTGTCACCGCACCAGTCATAGTGGCTTCGTTACAACAATGCCGTGCCCGATCAAACACAGTTTTTACATAAAACCATGTCGCTGGTCGATGCGATTGGGCGCTTCGTCTCGCCCTCGCTAATCGCTCAGGCGCAATTGCAGTGGGTCGAGGCCATAGTCGGTCAGCTTCTTGCGCAGCGTGTTGCGATTTATCCCTAGCAGGCCGGCGGCGCGGATCTGGTTGCCGTCGACGCTGGCCAGCGTTTCCTGCAACAGGATCGGCTCGATCACCGCCAGCAGATTATCGTGCAACTGGGGATTGGCCTGTCCAAGCCCGACGCCCAGTTGCCGCTTGGTCCATTCCCGCACGGCCTGCGCAAGCTGCCCTGCGGGCGCGGCATGATCGGCTGGCACGGCATCCAGCGGCAGCGCATGCCGCAGCATGTCCGCCGCGATCACATTCTCGCGGCTCAGCACGGCAAGCCGCTGCATGATATTCTGCAACTCGCGCACATTGCCGGGCCAATGATAGGCCATCAGCAGCTGCGCGGCGTCCTCGGCCAGGGCCTTGCGCGGCAAGCCGTCCTGTGCCGCCCGATCCAGGAAATGGCGGGCCAGCAAGATCACGTCCTCGCGCCGTTCGCGCAAAGGCGGCAGCGACACCGGCACGACATTGAGCCGATAATAGAGGTCCTGACGGAACCGGTTTTCCTCGATCAGTCGCGGCAGATCCTTGTTGGTGGCGGCGATGATGCGGACATCGACGCGGACCGGCTTCGACCCGCCGACCGTGGTCACTTCGCCCGACTGGAGCACGCGCAGCAGCCTTGTCTGCGCCTCCATCGGCATGTCGCCGATTTCATCGAGGAACAGGGTGCCGCCCTGCGCCTGTTCGAACTTGCCGGCGGTCCGCGCCTGCGCGCCGGTAAAGGCGCCCTTTTCATAGCCGAACAGTTCCGCTTCGATCAGTTCGCGCGGAATGGCCGCCATGTTGATCGCGACGAAGGGACGGGTGCGTCGCTGGCCCAGGCTATGGATGGCTTCGGCCACCAGCTCCTTGCCCGTTCCCGACTCGCCCAGCACCAATATGCTGAGATCGTTGGAAAGAACCCTGGCGATGGTGCGATAGACTTCCTGCATCGCAGGCGAGCGACCGACCAGCGGCAGGCCGTCATGCGGCAATCCTTGCTCGCTCGCGTCCGCCCCGCCCGATCGATGCCCCAAGGAGTCCGCAACAGCGCGCGTCAACTCATTGAGATCGAACGGCTTTGGTAGATATTCGAACGCCCCCTTCTCGGTCGCCCGGATCGCAGTGTTCAGGGTGTTCTGTGCGGAAAGAATGATAACATTCAGGTCGGGCTTGCGCTCGATAATCTCCGCCACGCCATCCAGTCCATCGCCGTCCGGCAGCATGACGTCGGTGATCAGAATGTCGGGCGAAAAACTCTCCATCAACGCCGTGCGCTCGCGGATCGATCCGGCGATCTTCACCTTGTGCCCCTGGCGCCGCAGAGCTTCCCCCACGACCACGCAGATGGCGGGATCATCATCGACGACCAGGACCGTACCCGTTGCGGCCATCAGCCCATTCCCATCGGCAGCAGGATGCGGAAGGTGGATTCCCCGGCTTCCTGATCGCGGGAATATTGCACGAAACCGCTCATGTCCCTCACCAACTTGTCTACCAGTGCCAGGCCGAGCCCCTGCCCGTCCCGCTTGCCCGTGATGAACGGGTTGAAGAGGTGGTCCAGAATATGTTCGGGCACGCCCGGCCCATTGTCGATCACCACGATCTCGATCGGCAGCACGGCGCTGCCCTTGCGATCGCCGACCAGCACCGACATGCCATGCCGGAAAGCCGTCTCGACGCGAATGCAGGGGTGCTCGACATGCTCAAGCGCTTCCGCCGCATTCTTCAGCAGGTTAATCATCACCTGCACCAGCGCATCGTCGTTGATGATCGCGAATGGCAGGGATGGATCATAACGCTTTATAATTTTTACATTCTTGGCAAAGCCTGCCGCCGCAATATGTGATGCGCGATCGATCAACGGATAAATGTTGCCGGGGCCGCATTCCAGCGTGCGGTCGGTCGTGAAATCCTGCATCCGGTCGATCAGCGCGGCGATCCGGTCTACCTCGTTGCAGATGAGCTGGGTCAGCGCGGCATCGCTGCCGCCATTGCTCGTCTCCAGCAACTGCGCCGCGCCGCGAATGCCCGACAGCGGGTTCTTGATCTCATGCGCCAGGATCGCCGCCGCGCCAACCGCCGATCGCGCGCCGCCCGCCGTGCCGCGATGGCCGATCTTGCGGGCCTGCCCCTGCGCATGGATCGACACGACCCGCCAGCCATCATGATCGACGATGGGGGAAATCATCAGATCCACTTCCATCTCGGCGGTGCGCCCGGCATGGACCTTGATGTCATAGGCGGCGATCGGCTTGTTGCTGTGCCAGATATCGAACCGCGCGCCGGCCTCGGCAATCCGCACCGTGCGCGCCACGTCGCTGCCGATGATCGCCGACCGCGCCATGTTGAGCAGGGTTTCCGCCCGCGCATTGGCGTCGGCAATGCCATTATCCGGCCGTACTACCAAGGTCGCGACCGGAAGCGCCGTCATCAGTTCCGACAAGGATGGTCCATCCTGCTGCATCTGAAGCGGCGGGAGGGACGGCAATGGCATGGTCATGCAGCCTGAAGTGCCACCGCCGGTTCATCCGCCGCAATCAGCGGCTCATAAAAGGCGGCCAGCATATCCAGCACCCGCTGCGCGTCCGCCTCCTGATTGACCGTGTTGCGGAACTCCGCCGATCCAGTCAGGCCCTTGGTGTACCAGCCGATATGCTTGCGCGCCATGTTGACGCCGGTCATATTGTCATAATGATCGAGCATCATGCGATAATGTTCTGTAATCAGATCATATTGTTCAGAAAGGCTTGGGTCGGCGCGACGCTCGCCGGTGGCGAACCAGTGCATCACCTGGCCCAGCAGCCAGGGCTTGCCATAGGCGCCACGGCCGATCATCACCCCGTCGGCGCCGCTCTGGTCGAGCGCGGCTTCCGCGTCCTCGATCGAGCAGATGTCGCCATTGACGATCACCGGCAGCTTGACTGCATCCTTGACCGAGCGGACGAAGCCCCAGTCGGCGCTGCCCTTGTACATCTGGCAGCGGGTGCGGCCGTGAACAGTGATCAGCTTGGCGCCCAGATCCTCGGCAATATGCGCCAACTCCGGGGCATTGAGGCTGCTATGATCCCAGCCCATCCGCATCTTGACCGTGACGGGCACATCGACCGCCTCGACCGTTGCCTTGATAAGGGCGGCCGCAAGCGGCAGGTCGCGCATCAGCGCGCTACCGGCATCGCCATTGACCACCTTCTTCACCGGACAGCCCATGTTGATGTCGATGATGGCCGCGCCCCGATCGGCGTTGAGCTTAGCCGCCTCAGCCATCTCGGTGGGCGAACAGCCCGCGAGCTGCATCGACACCGGTTCTTCCAGCGGATGCCAGGCGGCCTTCTGCAGCGACTGGCGCGTCTCGCGGATCATCGCCGCGCTGGCGATCATCTCGGTAACGTTCAAACCCGAACCAAAACGGCGGACCAGCGTGCGGAAGGGCATGTCGGTTACGCCCGTCATCGGCGCCAATATGACCGGCATGTCGACCGTCACCGGTCCAACGGAAATGGGGGAAAGCCTGCGCGTCATCTTCTATCACTGCCTAAAAAACAGGCAGCCCTTAGCCGAAAATGGCCGCGACGACAAGGCAGGCCCCGGACCATCCATCGCGCTTTAGTAGTTGGCGAGCATGGGGCAGAGCGTCTATGCGCCGCTGCATGACATCGAACAGCAGGATCGTCGCGCTGATCGTCGCCGCCGGGCAGGGAAGCCGGGCCGGTGGCGACATTCCCAAACAATATCGGCGGATCGGCGGCAAGGCCGTGCTGGCCCATGCCCATGACGCGCTGACGGCGCATGGCGGCGTGTCGGCCATCCACATCGTTCTGGGCGAAGGCGAGGAAGACCGCGCCCAGTCCATGCTCGGCGATCGCACCGCCCATTTCGTCACCGGCGCGGACAGCCGGCGCGGTTCGGTCCGGGCCGGGCTGGAGGCGATCGCGGCGGCCGGCGGCGCAGATATCGTGCTGATCCACGATGCCGCCCGCCCGTTCCTGCCCGCATCGGTCATCGACCGGTTGCTGGCCGCGCTGGAACATGCCGAAGGCGCCATCCCCGCCCTGCCCGTCGCCGATACGCTGGTTCGCGCCAATGGCGAGATCATGGCAGACGGCGTCGATCGCGCCGACCTGCATCGCGTGCAGACGCCGCAAGCCTTCCGCCTCGAGACCATCCTGGCGGCCCATCGCGACTGGGATGAGGAACGGGAAGCCACCGACGATGCCCAGATATTGCGCGCATGGGGCCATGACGTCATCTTGGTGCAAGGCGATGAAAGGCTGGAAAAATTGACCTACCCGCAGGATTTCGCCCGCGCCGAAGCGCGCATCATGGGCGCCCGCACCACCCGCGTCGGCATGGGCTATGACGTCCATCGGCTTGCGCCCAACGAAGAATTGTGGCTGGGCGGCGTGCTGGTCCCGCACGATCGGGGCCTCGCCGGCCACAGCGATGCCGATGTCGCGCTCCATGCCATTGTCGATGCGATCCTCGGCGCGCTCGCCGATGGCGATATCGGCAGCCATTTCCCACCGTCCGATCCGCAATGGCGCGGCGCCTCGTCGGATCGCTTTCTCGCCCATGCCCGCGATCTGGTCCTGAAACGGGACGGCCGGATCGATCATATCGACCTCACCATCATCTGCGAAGCACCCAAGATCGGGCCGCATCGCGACGCCATGCGCGTCCGGATCGCCGAGATATTGGGGGTTCCCCTGGATCGGGTCAGCGTCAAGGCGACTACGACCGAGCGACTTGGCTTTGCCGGCCGGCGCGAGGGCATCGCCGCGCAGGCGGTTGCCACCCTCTCCCTCCCCACGCTATCCTGAGCCGACCATGCCCAATACCATTCTGCCCGCCCAGCTCGTCGACCTTGCCGAAAAGGTCATCATCGCCAACCGCCGCGCCGGTCGCACCGTCGCGGTCGCAGAAAGCTGCACTGGCGGCCTGGTCTCCGCCGCGCTAACCGAAATCGCCGGATCGTCGGACGTCTTCGAGGCCGGTTTCATCACATATTCCAATGATATGAAGGCGGAACTTCTAAAAGTTTCGCATGACGTGCTGGACACGTTCGGCGCAGTCTCCATCGCCACCGCCTGGGCGATGGCACAGGGCGCCCTCAAGAAAAGCCACGCCCATGTCGCGGTCGCCATCACCGGTATCGCCGGGCCGGGCGGCGGCAGCGAGCAGAAGCCGGTCGGCACCGTCGTCTTCGCGCGCGCGGAACGCGGCGGCAGCCCCGACAAGGTCGTGGCCGACATGCATCATTTCGAGGATAATGGCCGCGGTGGCGTCCGCCTTCAGGCGGCGTTGTGCGCGCTCGAACTGCTGCTGCCCGATTCGCCGGCGCCATAAAGCGCCGCCGCGCGCGTCTCGAACGCACCGATCATCTTGCGCAGCGCCTTGTCGAAAAACTGACCGGCGAGCATCTCGAATATCCGGTTCTTGAATTCGAACTCGACCTCGAAATCCACCAGCACGCCGCCCTGCCCGTCGTCGCGGAAACGCCATTCATTATGGAGATGCTTAAGCGGGCCGTTGAGATAGTCGACCCGGACATGGTCCGGGCGATGCTTGTGGACGCGCGAGGTAAAGCTCTCGCTGATCCCCTTGAAGCCGACGATCATGTCCGCGACCATCTCGCTCTCGCTATCCGACCGGATACGGATCGCGCTGACCCAGGGCAGGAATTGCGGATAGGCCGAGACGTTCGACACCAGGTCGAACATCTGTTCCGGACTATAGGGCAGCTGGCGGGTCTCTTCATGCTTGGGCATTCGCCGGTCAGGCCTTCGCGACGGCCGCCTTGGCCAGCTTCGCCTCGCGCGCGGCGCGCATCTCGGCGAAATCCTTGCCAGCATGATAGCTCGACCGGGTCAGCGGGCTCGACGCCACCTGCAGGAAGCCCTTGGCCCGCGCGATTGCCGCATAGGCGTTGAACGCGGCCGGGGTGACGAATTCCATCACCTTGGCATGTTTGGGCGTGGGCTGCAGATATTGGCCCATGGTCAGGAAGTCGATGTCCGCCGAACGCATGTCATCCATCACCTGATGAACCTCCAGGCGTTCCTCGCCCAGGCCCAGCATGATGCCCGACTTGGTGAAGATCGACGGATCGAGCTTCTTGACGCTCTCCAGCAGGCGCAGCGACGCATAGTAACGGGCGCCAGGGCGTATGGTCGGGTAGAGCCGGGGCACGGTCTCCAAATTATGGTTATAGACGTCCGGACGGGCGGCGACGATCATCTCGATCGCACGCTCATGCTTGTTGCGGAAATCCGGGGTCAGGATCTCGATCGTGGTGCCCGGCGTCGTGCGGCGCAGCGCCTCGATCACCTTGACGAACTGGCTAGCGCCGCCATCGGGCAGGTCGTCGCGATCGACCGAGGTGATGACGATATGTTCAAGGCCCATCTCGGCGGCGGCATCGGCCAGGTTCTGCGGCTCGTTGACATCGACATTGCGCGGCATGCCGGTCTTGACGTTGCAGAAGGCGCAGGCGCGGGTGCAGACATCGCCCAGGATCATCACCGTGGCGTGCTTCTTGGTCCAGCATTCGCCGATATTCGGGCAGGCCGCTTCCTCGCAGACCGTGTTCAAACCCTTTTCCCGCATCAGCTTGCGCGTCTCGTGATAAGCGGGGCTAGTCGGCGCCTTGACGCGGATCCAGTCAGGCTTGCGGGCACGCTCGGTCGTGGCGGGCTGACCGGGGACGGGGATCGGGGCAATGTCGTTCATCGGCCCCAGATAGCGATGCAGGACCATACTTGCCAGCCCTCTCTTTGTGCGGCACATCAATCATCATGACCGACTTTGCAGACATGCTCGAAGGCTATCGCCGCTTCCGTGACACCGGCTGGTCCCAGCAGCGCGAGCGATGGGACGAACTCAACGAGGGGCAGAGCCCCCGCGTGATGGTGATCGCCTGTTCCGACAGTCGAGTCGACCCGGCCCAGATCTTCGACACCAGCCCCGGCGAAATCTTCGTCGTGCGCAATGTCGCCGCGCTGGTGCCGCCGTTCGAAACCAATCCCGGCTGGCACGGCGTGTCGGCTGCGCTGGAATTCGCCGTCCAGGTGCTCAAGGTTGGCGAGATCGTCGTCATGGGCCATGGCAAGTGCGGCGGCTGCAAGGCAGCGCTCAGCCATGACCTGAAGGACGCGCCTCCAGGCGAAGGCGGCTTCATCCATAACTGGATACAACTGCTTGACGATGCGCGCGACGTGGTGGTGGACCGCTATGGCGACCAGCGCGACCGGGATGTCGAGCGCGCCATGGAGCAGGAAGGCGTGAAGGTCAGCCTTACCAATTTGCGTAGCTTCCCCTGCGTGCGCGCCAAGGAAAAGAGCGGCGAACTGAAGCTGGTCGGCAGCTTCTTCGCCATTTCCGACGGCCAGCTTCACATATTGGACGAACAGACCGGCGTCTTCGCCGCAGCCTGACGGGAGGCGCACCATGCCCATGCGGCAGGAAGGGCGTGGCAATATCGCCCTGCTGATCGACGCGGACAATGCGTCGGCGGCCCATTTCGATGCGGTGATGACCGTGCTGGCGGAACTCGGCACGGTCAATATCCGCCGCGCCTATGGCAATTGGAACAAGGCGACGCTCAAGACCTGGGCGGCGCTGTCGGTCGCGCAGGCGATCGAGCCGCAGCAGCAGTTCGACCTGACCAAGGGCAAGAATGCCACCGACATGAAGATGACGATCGACGCGATGGACCTGCTGTCCAGCGGGCGCGTCGACGGCTTCGGCCTGATGTCGAGCGACAGCGACTTCACCCCGCTGGTGACGCGCCTGCGCCAGGACGGCATCCCGGTCTATGGCTTCGGCAATGCCAATGCGCCCGAGGGCTTCCGCCGCGCCTGCACCCGCTTCATCGACGTCGCCGCGCTGCGGCCGGTCGAAGTGCCGGTGGCCAAACCGGCGGCAGCACCCAAGAAAAAGACGCCGGCCAAAAGCGGCGCCGCCGCCAAACCATCTCCCGCAGCGGCGGCCCCGCCCCCGCCAGCCGCACCGCCGGCGCCAGCGGGCACCGGCGCGGCGGTAGACCCGGAAGTCGTGCGCCTGCTGATCGATGCCTATGACGAGGCGAAGCGGGATGAGCGCGGCTTCGTGGCGCTGGGGCCGGTCGGCCAGCGGGTCGGTAACCGTTCCAGCTTCGATGTGCGCAATTATGGTTTCAAGCGGCTGTCCGATCTGGTCGCCGCCATCCCCAATTTCACCACCGAAGTGCGCGAAGGCGGCCAGACCTGGATCAAGCGGATCCGCTGATGCTGGTCGTCGCCCGTCACCTGATGATCCTCGGCCGGGTGCAGGGCGTCTTCTACCGCAACTGGACGGTCGAGACCGCCCGCAGCCTGGAACTCACCGGCTGGGTTCGCAACCGCATGGATGGCAGCGTCGAGGCGCTGGTACAGGGCGAGGCGGACATGGTCGATCGCTTCGTCACGCTGGCACAGGATGGCCCGCCCGCAGCAAAGGTCGCGCGGATCGACGCGACGGATGCGCCAGTCGAGGCGCTGAACGGCTTCGAGAAGAGACCGACAGCCTAACGCGCCATGGGGCGCGAGATGGTCTCGACAGATCAAAGAGCCGATCGAGTTTAGGCTGAATGACGGCCTGTAGGACAGCGGAAACATCCGGCGGTCAGCACAGCAATCGACGCGACAGTTTATTTTCGTCCGAAGTTCATAGTGTCGTCGGGTCATTTCGGTCCTTTTGCCCCTGCCACGCGCCCATGACGCGACACCCACGCACCTGCAACGCGACAGCGGGGTCATTGCCAGGGTCACCCCCGCGCGCCGCTGACGCGACAGCGAAGCGACAGAGTTGGTTGAACGGCCGAGATCGAGGTGATTTTTTTCATGGCCCGAGTAGATCAGGATTGGGCAAAATAGGACAGACCCGCCTCGCATGGCTGACGGATTTGCGATGGTATCTAACGACCAACTGTGGCCGTTCAGCCGCCGCTTCTCAATTCCAGGGTGCAGTCGGTCCGCGTCTGGCGTTTCCATGCGCAAGACCGGCTGTGATGGGAATGAAAAGGTCCGGGCGTCCGATCGGCACCTCATTCCCCTCCCCAGACTGATGACCCGTTCCGGCTGATACACCTGACGAGAGGCGCGTGTGCCATCCACATGTGCAACACTTGCCCCTCGCCATGATGCAACTGGCGCTACCCTATGTTGCCGGTCAGTTCTGGTTCGGGCTCGCCGTTCCGATCTTGTCCATGGCGTCGCTGACCGTCCAGCTCGCCGCCTTGGCGCGCGGAGGAAACTTCTTGAAGCTTTCCAGCAGGTGGGCAACGATCGCTTGCGCGGGCACCATCAGGAACATGCGGTGCGCGATGAAATCACCATAATAGATGCTTTCGGGGCCGCGTTCGAACGGGTCTGAGCGCAGGTTGATCATCATCGGCGCGCGTAGCGCGGTGAACTGGCCTTGCCAGACGCCGACGGGCGTGCGCGGACTGATCTCGGTATTCTGGGCCAGGAAGTTGACCTTCCACTGGTTGACGCGGATCGCCATCAGATCGCCGTCGTCGCTCCAATAGGCAAAGCCCTTGCGCGGCGCTTCCGTCTCGTCGCCCTTGAAGAACGGCATCAGATTGTGACCGTCCAGATGGACCTTGAACTTGGTGTCGCCGATCTTCCCGCCCTTCTTCACCCGCTCGACCACATTGCTGTCGCCCGCCGCGGCGGCCAGCGTCGGCAGGAAGTCTTCATGCGCGCAGATGTCGTTGATCACCTGGCCGGGCTCGATCACGCCGGGCCAGCGGATGACGCAGGGCACGCGGAAGCCGCCTTCCCAGTTGGTTGCCTTCTCGCCCTTGAAGGGCGTGGTGCCGCCGTCGGGCCAGGTGAAGCATTCGGCACCATTGTCCGTGGTGTAGACGACGATGGTATCCTTGGTCACGCCAAGCTCGTCGACCAGATCGAGCAGTTCGCCGACATGCCCGTCATGCTCGACCATCCCATCGGGATAGATGCCAAGGCCGGTCTTGCCCTTCGAGGCGTCCTTGAGGTGGGTGAAGATGTGCATCCGGGTGGAGTTGAAATAGCAGAACCAGGGGCCGCCCGCGTCATGGTTGCGCTTGATGAAGTCCTTGGCGTCGGCGAGGAACTCTTCGTCCATCGTCTCCATCCGCTTCTTGCTCATCGGGCCGGTATTTTCGATCGTCTGGCCGCCCTTGCCATCGGCCTTGCACCGCAGCACGCCGCGCGGGCCGTATTTCTCGCGAAATTTCGGATCCTTGGGGTAATCCTCATTCTCCGGCTCCTCTTCGGCATTCAGATGATAGAGGTTGCCGAAAAATTCGTCGAAGCCGTGCATGGTCGGCAGATGCTCGTCGCGGTCGCCGAGGTGGTTCTTGCCGAACTGCCCCGTCGCATAGCCCTGCGCCTTGAGCACCTGGGCGATGCAGGGATCATTCGGTCCCAGACCCTGATCGGCCCCTGGCAGGCCGACCTTGGTCAGGCCGGTGCGGATCGGCGATTGGCCGGTCAGGAACGCGGCGCGGCCCGCGGTGCAGCTTTGCTGGGCATACCAGTCGGTAAAGCGCGCGCCCTCCTGGGCAATGCGATCGATATTGGGCGTCTTGTAGCCCATCATGCCGCTATTGTAACAACTGGCGTTAAACCAGCCGATATCGTCACCCATGATGAACAGGATGTTGGGTTGCTTTGCCATTGACAGGGCCTCCATCAGTTTTCGCGGACATGATGGATGTGACAATCAGCGCGCGTGCGGTATCAGTGAAAACCCCGGAAGCGTCCCTGCCTGCCCCTGGCGCGTCAGCGGCATCTGTTGGTCGATCTTGAGCGAGCGAACTGCAAATGCGACAGTTCCGCATGGAGGCGTCCGCTTGATCCATCCGACGGTCGGAGAGCTGACAGTCCGCTCCCCACCCGAAGTTGCCATTCCCCTAACCAGACCTCAACAACCTTCTGGTCGACAGGGAGCATCCGACGTCGCCCGAAGCAAGGGCATTTGGCGACGAGCACCATTATTCACTTCCATCGAGCGTGGCCGCCCCCTCCCCCTTTACCCCGGCCTGCGGATCGGTCAGCCTTGGTTCGTCATGCGCGGCGAAGGGGACGGCGGGTGCGAGTGGGTGGAGCGGCGATCATCGGAGCGGCGGCGTTGCTGGCGACGGGACTGGGGGCTGCACGTCCCGCCTGGCGCTGGCCTGCCCTGCCCTCTGGCGTTGCAGTGCCCGCCATCCCGTCCGACAACGGCATGACCGCTGCCAAGGTCGCACTTGGCCGCCGGCTCTTTTATGATCGCGCCCTGTCGGCCGATGGCAGCATGGCTTGCGCCGATTGCCACCAGCAGGAGAAGGGCTTTGCCGATGGCCTTACCACCCATCAGGGCGTGATGGGCGAGATGGGCGTCCGTAATGTACCCGGCCTCGCCAATGTCGCCTGGCGCAGCGGCCTGACCTGGACCGAGGCCGGCCTTTCGACGCTGGAGCAGCAGGCGATGGTGCCGATGACCGGGACCAAGCCGGTTGAGATGGGGCTGGCGCAGGATGATGTCGGGCTGGCCCGGCGGATCGGCGCCGATCCCTGCTATCGCCGGATGTTCGCGGCCGCCTTCCCCGGCGCACCGAATGACCTGGGCTTCGCAAGGGTGACTGCGGCTCTTGCGGCGTTCCAGCGCACGATGATCTCGTTCGGCAGCGCCCATGATCGCGGCACATTGTCGCCACTGGCGCAGCGTGGGGCCAGGCAATTTGCCGCAGCGGGCTGTGGCGGCTGTCATTCCGGGCCGGACTTCACCGACAGCAAGACCCATTATGTCGGCACCGCTGCGCCGCAGGAGGTCGATGCGGCCGCCTATGGCGGCAAGCCCCTGCCGCCGGGCTTCGAGCCGCCACCCGAGCAGTTCCGCACGCCGTCGTTGCGCAATGTCGCCGTCACTGGCCCCTGGCTGCACGATGGCCAGTCGCCGACGATCGAATCGGCCATCCGCCGCCACGCCGCGTCGATGCTGGTCGATGTCGATATGCCTGCCCTGCTCGCCTTTCTCGACGCGCTGACGGACCCTGATTTCCTGAAGAATGCCGCGCTGGCCCGGCCGGCCGCGACCTGCCCGATTCCCGCGTGAGTTGGCTCCGCCTGAAAACGCTCGTTCGACGGACAAAAAAAAGGGCCAGCCCCGAAAGGCCGGCCTTGATAAGTTTTAGGAGAGGATGCCTGAAAGGCCCGTCCTATGTGCAGCGCAGCGCGTTCTTTCGCAATTGCGAAGGGCGGAACCGGCGTTGCAGATATTGCAACTTCATTACCGCCCGGACGATGGGACGGCAAAACGCCCGGCATCAATAAGGGACACCGGGCGTTTCAAGCCGTTGTTTCAACGGTATTTTCGAGGGAGGTTGTCGTCAGCCTCCCGATCCGGTCAGCGCGTCAGCTTCTTATAGGCGAGGCGCGTCGGACGATCGGCGGCATCGCCCAGGCGACGGCGCTTGTCTTCCTCATAAGCCTCGAAATTGCCCTCGAACCATTCGACATGGCTGTCGCCCTCGAAGGCGAGAATGTGGGTGGCGAGACGGTCAAGGAAGAAGCGGTCATGGCTGATCACCACGGCGCAACCGGCGAAATTCTCGATCGCCTCTTCCAGTGCCGCCAGCGTTTCGACGTCAAGGTCGTTGGTCGGTTCGTCGAGCAGCAGCACGTTGCCGCCGCGCTTCAGCATCTTGGCGATGTGGACGCGGTTGCGCTCACCACCCGACAGCTTGCCGACATTCTTCTGCTGGTCCTGGCCCTTGAAGTTGAAGGCGCCGACATAGGCACGAGTCGACATGTCATGGCCGTTGACCTTGACATAATCGAGACCGTCCGAGACTTCTTCCCAGACATTCTTCGACGCGTCGAGATGGTCGCGGCTCTGGTCGACATAGCCCAGGCGCACGGTCGAGCCGATGTCGATCTCGCCCGAATCGGGGGTTTCCTGACCGGTGATCAGACGGAACAGGGTCGACTTGCCCGCGCCGTTCGGACCGATGACGCCGACGATGCCGCCGGGCGGCAGCATGAAGGACAGATCCTCGAACAGCAGCTTGTCGCCATAGGCCTTGGAAATGCCCTTGGCCTCGATCACCTTGCCGCCCAGACGCTCAGGCACCTGGATGACGATCTGCGCCTTGCCGGGCGCGCGATTTTCCTGGGATGCGACCAGCTGCTCGAACTTGGCGATACGCGCCTTGGACTTGGTCTGGCGCCCCTTGGGTCCCTGACGGATCCACTCCAGCTCGTCATTGATCGCCTTCTGGCGGCCGGTGGCCTCGCGGTCTTCCTGCTCCAGGCGCTTGGCCTTCTTCTCCAGATAGGTGGAGTAGTTGCCTTCATAGGGGAAATATTTCCCGCGATCGAGCTCCAGGATCCAGCCGACGACATTGTCGAGGAAGTAGCGGTCGTGGGTGATCATCAGCACCGACCCGGCATATTCCTTGAGGTGATTTTCCAGCCAGGTGACGCTTTCGGCGTCAAGATGGTTGGTCGGTTCGTCGAGCAGCAGGATGTCGGGCTTCTGGATCAGCAGGCGGGTCAGCGCGATGCGGCGCTTTTCACCGCCCGACAGGCTTTCCACCGACCAGTCCGACGGCGGGCAGCGCAGCGCTTCCATCGCGATTTCGAGCTGGTTGTCGAGCGTCCAGCCATCGGCGGCGTCGATCTGCTCCTGCAGCGTGCCCATTTCCTCCATCAGCGCGTCGAAATCGACATCTTCCGGCGGATCGGCCATGATCATGCTGATCTCGTTGAAGCGGTCCAGCTTGTCCGCCATTTCGCGGGCGCCGTCCTTGACGTTTTCCAGCACATTCTTGGTCGGGTCGAGCTGGGGCTCCTGCGGCAGATAGCCGACGGTCACATTCTCACCCGGCCAGGCTTCGCCGCTGATGTCCGTGTCGATCCCGGCCATGATCTTGATCAGGGTCGATTTACCGGCGCCGTTCGGGCCGACGATGCCGATCTTGGACCCGCGATAGAATTGCAGATTGATGTTGTTCAACACCGGCTTGGGCGCGCCGGGGAAGGTCTTTGTCATGTTCTTCATGACATAGGCATATTGCGATGAGGCGGACATGGGTTCGCGCAGCTCCAAAGGGTATGGACAGGAAAATTTGCGCCGAATTAGCGAAGGCGGAAGCCATTGGCAAATGGGGTATGTCTGAGTAAGCCTTCAGCCATGCAGAAAATCCGATCGGGCCCGCTCGCCGCCCTGCTCCTTGGCAGCATCCTCACCCCCGCTCTGGTCCAGGCCGCCCCGGCCAGCGACGCCGCGATTCGCGAAGCCGCCCTGAAGGATGATGTCGCCTGGGACATCACCGAAGGGCTGACGACCGAAGTCGGTCCGCGCCCGGCCGCCACGCCGCAGGAAGCACGCGGGCGCGAATGGGCCGCCGCCAAGCTCAAGGCATTGGGCTTCGCCAACGTCCGCATCGAACCTTATAAGATGCCGCTGTGGGAACGCGTCCATGACGAGGCGGCGATCATCGCCCCTTTCCCGCAGAAGCTGGTCATCGCGGCACTGGGCAACAGCGGATCGACCCCGGCACAGGGGATCGAGGGCGAAATCGCCTATTTCCCGACCATCGCCGACCTGCAGGCCGCGCCGGACAGCGCGGTAAAGGGCAAGATCGTGTTCGTCAGCCATGACATGGTCGCCGCCCAGGACGGGTCGGGCTATGGCTATTATGGTGCCGCCCGCCGCCAGGGCCCCAGCATCGCCGCCAGGAAGGGCGCGATCGCGATCCTGGTGAAGTCGATCGGCACCGATCATCACCGCATCGCCCATACCGGCGTGCAGATGTGGGCCGATGGCGTGACGCCGATCCCGGCCGTCGCCGTCAGCGTACCCGATGCCGAACAGATGGCGCGCGTGGTGTCGCGCGGCCAGCCAGTCCGCGTCCACCTGACCGCCGTTTCGAAGACCGCCAAGGACCAGCCGTCGGGCAATGTCATCGCCGAAATCCCCGGCAGCGATCCCAAGGCCGGCGTCATCGTCGCTGCCTGCCACCTCGACAGCTGGGACCAGGGCACCGGCGCGATCGACGATGCGTCGGGCTGTGGCATCGTGGCTGCCGCCGCGTTGCAGGTCGCCAAGGTCGGCGCGCCGCGTCGCACGATCCGCGTCCTGTTCGCCGGCGCCGAGGAAGTCGGCGGCAATGGCGGCCGCGCTTATTATGCCTCCCATGGCAAGGAGCCGCATGCCCTGGTGCTGGAATCGGACTTTGGCGCCGACAAGGTGTGGAAGGTCGACTTCACCCTGCCCGCCGGTCATGAAGCGCTTTCGGCCCGGATCGCACAGGGGCTGGCGCCGCTGGGCATCGTGCCGAGCCGTGACAAGGCGCATGGCGGATCGGACATCGAACCGCTGGTGGAAGCAGGCATTCCGGTGATCGACCTGCAGCAGGATGGCACGCGCTATTTCGACATTCACCACACGCCTGACGACACGCTGGACAAGATCGATCCGGCGCAGCTGCGCCAGAATGTCGCCGCCTGGGCGGTCACGCTGAACATTGCTGCGAATGCGACAGAAACATTGGGCATTAACTGAACTTTTATAGTAGAGAACGCCCCGTCGCGTGATTCTGCCGCTTCACCGACGTCAGAAAAGCATTGATTTGTGCAGCGCACACGTTAATGCGGGTCGCTCGCGTAGGGTCACATTTGTAACGTGCCAGACGCGGCATAATGCTATGGGAGCCGTACACAATGAAGAAGATCGCTGTTGTTTTCGCTTCGGCCAGCCTGATGGCCCTCGCCGCTTGCGGTGAGAAGCCGGCCAACGAAACCGCGAACGCTTCGAACGCCGTCGTCGAGAACGTTGTCGAGAACGCCGCCAACGCTGCTGACAACGCCGCCAACGCCGCCAACGAAGCTGCTAACGCCGCTAACGTTGCCGAGAACGTTGCGAACGCGCACTAATCTCTGCCACGGCGAGATTTCGAAGGGCGGGCCTATATGGTCCGCCCTTTTTGTTTGTCCGCGCAATATATGTGGCTCGACATGATTTTCGGGCATTGACGCCGGCGGCGCTCGAACGCTAAGGCGCGCGTGCATCGGGGAGTAGCGCAGTCTGGTAGCGCGCCTGCTTTGGGAGCAGGATCGGCCACCAAAAAACGGCGGATTTCCTAAGGTTTCCCGACACACCTTCCAAAATTCTGGGGAAATTCTGGGGAAATTCTCAGAGTTGCCCGCACCGGGTTTAATCGCGCCTATATCACCAGACATGTGATACGCTGTCCCCGGACGGAGGACGTGTCCCATGAACATTGACGCCTGATGCGCAGCAGCCCCGACATCGTGCTGACCATTGAAGCTGCCGTCCTTGCGCTGCTGATGATCGTCAGGTTGATCGACTGATACCCGCTGCGGTGCTGCATAGGGTCGTGATCAGCGAGATTTTCTAACCCAGCGCAAACTGGAGGCGGTTGAAAAATCTTGACCGATCGATTTTATTTGCCGCCTGCGTAATGATCGGAGGCGCGGATGGAAGACCACTTGAAGGCCGCTGCGGTTGCGGCCGATATGTCAGACGACGAACTGATGAAGGCTTGGACTGCGGTCACCGACCGAGAGAACCTCTCCTACGAGCATCAGGCGGTTATGGATGAAATGATCATCCGAAGGCTGATGCCTGATGAAACGTGACCGCCATCCGTCCTGACCATTGAAGCCGTCGCCCTGGGCGGGATGATGTTCGTCGAGGCGATCAGCACCGATCCGCCCCAGCGCATTGATCCCTCTCGACCATTTCCATGGCGACCGCTGCACGGATCGATGCTATCGCTTCGACGCAGGGAGAGAACGGATGGACGATCATCACGACGATGGCGACCAAAGTCGAAGCGGCGACGATCAGTCGGATATCGAGGCGTTCGTCCTGGCTGCGACGATCCTGGTCGCGGCTATCAGCGCGATCGTCATCCTGATCATCTAGCGCGCAACCATCGACGAGAACGGTCGTTTCATCCCGACCCGCACACCTGGAGAGACAAGCATTGCGCCGCCCCGACACCGATGCCACTAACCGAACGCGATCGATCGCCGATACAATCCTCGCGCTGGCAGTGCTTTGCGCATATGCCGTCGTCGCCCTGGTGGGGCTGCGCTAGACGCGGAACCGACGCGAGCAGAAAACGTTTGTCGGTCTCCTCTCTGGCTTGACTATGCCCCGCCGACTTTGGCGGGGTATTTTTTTTGAAGGCGAACGTTTGAATCATCACTAATATGATCGCGATCGATCGTCGCTAGTCCTCAAAGTCCAGGCGATCTTCCTGGCCGCCATGATGATCGGATCGTCGGCCGCAGGCCTTTACAGCCTGCTCTAACACCCGCGTCAGGCTGGCCCCTGGCGCCAGGCGATCCCATTACGGTCGCACCAAGCCGCATATGTGGTCGAACTGCCAGGGCTGATCTTGAGCCGGGGGTTCTGGAACCACATCTCGATCGTCCAATCGGGATGCTGGTCGCGAACGGCAAGAACCTTTCTTCGGTCCTGTGCGAGAAAACGACCCTTCGCCTCGATTATCCGCCGACCTTCGACATCGACGAAATCGGGCAGATAGGTGTGGGCGATCTGATACGGGAGCTTGATCGCTTCGTGCGCGAATTCGGCCGGGACGAGCGCGGCGCAACGGGCTTCGAATTTCGACCGGTAGCGAGGGGCGTCAGGCTTCATTCTTCGAAACCTTCGCCCCGGCCGAATTCAGCACCGGCGCCAGCGCAATCGCCTTTGGCGCCCCGGTCGGCCATCGCATCGAAACGCACCGGCCACGTTCGATCCAGGTTTCGTTAACGCTGTTGGACTGATTTCCGCCGAGGACGCGGAACAGCCGACCGTCAGCGGAGACCCCGGTCAAAAAGCCGACGTGACCGCCGCCAGGACGCTGGAACCGGACGATGGCGCCGAGGAAGGCCTTTTCGACCGGTTCGCCGAAAGCGTCCCACGACGACGCACGAACGGCGATCCGGGGCGGCTGGAAACCAGCGTGGGATACGACGTGCGCGGCGAAGGTGCCGCACCAAGCGGTTTCGTCATTATCGACGGCGATGCCGAGAATTTTGGGGCCAAGCGCCTTGATCCAGCCCATAATGGTGGAGGAATGCTTGGGGCCGACGATCTCGCGGACGCCGATCTGGCTGCGGGCATAGGTGAGCCAGGACGGCTCGAAAGGGTCACATAACGCTTATTTAGCGGGCATCCTGATGGCGACCAGATGCGCGCGCTTATCGAGAGGCGGCCACTGGCATAAGGGGAAGCTGCGACGAAACCGGGGTCATCGCGATCTGAAAGCCAAAGTATCCAGCGATACCGATCGCGATCCCGACAGCGATTTTCATGAAGCTACCCGCTTCGATCCATCCTCGCGCCTTGCCTTCAACCGTGGTGCGCCACGTCTTGAGGTCGGCTAGATCGGCCTCTACTACACGATAGCCAGGTATCATGGCCGCACGGTCGGCCTCGATCGTGCGGACAGCACCTTCGACAGAAGACAGCCGACTTTCGTGCGCGTCCTGGCGCTGGACGATGGCGGAAAGGGTGGCTTGGATGCTATCCACTTTCCCTTCCAGCCGCCCAAGGATCAGGCTGGTGTCATCCACCGTTCGCAAGGCCGTCCGCAATAGCGACGATGATCGAACCAATCGCGCCACCACCGGCGATGCGGATGATGTTCGTTGCGATAACGGATCGAACAGGCGGCAGGTGCCACAGCCAAATCGCTGCGGCGCCGATCTTCCCGCAGACACTTTTCAGACGGTCGATCATGCGGGCGTCACCGGGAGCGTCGGCGTGAAGGTGCCAGCGGCCGACACCGGCTCTTCACCGTCCCATTCTCGACGTTTATTCTCCAGGGTGACCCGGCGCGTCTCAAGCTGCATGCGAACGCCTGCGATGCTGGACATGGCTTGGCCGACCACCTGGGCGGTCGGATAGTCCTGCTCCAACGTCGCGCTCTGGGCGGCCGAACGAAGGGCGTCGATGTCGGCGATCAGCGCTTCAAGCGTGGCGATCGAAAATGCGTTGACCTCGCGAAGGGTCGTTTCTGCTGTGATTTCCATGTCGGTATTTATCATTCGACAGTGCTGACCCCGACGCGCTGCGTCACGTTCGCCCCCGATCCCAGATTTCGCGTGATGTCGGCGCTGTATGTGCGCGACGCGGTGTTATGTTCGGGATCGGTATAGGTCAGCGACGCCGCATAGCTGTAGGTCCAGGTTATCCGGCCGCCGCTATCACCAGGCATCGGACGAACGCCTTCCAGCGACAGAAGCCCGGTCCCACCGGCCTGGCTGGCGACCAGCGCACCATTTCGACGAAGGTTCAGCACGACACCATTACCGCCTAGGCCGATCGACTTCGACCCTGTCCAGCTATCGCCGCCGCTCGCCTGTAGATACTGCCGCCCGAACGAGTCCAAATCGGCGTCGAACGCGTTTCGCCCCTGCGTCGTCGCCGCATAGGTCTGCTCGCTGGTGTAGCTGTATGTCCAGGAGGCGTTCGCGACGATCATGCCACCGTTCGAACCGAACGTGCCGGTCGAAACCGAGGCATTATTGGCAAGACTGCTGGTCTGCTGGCTGTTGCGGATCGAACCAGCTAGTAGCGTGCCGCCGAAAAATACGTCTCCGTTAACACGAACATATTTCTTTGCGTTCGCCTCGCTGCACTGGTTGAGATCAGCGAAATATGGGCCGGTCCACTCGACGAACCGGTTACCAGCGCCGAAGGGCTGACCGTAGACCGACATCCACGACGATCCATCGGTCGCGATCATACGACCGTTGATGAACTCCATCCGCGCGCCACCACCCGGCTTCAAGATGCGAAAACGGTCGGCCGACACGGTGAAGTCACTGGTCTGGCCATTCGACGCCATCTCGACACCGGACACGTATCCGTTGACATCCATCTGGACGCCCCAGCGCGCAAGCGCCTGATTGGCCTTACCATCGACGCTCGTGACGGTTTCCGAAATCATCGTCACCGCCGCTTCGTTCGAATAGGCGGTCATATGCTGGCCGGGTTCCAGCTTAACCTGACGCCAGCCTACGTTGCCGATTGTCCCAGACGCTTTGAACGTGACCAAGCGAACACGCACGAATGCAGCGTTGCCCGGCGCGAACGCCGTGTGTTTGAGCGCTTTTCGGCCGAAGGCATCGTCCGTGAAATCGTGCCAACTGCTGTAAGCAGGCCCGCTCGATTGGCTGATCCAGTTGTTCGCACCATCATACCAGTTCAATTCGACATACGAGTAGCCGACACCGCTGTTGATCTGACAGATATTGTCGGCGGACACAGTGTAAGCCTGCCCGCCCCACACGCTGACATTGCCGGATTCGAGATACGAATATCCGCCAGAAGCAAAGTCCTGCTGGTTCCAGCAGCACTGACCCCAGCCCCCCGAAATACCGGCCCTCCATCCGCTGTTGGACGCCCACCAGCCCGACATCCCAGAAGAAAATCCGCCGATCTCCAGAAGGTTTGGCGATCCACTCTGAACAACGGTTGCGAGGCTTGCCAGGCTGCTATTTGCAGTCGCAATCGCGGTGGAATTCTGGCTGATGCTGGCCTTCATCGAGACCGCAAGCGCGTCACCCGACCCGATGCTATACACGGTGGGCGCTGGCGCTTCCGCATATGTAGGCCGCCATTGCGGCCGACACATCCAGGCCACGCTGTCGCCATCGCCCGGATACGTCGCGTATTTCATGAATACGGAATGGGCTTGCGCCGCGTTGGGCGGCGAAGCTGCTTTTACCCATAGGCGATCCCACGCACCGATGGCGCTACCGCCTGTTTTTATCGTGCGAGAGCCACCCCAAGAGGTTGAGATGAACGCGCCATTCGCGTCATACCATTCGATTTTTAGTTCGACATTGCACCGGTGCGCGGCTGCGTAGATCGACCATTCATAAAGCGTGTTGCCCTGCACAGCGTAACGTTCTGCATTGTGCCACTGGCCCCAAATCGACTGATTATTGCCAGACTGCCGGATTGACAGCGTGTGTTCGCTGGTAGGACGCCATGCATCACCGCCGTCGTCGCGCCCCCACGCCAAGCCGAATGCGTCCGGCGCGTAAGCGGCCCACCCCGACGCATCGACCGAAAAACTGGTGTTTGGGGCGAGATTGCCGCCGCCCGTGCTGAAGGTCGCGGCAAGGTTAGCACTTTGCGCAGCGGCGGCGGCCTTTTCGGTTGTGATCGCGGCCGACCCTTGGGCGGAATCTGCGGCTGCCCAAGCACTGCCGTTTGCGGCCTGCGCCTGATCCTTGAAGCCGCTTGCGGCTTGCGAGTGCTGCCAGGACTGTCCCGCCTCGTATTGCGCACCCGAATAGCTGCTCGAAGCCGCATCGGCGAAATCGCTAGACCGCTTTTCGCTGGTTACGTCTTCAATCCGAAGCGTTTTCCACGCGCAGTTGTGATTGGCCGAACCCCATGGACCATCACTGGCCAGCCATGGACGAACCGCTCTCGCGTTGGCCGGGAGCGTGATCGCGAAGCTGAAATCACCATAATCTTGGCCGGGTTGTCGTGCGGTTGATCCGACGAACGTGGACGAACCGTTGTCCAGCAGGACATGGAGGCCAGCGATAGTCTGATATGGTCCCCACGCCGCTCCGTTGCCCGACACGCGCATGACCCGGTTGGCCCAAGCACCCGGTAGAAAATCGCCTTCTGTGATGTCGCGGTCAGTTTGCCAAAGGACGTGGAAGCCAACGCGCGGGTCTAACGACGAAGAGCAGAAATCGCGCCAGAGGCCACGATCATTGCTGGCGTCGAAACTGGCACGACCGACCAGATTGCCGCCTGCCCGCGAGGCGGCGTCACGACCGAGCAAAGACACACGAACTTCCGTGCTGTTGGCTGCATTAGCCGCGTTCCCGGCTTCGGTCGCCTTCGTCTGCGCCAAGGCCACATTGGCCGCCGTTGCAGAAACGTCCGCTCCGGTCTGACCGACATGTTGCGCGCTAAGTTGTGTCTGACCGGTGACGGTCTGGACCATCCCGCTGACATTCTGCTCGCTGGTGGCGGCCTGATTGCGAAAACTTTCAGCCTGCCCTCTCGCTGTTTCCGTGCGGATACGATCTTGTTCAATTGCCGAGGATTTCTGGGAAACATCCGTCTGTATCGCTGCGACCTGACGCTGGCTCTCCGCCGAGGCAGCAGCAGCATTTTCGGCGCTACGCTGGTTGGTGATGTCCTCGATGCGGAGCGTTTTCCACGCGCAATTATGGTCCGTAGCGCTGAACGGACCATCGGACTGCAAGAATGGCCGTAGTGATACGGCGTCTGGCTGGATCACCACTTCGCCAGAGAAATCACCGTAGTCAGCCCCAGCAGGGCGTGCCAGAATAGTCTGCCAGGTATATTCGCCATTTGACCGCAAAACCTGAACGCCAGCGTTCGAGGGATATGGCCCCCACGCCGCGCCGTTTCCCGTGATCCGAAGGCGACGGTTTGACCAGTTGCCAGCGATCTGATCGCCCTCGTAGGCGTCACGACCGCGCTGCCACATGACCGCAAAACCGACACGCGGATCATTCCCGACGAAAATCGTTCCGGCCCATGCTCCCCGGTCGCCAGTCGAATCGAAAGAGGGCTTACCGACGATGTTGTCGGCAGCGTGCGAAATGGCATTCAATCGGCTCTTTTCAGAAGCCGCCGCGCTTCGCTGGCCCTCGGCTGCATAACTCGCCGTGTTACTTTCGTGCTGGGCCGCCGCCGCGACCATTTGGCCGGTTTGATCGCGGGCGATGGAGGTCAGGCGTTCTGATTCCGCCGCCCGCGCTGCTGCCCCTTCTGCCGTGTTCGCGGCTTCGCTGGTCTGGTCACGATAGCCCTTCGCCTGGCTGTTCGCGGTCTGCGCGTCAGTGCGGGCGATAATGACTTCGTCGCGGATCGCACCGGTCTGGTTCAGGATGTCGGCGGCGGCGTCGCGCGCTTGCTGGGTCAGACCGAGCGCCGCCTGAGAATTCTGGTCAGCCGCCTGGGCGTTCGAAGCGTGCTGGGCCGAAGCGTCTGCGTTCGCTTTCGAGGTCGCGGTGTTGCCATAAGTGGCCTGGAGGTCGGCCGCCGTTGACTTCGCCGTCGCGACATCGGCATCAAGCTGGTCAAGCTGCTGGGTCAGGACAGAAGTCTGGCTGACGGCCGAATTCGCGGTTTCCTGGGCCTGCTGCGCGGTGTCGATTGCGGTGGTGGCGTTTTCGCGCGCCTGGCCATCGACGATCTCGATCGCAGCCGACACGACATCCGCGCCAACCCACTCGCTGTAAACGCCGGTCCCCATGCGATATCGCGCACGAACCGCGAGATCGACGCCGCCGACATTGCTGCCAAAGCGGAAAACACCGCTGACGGGATCGTGGATAGCCGCCTGCTCGGTCCAAGCGATGGCGCCTGTCGGTCTCGATTCGATCTGGATACCGACGATGCGCGCGGACGGTGCCGGGGTCCAGGTGACCTCGACTTCGCTGACTTGCTGACCGCCTGCGCCTTCAATGACCGAACTGCTGACGACCAGGTTTTCCGGCGCGATCGTGTCGCGCGGATTATAGCCGTCGGGGCGGATCGTCGCGGGCAGCGGTTTTTCTTCGCGGTCCCAGGCATAGACTTCGCTGGACTCTTCGCGAAGCGCCATCGTGAAGAGAAGATCGTGGGTCTCGACCTGCTCGATCACGCGGAACAGTTTCCGGTTCCAACCGCGTTCGGGAAGCGACATGGTGATCAGCGAGCCGACCTGGACTCTGAACGCTTTCGGACCAAAGGTCGCGCTGAACACGCCAGGCGTCTTGGCCTCGCGGAGCAGCCATTGCTTCGCGATACGCTGGCAAGTCTCTGCGCGGGTGACCAGACCAAGATCGAGGGACAGGGTGCGCGGGATCGCGTCGGGTAGCGGATCGGTTTCGACCACACCCCAATCGACCAACTGATAGAGCGAGGACGGATCGCAGCCGCATCGACCGCCTTCGTGCCGAGCGTGCGGAAGCCGAAGCATGCCTGGCCGCTATTATGATCGCGCTGTCGGTCACGATAGGAGAACTGTTCGAAATCGAGGACGGCGCCGGATGATCGTGATCGACCAACCGACGATGCGGATGGTGTGGGGCTGAACGATGACTGGATCGTCAATCACGATCACACCACGGTTCGGCCACTCGATTTGGGGCCATCGCTCGCCGACCTACCCGGTGGATTTTCCCGCCTGGGTCAATCTCGACGATGAATTGACCAACTGGCTCGACGATAACGTCTCCGCGTGGCGCATCAAAAACGCGGGCGGTCGAATGATGCAGATTGATGGCCGCCTGGCTATCAAGCTGTCTGCCGAAATCGTCTTTGCCGACGATGCGGACGCGGCGCTGTTTCGGCTGCGTTGGGGGTGAACGATGACCCATGATATAGCTGCCGCCCGTCGCGCTCAAATCGCGCGGATCAAGCGTATCCTTGCCCGCGATCGATCGACCGATTTGGTCATCACCGAGCGCCGAACTATGACGCGCGAAGAATTCGGTGAATGGCTGGATTCAATCTGCGTCGATGTCACCGACGATTCAGATATGAACTTGCTCGCCAACGATCCCGGCGAACGATGCTCCTTCGAAGCTGCCGCCGCACGCCTCGACGCTGGACAGGGGATCGAGGTCACCCTGGACGACCTGTGACCGATTACGCCGACCTCGATGTCGTCGTCCTGGTCGAACCCGTCGTGGAAGATTGGGTCACCCCGAACGGGACCGTCAGGCGAACCGTCCCGGCCGGAACCGTCGGCGCGATCGTTGCGACCTACCCAGATGGATCGCTGGAGGTGGAATTTCCGACGACGACAGCGCGGGTAACGGCTGGCCAGATACGGCCGGAATGACGGGGCGCGACGACGATAGCCGGAAAATTCCGATCCGTCGATAAATCAAAAATATCGACGTTTCACGCCACTAACGGTAGATCAGGACATCAACTGTTAGGAACCTGTTCGAGACAAAAATTTCATTCGCCGAGTTGACGCTCGGTCCTCGATTATGCCTCGTCTGTATTTGTCCCCAGATTGGACAACCAGAGGCTTCGAGGGGAGAACCACGTCTCGCACATTACTATTTCCAATGTCCATTCCCTCCATCCCCGACATCATGACCGTCGAGGAATTCGCCACATATCTCCGCGTCAGCGCCAAGACGGTGCGACGCATCATCGCCAGCGGCGAACTTGCCGTGATCCGGGTCCACAGCATGACCAGGATCACGCGCGAGGCCGTCGCCGCCTACCTGACCGATCAGACAAGAAAGACCACCCAATGTCCGCAACAGCAAAGCCAGAAGGCAAACGCCCGAAAAACTGCTTCGCCGCTCCGGGAAGCCCGTTCTGGCAATACGAAATCATCATCGCCGGTCACAAAGAGCGCGGTTCAACTCGCTGTCGAAAAGCGGGCGATGCGGCGGACTTCGTAGCTGCGCGCCGCCTGTCGCTGAAAGAGGAACTGGCTGCGCGTGCGGCTGGCAAAAAGATGACAAAGGGTCCGGTTAGCCTCCAGACCGCCTGTGATCGATACTACGAAGACAAGGCCGCGCAGCAAAAGGCAGCCGACACCTACCTGGCGCAGATGGCTTCGCTGGTCGCCATCATGCCGCCCAATACCCATTTGCACGATATCGATCACGCCTTGCTGCTGGACTATCGCCGGAACCGTCAGGCCGAGTCCAAGCGCGTTCTCGCGGGGGCGACGATCAACCGTGAAATTGAACTGTTGCGCCGGGTCTGGCGCCACCTCGACGATTTGGGCTTCGAATGTGGCGAACAGCCCAAGTGGGCCAAAGCGATCGACAGGGGGGCGGAAGTCGAACGCATCCGCGACCTGACGGCTGACGAAGAGACGCGGTTGATGGAAGCCCTTTCGGCCATCAGCCCCGAGCTTTGCCTGGTCGTCGAATTCGCCTTGATCGCAGGACAGCGCAAGAGTTCCATCATGTCGCTTCGCCGGTCGATGGTGGACCGCCAGGCCAACCGCGCGACGATCCTTCTCAAGACAAAGGGGGAGGCGCCTCGGCCGCACACTTTCCCCCTGACTGCCCGCGCGTGCGAAATTCTCGACGCCTTCCCGCCTGTGGCCGGAACCGATGCCGTTTTCACATATACCTGCCGCCGATCAGCACCCGCCAAGCAGGGAAACGCGCCTCGCGTGAAAGGGCAGCGCTACGAATTCTCGCGCGATGGCTGGCGTCGAGATTGGGCGACCGCCCTCAAGAATGCGGGGATCGAAGATTTCAAATTCCACGACCTGCGCCACTCGGCCGCTACGCGGATCATTCGCAAAACAGGAAATCTCAAGATCGCCCAGAACCTGCTGGCGCACACCGACATCGCGCAGACGGCCCGATACGCCCACGCTTTCCACGGCGACATTTTGGCTGCGATGGAACTGGTCGCATCCTGATCAACCGATCGCTGCGAACGAACGGAAGCCCCCGGTAACGGGGGCTTTTTTGTCTCTGGGCAATCCAATCCCCAGATTTTCCCCAGAATCTTTTCGCGAGACGAGGCCTCCATGCCTCGCTATAGACCGCGAACCCGCTGATTCGGTGGGTTCATTGCGGGGCAGACCCCCCAGAATTACTCTGGGGAAATTCTGGGGATTTTGGGTTTTTCCCTGTCCCGAATGGTCCAAACTGGGGTGATCTAGGGAAGAAGCCGGTTTGTGAAAAACGGCAGAAAACCTAGGAAAATGGCGGTTTTAAGCCCGTCGGGGAGTAGCGCAGTCTGGTAGCGCGCCTGCTTTGGGAGCAGGATGTCGCAGGTTCGAATCCTGTCTCCCCGACCAACTTCCGAATATTATCAGTTGGATATACGGCGTCGCTGTTACGGCTTCAGCGCGATGCCGTTGATCGGCGGACATCGTCCGTTCCGCCAGCCATGGCCATGTCGGCCTGAGCCACCGCCTCTCCGATCAGGATCAGGGTCGGGCGATCATCGGCAAAAGCCTGCGTCACCAGCGGCAGGAGATCGAGGCGCGTGCGCAACTGCTGTTCCTGCGGCAGCGAAGCATCGCAGGTGATGAGCGCCGGGGTCGCGCCCGGCAGGCCCGCAGCGATCAGCGCGCGACTGAGTTCCGGGGCGGCCTCGCGTCCCATATAGACGGCCAGGGTGCAGGCCGGATCGGCCAGGGCATCCCAATCCAGATCCAGCGCCTGACCCCGGCGGCTATGCGCCGTCACGAACTGGACCCGACGCGCAATCCCACGCAGCGACAGGGAAATGCCCGCCGACGCCGCCACGGCGCTGGCCGCCGTGATGCCGGGGCAGATCCGAACGCGAACGCCGACCGCGCGCAGCGCCGTCATTTCCTCGGTCGAACGGGCGAACATCGCCGGGTCGCCGCCCTTCAGCCGAACCACCCGCTTGCCCGCCAGCGCCGCCTCCACCAGCATCTCGTCGATCGTCTGCTGATCCTTCGAATGGCGGCCCGACCGCTTGCCGACGCTGACCCGTTCCGCATGATCGGGAATGAGGTCCAATATCTCCGGCCCCACCAGCGCGTCGCAGAAGATGATGTCCGCCGCGCAGATCAGCCTTTCGGCCTTGCGCGTCAGCAGGTCGGGATCGCCCGGCCCGGCACCGACCAGCCAGACGTCGCCCGGCGCGATGAGGTCATTCGGCTGCATGCAATGTCTCCTGAGAGGTCTGGGCCAGGATATTGGCGATGGCGGGGCGGCAGGAACCGCAATTGGTGCCCGCGCCCAGCGCCTTGCCGATCGCAGGCACGTCGACCAGCTTCTGATCGCGGATCGCTGCGACGATCTGGTTGAGGCCGATATCGAAACAGACGCAGATGGTGGCGCCCTTGTCCGGCTGGCTGCCCGGCCCGCGGGCGGCCAGCACGGTTGCGCCGACATCGTCGGCCGCCAACTGGCCGATCAGCCAGTCGCGCGAGGGCAACAGGCCGGTGCGGGTGACGAACAGGACGCCGGCCAGCCGGCCGTCCTGGATGATCGCGACCCGGCGACTGCCGCGCACATGATCGATCGCCTCGACCCGCTCGCCCCTGGGCAGGCAGGCTTCCAGTCGGGCGGCATCGCCATTGCCGGCCAGTTCATAGAGCGCCCCGCCCGGCACCGCGACCCGCGTTGCCCAGAGGCAGGGCAGATTCACTGGCTCCTGCCCGCGCAGGATCAGGAAGCCCTGCCATTGGGTCGAGATCTTCTCGACCGCGGCCGGGGTCGACTTGAAGCCGGGCTGGCCGGAATGCGGATCGACCAGCGGACGCGGTAGCAGGCCGGTACGCCCGCCGCTCGATATCTGGTCGGTCCAGTGGATCGGGGTGAAGATTTCGCCCGGCCGCTGCCCGTCGCTGATGCTGACGCGGAAGATGCTGTTGCCCTGCGCGGTCGACACCCGCGCCAGATCGCGATCGGCCAGGCCCAGCGCATCGGCATCCTGCGGGTGGATTTCGACCAGCGGCTCCTCGCGATGACGCGCCAGCTTGGGCGCCAGACCCGTGCGGGTCATCGTATGCCATTGATCGCGATAGCGACCGGTGTTGAGCGTCAGCGGCCAGTCGCGCAGCGGCCCCTGCAAATCCATCTGCCTCGTCAGCACCAACCGCGCTTTACCGTCCGGAGTGGGGAAATGCCCATCGGCAAAGGGCACCCCACCCCAGCGGAAACTGTCCATCGCGTCATAGGCATCGTTGCCGATCGCCGCCTGCGCACGCAGGTTGAGCAGCCGCTGCCCCTCATTCTGATAGGCGGTCAGACGCGCATGTTCGCGCCAGATGTCAGCCGGCCGATCATAGGCAAAGGCGTTTTTCCAGCCCATGCGGCGGGCGACCTGGGTGATGATCCACCAGTCGGGCCGGGCCTCGCCCGGCAATGCCATGAACGGGCGCTGGCGGCTGATGGTGCGGTCCGAATTGGTGACCGTGCCGTCCTTTTCGCCCCAGCCGGCGGCCGGCAGGCGGACATGGGCATGGGTAGAGCTGTCAGTGTCGGCGATGATGTCCGACACGACCAGGAAGGGGATCGCCTCCAGCGCGTCACGCACCCGGCCGGCATCGGGCAGCGAGACGGCGGGATTGGTCGCCATGATCCAGAGGGCCTTGATCCGGCCTTCATCGATCGCGCGGAACAGGTCGACGGCCTTCAGCCCCGGCTTGGTCGCCATCTGTGGCGCGGCCCAGAAGCGGCCGACGCGGGCGACATTTTCCGGCGCGAAGTCCATATGCGCGGCGAGCGTCGAGGCGAGACCGCCAACCTCACGCCCGCCCATCGCATTGGGCTGGCCGGTGATGGAAAAGGGCGCCGCGCCCGGCTTGCCGATGCGACCGGTGGCGAGATGGACATTGATGATCGCATTGACCTGATCGGTGCCGCGGATCGACTGGTTGATGCCCTGGCTGAACAGGGTGACGGTGCGCGGGATCGCCGCGAACAGCTCGAAAAAGGCCTTCAGCAGCGCCGGGTCGAGGTCGCAGGCCTGGGCCGTCGTCCACAGGTCATGGCCGGTGCGGACATGATCCCAGAATCCGTCGGGCGCGTTCACATGATCGGCCAGATAGGTCGGATCAGTCACGCCCTGTGCGTCGCACCAGGCGAGCAGCCCGGTCATCAGCGCGACGTCGCTGCCGGGCCGGATCGGCAGATGAAGGTCCGCGCCCTCGCAGGTTTCTGTGCGGCGCGGGTCGATCACGACCAGCTTCGTGCCGCGCGCTGCGCGGGCAGCCTGGATACGCTGATAGACGATCGGATGGCACCAGGCGGTGTTGGAGCCGACGAGGAGGATGAGGTCGGCCTGCTCCAGATCATCATAGCTGGCCGGCACGATATCTTCGCCAAAGGCGCGATTATGGCCGGCGACCGCACTCGACATGCACAGGCGGCTGTTGGTGTCGATGTTCGCCGAGCCGATGAAACCCTTCATCAGCTTGTTGGCGACATAATAATCCTCGGTCAGCAACTGGCCCGAGACATAGAAGGCCACGCTGTCCGGGCCATGGCGCTCGATCGTCTCGCGAAATTTCTTCGCGACCAGATCCAGCGCCTTGTCCCAATTGGCGCGGCGCTTGCCGATCATCGGGTGGAGCAGGCGGCCGGTCAGCGCCACCGTCTCACCAAGATGCGTGCCCTTGGAACAGAGGCGCCCACCATTGGCCGGATGCGCCTCGTCCCCCTTGATGATCACCGAGCGCGGCCCGGTCGGCGTGGCGGCGATGCCGCAGCCGACGCCGCAATAGGCGCAGGTGGTGCGGATCGCCTGTGCCATCAGGCCGCCTTTGCCGCGCTGGGCACGGGAATGACTGCCTCGCGCAGCAGGAAGATGCGGCCCGCCTCGACCTTGAGCGGGATGGTGGGCACGCAGCCTTCATCGCTGCCCAGCGCCTTGCCGGTCTTGAGCGAGATGTTCCAATTGTGCAGCGGGCAGGCAACGACCGATCCATGGACGATGCCCTGGCTCAGCGGCCCCTGCTTGTGCGGGCATTTGTTGACCAGCGCGTAGAACTGGTTGTCCTGCGTGTGGAAGATGGCGATTTCCTCGCCGCCGCGCACCGGCAGGGTGCGGGCATTGCCCGGCGAGATCTGGTCGACGGGGCCGATATCCAGCCAGGTGCCAACTTGGGTGTTCGGGATCATGCGAGCGTCTCCATGGGGCGGACTTCGGCGAGATGCTGGTGCAGTTCGGCGTCCTCGCCGGCGGCGCGACGCGCCCAAGGATCGTCCTGCATGAACTGCTGGGAGAAGAGGAAGCGGGCGCGCAGTGCTTCGCGGCCGACATCATCCGCGACGATGCGGCTCTTCACATAATCGACGCCGACGCGCTCGATCCAGGGCGCGGTGCGCTCCAGATAGCGGGCTTCCTCACGATAAAGCTGGATGAAGGCGGCGCAATAATCCATCGCCTCCTGCTCGGTCGCGACCTTGCAGAGCAGGTCGGTGGCGCGGACATGGATGCCGCCATTGCCGCCGACATGCAGTTCATAGCCGCTGTCGACGCAGACCACGCCGAAATCCTTGATCGTCGCCTCCGCGCAGTTGCGGGGGCAGCCGGACGCCGCGATCTTGAACTTGTGGGGCATCCACGATCCCCAGGTCATATGCTCCAACTTGACGCCCAGCCCGGTCGAATCCTGCGTGCCGAACCGGCACCATTCCGACCCCACGCAGGTCTTCACCGTGCGCAGCGACTTGCCATAGGCATGGCCCGACACCATGCCGGCAGCATTGAGATCGGCCCAGACGGCGGGCAGGTCTTCCTTCCTGATGCCGAAAATATCCAGCCGCTGGCCGCCGGTCACCTTGACCATCGGGGCGTTATATTTTTCGACCACATCGGCGATCGCGCGCAGTTCCCTGGGGTTGGTCAGCCCGCCCCACATGCGCGGCACGACCGAATAGGTGCCGTCCTTCTGGATATTGGCGTGCATCCGTTCGTTGACGAAACGGCTGCGCTGGTCGTCCTGATAGTCGCCCGGCAGCGCGCAGAGCAGATAATAGTTGAGCGCGGGGCGGCAGGAGGAGCAGCCCTCCGGCGTCGACCAGTTCAATTTCTGCATGACTTCCGGAATCGAGCGCATGTCCTGTGCCACGATTTCGCGACGGACATCATCATGGGTGAAGCTGGTGCATTTGCACATCGTCTTCGGCCCCGACTGGACATCGTCGCCCAGCGTCAGCGCGAGCAGGGTTTCGACCAGGCCGGTGCAGCTACCGCAGCTGGCCGACGCCTTGCAGGTCGCGCGGACCGCATCCAGGCTGTGCGCGCCCTTGGCGATGCAGGATACGACCTGGCCCTTGGCTACGCCGTTGCAGCCGCAAATCTCGGCATCGTCCGAGAGCGCCGCAACGGCCGCCTTAGGGTCCAGCGCGCCCCCTCCCGAGGCGAAGGCCTGGCCGAAGATCAGCATGTCGCGCATGTCGGCGACATTTTCCTCGCGCTTGAGCAAGTCGAAATACCAGCCGCCATCGACGGTATCGCCATAGAGGACCGCGCCGATCAGCTTGTCGTCCTTGACGATGACCCGCTTGTAGACGCCGCGCGAGGCGTCGCGCAGGACGATATCCTCACACCCCTCGCCGCCGGAAAAGTCCCCGGCGGAAAAGACGTCCAGCCCCGCGACCTTGAGCTTGGTCGAGGTGACCGAGCCCTTGTAGCCACTATGCTGGTCGGTCAGGCCGTCGGCGAGACTCCGGCACATGTCCCACAGCGGCGCGACCAGGCCATAGACATTGCCGTCATGTTCGACGCATTCGCCGACCGCCAGCACATCGGGATCGCTGGTGACCATATGATCGTCGACCTGGATGCCGCGATTGACGGCCAGGCCGGCGTCGCGGGCCAGCGCGGTCGCGGGGCGGATGCCGACCGCCATCACCACCAGGCTGGCCGGGATCTCGCGGCCGTCCTTCAGGCGAACGCCCTCGACCTTGCCGTCGCCATAAATGGCTTCGGTATTGGCGCCGGTCAGGATGGTCTGGCCACGTCCTTCGAGCGCGGTCTTGAGCAGCCAGCCGGCCGCCTCGTCCAGCTGCCGCTCCATCAGCGTGTCCATCAGGTGGATGACGGTCACCTTCATGCCGCGCAGGGTCAGGCCATGGGCGGCTTCGAGGCCGAGCAGGCCGCCGCCGATCACCACCGCGCTGCCGCCATCCGCAGCAGCGGCGAGCATGGAGTCGACATCCTTCATGTCACGGAAGCTGATGACGCCGGGCAGATCCTTGCCGGGCACGGGAATGATGAACGGATCGGAGCCGGTCGCGATCAGCAGCTTGTCATAGCCGATGGTGCGGCCCGACTGGCTGGAAACGGTCTTCGTGGCGCGATCGATGGCCTTTACCGGATCGCCGGCGATCAGTTCGATGCCATTGTCGGCATACCAGGCGGCGTCGTTGATGACGATCTGCTCGAACGTCTTTTCGCCGGCCAGCACCGGCGAAAGCATGATGCGGTTATAGTTCACATAGGGTTCGGCGCCGAAGATGGTGACGCGATAGCGCCCTGCATCGCGGGCCAGCAATTCCTCGACCGCGCGGCAGCCGGCCATGCCGTTGCCGATGACGACCAGATGTTCCCGTGCTTGCCCCACGGGCGGCAGGACATTGCCCTCATCCTGCGTGACCGGGTCGATCCCGTCCTGAAAGTCCATCCCCGTTACTCCAGAAAAGAAAAAAGCCGCCATCCAGACCCTCGGGGATTGAAACCCGAGAGTCTGGATGGCGGCTTTGCCATCATCTAGTGCCTTGCCGGTCCTACCCTGAACCGTCGCAGCGATGTGAAGCGGGACATCCTTGTCCCTTGCAGTGCAGCATATGGGGAATCGCCCGAACGCTCAAGCGATTCCTCTCATGGCTTTTCAATCAGATGCTCCAGTCGGCCTGAAGCCACAATTTCTCGGTATCGGTCGCCATCGCCCGCGCATCATAATGGGCGTAGCGCACCGACAGGGCGGTCCTGCGCAGCTTCGCAGATGCGATCAGATCCCACTCATTACCATAATGCTGGTCGAGCCGATCGCTTTCGAACCGGTGCCAGGTCGCGGCTAGCGCGACCCCCGACAGCGGCCCTACCTGCTTCCAGCCATAGCCGGTACCGACATAGAGGTCGCGCATGCCGTTGGCGGGCGTGGTCAGGAACTTGTCGGCCCAGCCCTGGAACTTGAAATTGGTGCCGAGCGGCGTCTGGAAGCTGGTGAGCGCAGCGCCATGGCTGGCGCCCAGCACCTCATAGCCGGCATTGAGCTTCCAGCCGTGCAGGTCGAGCGTGGCGTCGGCCAGCCAGTAATCGGCGGCATAGTCATTGGGATTGCGGTGATAATCCAACTGGCGGGCATAGCTGAGCTGATAGGCGAACTTCGCAAATTTGGAGAGCGGCTGGTTGCCCGCCAGGCGCACGCCATAGGTCTGGCTCGACAGGCGATAGGCCTGCACCGCCGCCTCGTCCTGATCGACCAGATAGGCAAAGCCGCTGAGCATACCCAGCGGCGTGGCATAGGAGAGATTGGCGAGGATATTGTCGCCGCTGATCGCCTGCTGGCGCGCGCCCTTGCCCTGAAAGCCCCAGATGGTTCGCACGCTCCAGGCATAGGAGACGTCCAGTTTCAGTCCCTCGGCCGGCGTCAGTTCGGCGCGGACCGCGTCGAAGGTCTGGCCATTGTCGCGAAAGGCGACATTGCCGACGAAGCGCTCGTCATCCAGCACGATCTTCTGCCGTCCCCCGGTCAGGGTCAGTGCGCTGGTCCGATATTGCAGCTGGGCGATATAGAGGGCGACATTCTGCGGATCGGCCACCAGCGGCTTGGTCGCTGCATTGTCGAAGCCGTCGAAATAGCGGTCGATCACCGCCAATGTCCCCTGCCCCACGAATGTCGCCGACAGCGCGCCGCTGCTGGCCGTCAGGCCGGCGCGGGCCCGGACGGTCAGCGCATCGGCCTGCTGTGCTAGGCCATGCTGGTCGACATGTTCGTAGCGCAGCCGCGCCTCGGCGACGGGTTTCAGGTCGATCTGCTGGGCACAAGCAGGCCCGGCGACGGCCAGCGCGGCCGTCGTTGCGAGAAGATATTTCATGGATGATCGTCCCCCCTCGGACGGAAAGAGCGTGGCTCGGGGCGGCAGTCCTCAAAAGAGGCCGCCGCCCTCCTCTCCAACTCAGATGCGGGCGCCGCTGGTCCAGTTGGCGCGCCACTTCGCCTTCACCAGCGCCACGCCTAGCAAAGCCAGCACTGCAAGACCGGCGAAGATCAGGAAGCCGGGCGCGAAGCTGCCGGTCAGTTGCTTGGCAAGGCCGAGCGAACTGGCGAGGTAGAAGCCACCAATGCCGCCCGCCATGCCGACAAGGCCGGTCATCACGCCGATTTCCGCCTGGAAACGCTGCGGCACCAGTTGGAAGACCGAGCCGTTGCCGGTGCCCAGCGCCAGCATGGCGAGGACGAACAGCGCCAACGCGCTGGCCAATGTCGTCGCCTGCGACACGCCGGCCAGCGCCAGCGCCGCCACGACATAGACGATCATCAGCGCCTTCACGCCGCCGATCCGATCCGCCAGCGCGCCGCCCATCGGCCGCACCAGCGACCCGGCGAAGACGCAGGCAGCGGTGCAATAGCCCGCGATGATCGGGGTCAGCCCGAACTGGTCGGTGAAATAGATGGGCAGCGATGCCGCCAGTCCGACGAAGCCACCGAAGGTCACGGCATAGAAGGCCATCAGCCACCAGGCGTCAGCGGTCTTGAGCGGCTCGAAATAATCGACCAGTCGCTTGGCCGACGGCGCGTTGGGCGCATCCTTGGCCATGATCATATAGGCGACGAAGACGATCGACAGCGGGATGCAGGCAAGGCCCAGCACCGCATTCCAGCCGAATGCCTTGGCCAGCATCGGCGCGAACAGCGACGCCAGCACCGTGCCCGAATTGCCCATGCCGGCAAGGCCCATCGCCTTGCCCTGATGCTCGGGCGGATACCAGCGGCTGGCGAGCGGCAGCGCGATCGCGAAGCTGGCGCCGGCAAAGCCCAGGATCACGCCCAGAACCAATGTGCCGCCGAAGCTGTTGACGCCCATCAGCCAGGCCAGGAACAGGCCGGCGATGACGATGATCTGGCTGATCGCGCCCGAGCGCTTCGGGCCGATGCGATCGACCAGCAGGCCGTTGACGACGCGAAGCAGCGCGCCGGCGAGCGTTGGCGTCGCCACCATCAGCCCCTTTTCCGCCGGCGTCAGCGCCAGCGTCTTGGCGATCATCGGCGCCAGCGGCCCCAGCAAGACCCAGACCATGAAGGCCAGGTCGAAATAGAGAAAGGCGGCAATCAGGGTCGGCGCGTGGCCGGCCTTCCAGAAGCTTGTCGTGGCGGGGGCCGATGCGGCCTCCCCTTCGCGGTCCCAATAAGCAGTAGCCATGATGCGTCCCCCAACCAATGGAATTGGAAACGAAAAAGCCGCAGGCCGGACGCGCGCACTCATGGCGTGGTCCGGTCAGCGGCTTTGCTGCGAAAAATGGATGGAATGGCGATCCCACCCTTGGGACGGCGCATTCGTCTGGACGCGCCTCGTCGCGCGGTCCTTTATCTTATCCCGTAGAATGCATTATGTTGCAAGGCACAAATTCGCCCCATAATTCAACGCTACGGCGCAGAATCCCGCAGGAAATCCTCGATCCGTTCGGGGTCGAAGATTCGCCCGTCGAAAAAGCGATCCGGGCCAAGCGTCAGGTCGCCGCGATGGGCACCGACCGGCATCGGGGTCGTGAGCGCCCCTTCCAGTTTCATGCTGGCGCCGGGCATCGGCAGGCCGCTATCGGCCAGCGCCCGGCGGAAGATGTCGGGCCGAAAAACGGCGGCGGCCCGCGCCGCACTTTCCGCATCATGGGCAACCATGCCCCAGCGGACCAGCTGCGAATAGATCCACAGCGCCTGGCTGCGCCAGGGGAAGGCGGTCGCTTCGCGCGCGAACAGCATGAAATCGGGATTGACGATCGGCGCGTCGCCGAGGCGCGCCACGATCCGCCCCGACAGTGCGCGCAGGATCAGGTCGGCCGGCTGATCGACATAGCGGGGGTCGGACAGGAGATCGGCGAGCGCCTCATGATGCGCAGGATCGTCGCACCAGGCGGCCGACCGGGCGAGCGCGCGCAACAGGCGATCGACCGTTTCCGGGTTCGCCTCCAGCCAGTCCTGGCGGAAGGCCAGAACCTTTTCCACGCCGCGCTGCCAGATACGTTCCCCGATCGCGACGGTTTCAGCCAGCCCGGCCTCGATCGCCGCGCTGCCCCAGGGTTCGCCGGCGATGAAGCCGTCAATTTCGCCCGCCCGCATCGCCTCGACCGTCAGCGAGGGCGGCAGCACGCGCAGCACGACATCCCGATCGGGATCGATGCCCGCGCTCGCCAGCCAATAGCGCAACATGATCGCATGGCTGGAAAAGCGGTGGACCACGCCGATCACCGGCTTGCGCCGCCACAGCCCGATCGCGGCGGCGAAATCATGGGCTGTGCCCAGCGGATCAGCGAGCCGCCGGGCGATGTCCGGTTCCAGTGCCTTGGCGAAGTCCGGTGCCATCACCAGCATATTTCCGTTGACGTTGAGCTTGTAGGGCGCGGCCAGTGCGGCGGGCTGCTGGCTGAGGCCAAGCGTCACCGCCACGGCCAGCGGCGCCAGCATCTGCGCGCCATGCACCTGGCCATAGACCAGCCGGTCGCGCAGCGTCGCCCAGCTGGTGGTGCGCACCAGATCGAGCGCGATCCCCTCTTCCTCGGCAAAGCCCCGTTCGCGCGCGACCGCCAGCACGGCCACGTCCGTCAGCGGCAGAAAGGCTATCCGCAGCAACTCGCTCATATGCCCCCTCCCAACAGGTCGCTGGCGGTAATAAGCGCCTGCGCCACGTCCACGATCTTCTTGCCCTGGTTCATCGCGCTCGACCGCAGCAAAGCATAGGCATCCTGCTCGGACAGGCTGCGCTGGTTCATCAGGATCGATTTCGCCCGGTCGATGACCTTGCGGTCGGCGAGCGCGGTGCGCGCCTCGTCCAGTTCCGACTGCATCCGGGCAAAGGCGTTGAAGCGCCGCACCGCCAGTTCCAGCACCGGCTTCACCCGCTCCTTGCGCAGACCATCGACGACATAGGCGGATACACCCGCATCGATCGCCGCGCCGATCATCGCATCATCGGACTGATCGACGAACATCGCGATCGGCCGGGCAAGCGCGCGGCTTACCGTCAGCATCTCCTCCAGCGTGTCGCGGCTGGGGCTACCAAGATCCATCAGCACCACATCGGGCGCCATCCGCTCCAGCCGGGCAACGAAGGCGCCGCGGGGCGGGACGATATGAATATCGTCATAGCCCGCCTCACGCAGCCCTTCTTCCAGGACCGTCGCTCTCAATCCGCTGTCGTCGATGATGACAATTCGCATGGCGCCCCTTTGGATACGCCCATAGCAGCAGTCCGACGGCTCAGGTCAATCGAAAGCGAACGGCAATCGCCGGATCATTTCACCATGCCGCCGGCGACGATGTCGTCCACGTCATGGATGACGCCATTCATCATCACCTTTTTCACCTTGAAGGTGTTGGCGATGTCGGCGCGCGGATCGCCGTCGACCAGCACGATGTCGGCCAGCTTCCCGGCCTCCAGCGTGCCAGCATCCAGGTTCAGATCCTTCGCCGAATTGACGGTCGCGGTCTGGAGTGCCTGGAACGGCGTCAGCCCCGCGTCTACATAGGAGGAGATCTCCGCATGGAGATTGTTGGCGATCATCGTGTCGGTGCCCGCCGTCACCAGCGTGCCGGCATCATACATTTTCTTCAGGCTCTTATATTGCCCCTCCAGCAACGGGCGCAGCATGCTGGCCATCGGATCGGCTTCGGTGATCGTTTCCCGTGCCCAGACCGGATAGAGATTGAGGCGCGGGTCGTCCTTGTAGCCGGGATGCTTGGCGAGATAAGGCGTCATCGCGCCGAAATGGGTCGGCGTCAGCGTCCGGCCGCTGCGGCCGAAAAGCTGGATCACATCTTCATAGGCCATGCCCTGCGGCCCCTGCTTGGGCGAATAGCCGCGCCGGCTGGTCGCGCCCATATGCTCGGTGCCATCCACGCCGGAAAAGGCCGCCGGGAAGATTTCATGGCCACTCACTGGGATGCCCATTTCATGGGCGGCGCGCACGATCTGCCGCTGGAACAGGTCGGGCATGCGCACATAGCTCTTGATCATGTCATAATGGAGCGCGCGCATGCGGGTGAATTCCCGCTCCAGATGGGCCGGGCTGGAGACCGCCACGCCCATCTTGTAATAGACGCGCTGCCATTCGAGCAGCGGCCCGGCGACATAGAGGCGCGGCGACAGGCGCACGCCGGATTCCGCCGCCTCGCGATCCTCCACCGCATCATAGATTTGCGTGCCCGGATCGCGCACCGTGGTGATGCCATAGGCAAGCCAGGCCCGTTCCAGATTGGAGCCGAAATCCTTCTGGGCGTGGGAATGATGTTCGATCAGGCCGGGAATGGCGGTGAGGCCCGTGCCGTCGACGAAATGCTCCGCCTGATGAAGCGCGGGATCATGGTCGCGGATTTCGGCGATGCGGTGGCCGTCGACGATGATGTCCTTGTCATGCTGGGTCACGTCATGGACGGAGTCCACCAGGTTGCTGACATGAATGACGGTGCGCCCGGTCGGGTTGGCGATGCGATAGGTCAGGTCCACCGGAATATCGGTGATCGCGCCGGTTTCGGTGTCGAGCGACTTCAGCTTGTCGGCCGACTGGAACAGGATCGTCTTGTTGTCGCCCGCCCAGCTCGGGAAATAGGAGATGTCGGACGTGTAGGAGCGCGGCGGCCCCAGCGGCTTGCCGTCGGCGGCCACCGGCCAGATCTTCAGCAGCCCCTCATAGATGGCGGCCATCTTCGTCCCGTCGGGCGACCAGGTTGGGCCACCACCGGCGCGGGTATCCATCGACATATTGGATTCGGGCAGTTGCCAGAAGGGTTTGCCCACGCCATCGGTCGGCACCATGTAGACCTGGTTGGTGCCCTCGCGGAAGCTGTTGGAATATTTGTAGGATAGCGGGATGGCGACATATTTGCCGTCGGGCGACCAGCTGGGGCTGCCGGGCTGGCCTAGCGATCCCTGAAGGCGGGTGATCTTGCCGGTCGCGACATCGACCACGCACAGGCCGGCAACGCCCCAGCGGCCGTCGACATCGATATAGGCGATCCGCGTGCCGTCATGCGACCAGGCGGCACCCAGCGGCTGGGTGTCGATATCGGTCAGCCGGCGATCCTTGCCGGTCTTCATATCGCGGATCCACAGCTGTGGCAAGCCACCGCCCTTGTCGGAGGTGTAGACCAGGCTCTGGCCGTCGGGCGACCAGGCCGGATCAGTGTCCAGCGCGCCGTCCTTGGTCAGATTCTCCGGCACCCCGCCCTTGGACGACATGACATAGAGATCGCCGAGCGCGGCAAAGGCGATGCGGCTGCCGTCGGGCGACAGGGTCGGATGGACGATGCCCAGCGCCTTGCGCGGCGCGGTCGAATCCCAGTCGCGCTTGGCGCGGGTGTAGCTGGGCTTCACCACCTCCAGCGTGGCAGCGAAGTTGACGGTCGACAGGCTGGTGCCCTTGCGGCTGCGGATTTTGCCGTCGGACACATAATAATAGCCGCCCTTCCCCCAGGACACACGGAAGGGGAAGACATTCTCGGCGCCGCTGACGGCCTTGCCATCGACTTCCAGACGGCTGCCCTGCGCGTCCTGCACGACATAGGCAAGCTCGCCGCCGGGTCCGAAGGACGGCGCATCGATCTTGCCCTGCACCTGCTTCAACAGGCTTTCCTGCCCATCGGCGAGGGCCGTGACATAGAGGGCGGTCTTGGCGCCGTCCGTCCCGGAATAGGCGATGCGCGCGCCGTCGGGCGACCAGCTGGGCATGCGATCCTCGCGCCCGTTGCTGCTGACCTGCTTCATCGCGCCGCTGGCGATGTCGAGCGTCCAGATGTCGTAATTGCCGCTGCGGTCGGACGAGAAGGCGATTGTCCGGCCATCGGGCGACCAGGCCGGCTCGCGATCATCATAGGCGCCCTCGGTCAGCTTGCGCATGTCGCTGCCGTCCGGCTTGATCGTCCAGAGGTCATAATTGCCGTCGCGATAGGAAAAATAGGCGAGGCGCGAACCGTCGGGCGACCAGACCGGCTGGCGGGCATCGTTGAAATAGTCGGTGATCCGCTTCGCCTTGCCGCCGCTGGTCGGGATGATCCAGAGGCTCCCCTGAAGGTCCACGGCCAGCCATTTGCCGTCGGGCGACACCGACACCGCCATGGAGGTGCCTTCATGCACATCGAAGGCGATCGGGGTCTCGCCACCGGGCGGGGGCAGATTGGCGGGCTGGGCATAGGCCTGGACGGCGCCCGCCGACAACAGGGCCAGCGACAGAAGCTTGAAGGCAGATTTCATCGGATCGATCCCCTTACCAACCAAATATATAGCGTTCGCGGCGCACATCCGCGCCACCGCGCAGCGTGCCGCTGCCCGGCACCACGCCGGCCGCGACGATGCCGGTCGACACCGCGAACGGCCCCAGCACGTCCAGCTTGTGACCGCGCGCGGTCAGATCGTCGCGCACCGCCTCCGGCACGCGATCCTCGATTTCCAGTACGCCCGGCTCATCCTTCTTGATGCCGAAGGAGCCGTGGAAATGATTGGAATTGATCCGCGGCGCCTCGATCGCGGCCTGGAGCGGCTGGTTAAAGGCCAGCACCCGCAGCAGCACATTCATGATCTGCTGATCCTGATTGTCGCCGCCCGGCGTGCCGATAGCCAGATAGGGCTGGCCGTCCTTGAGCACCATCGAAGGCGACAGGGTCGTGCGCGGCCGCTTGCCCGGCACCAGGACATTGGGGCTTTCCGGATCAAGGTCGAACACGGTCAGGCGGTTGCTCATCGGCACGCCGGTATCGCCTGCAATATAGGCGCCGCCCAGCATCCAGCCGGAACTGGGCGTGCAGGAAAAGAGGTTGCCGTCCTTGTCCACCACTTCGATCGCGGTCGTGTCGGCGGTCGGCTTGGGCGGGGCTTTCAGCATATGCGGCGTGAATTGCGGCGTGGTCCGCGCCCTGCCCTCGAACGCCCAGGGATTGCCGAAGCGATGCTCCAGCGAGGCGCGCGGGCCGATCTGCCTGGCCCGCTGCGCCGCATAGTCCTTCGACAACAGCCCCTTCATCGGCACTGTGGCGAAATCGGGGTCGCCAAAATACATGTTGCGATCGTCGAAGGCGAGCTTGATCGCCTCGGCAACGGTGTGGAGATAGGGCGCGGAGCCCGGCTCCATCGTCGCGATCCCGGCCGCCTCCGCAATGTTGAGCGCCATCAGCATGGCCGGCCCCTGGCTCCAGAACCCCGCCTTGCAGACCTGATAGCCAAAGACGCTGGTCATCGCCGGCGCCTCGACCTTGCCCTTGTATTTGGCCAGATCCTCATAGCGCATCAGGCCGCCGTCCCGCTCCATCGCGGCGCCGATGCGGCGGGCGATGTTGCCCTTGTAGAAGGCATCGCGCCCGGCCTGGATCGCGGCCTTGCGATCGCCGCTCTTCTTGAACGCTGCGGCATCCGCGTCGGCGATGATCCGCATCGTGCGGGCGAGGTTGGGCTGGCGGAAAATCTCCCCGGTTTTGGGCAATTGGCCACCGGGATAATAGGCGTCGTAGGCGTCCTTATATTTGGACGTCGCCTTCTGCTGGCTGACGAACACTTCGGCCAGGAAATTATACATGACAAAGCCGTCGGCCAGCTCGATGGCGGGCTGCATCACTTCATGCAGGCCCATCGTGCCATTGAGCTGGAGCGCGAGCGCCATCGCATCGACCATCGCCGGCACGGTGCCGCCATTGGGGCCATTGCCCGGAATGACGCCGGCATCGGCGAACTTGTCGGGCGTGGCCAGCCCCGGCGCGACGCCCTGGCCGCTGATCAGCGACACCTTCTTCGTCTTGCCGTCATAGATGATGGTCGGCGCTTCGCCGCCAAAGCCGAAATGCGAAATCTCGGTCACGGCCGCGGCGAAGACCGCCGCGACGCCCGCGTCGGTCGCATTGCCACCGGCCAGCAGGATTCGCGTCCCTGCCGCCACGGCATAATGACGTCCTGCCGCGACGATGCCGAACTGACCGACGATTTCCGGCCGCAGCGTTTCGCCTGCGCTAACCAATCTGGTTGGCTCTATCGCCGCCTTGCCGGGCTTTGGCGGTGCATTGCCCGCCTGGGCGGAGGCTGGCCCGGCACCCGCGACCAAGGCCGCACCGGCCATGGCCGACGCCGCAAACTCCCGCCGGGTCACCCCCTGCTTTGCGTTATCGCTCATCGATGGAATCCCCTGTTTTCGGCCTGTCCGGCATCACCCGAGGGAAGGCGTTTGCCGGCCGATACGCGCAACAACGAGCCAACCCGATTTTTCCGCTATACGCCGGTAAATCCGATTTTATTTCAAAAATATTTCGAAACATATGGCGGAAATTTCATGCCCATCAGTTCTAGCGCAATGAACGCGCACAATGGTGGGTGTTGTGCCCGGAAAAAGCCTTGCCGTCGTGAGGGCGACAGCAGCAACGATTTCCCACGCAAGGGATGATGCCGGAACTCCAGTTTTTCGGGAGGGCCTGCAAATGCACTATCTGAACGGTCATCAATAAACATGGGTCGCTGCACGCGTCGTGCGGCGCCGACATTTGCCGACCTCCCCAATCTCTGAACCGGAAAGGCACCTTTGCCTAACGGCGCGAAGCTTCAGGCTTCATCACAGGGGAACAATAATGACGAAAGAAAGAGGAAAGACGCTTTTCGCCTTAACCACCGCCCTAACCAGTGCCAGTCTCTGGGCGTTGACGGCCGGCATGGCCCAGGCCCAGTCCAGCACAGAAGCCGTCCCGCAGGCCGGTGAACCGGCCGCTGCGGAAATCGTCGTCATCGGTTCCCAGATCAAGGGCGCCAATACCGCCGGCGCGCTGCCGGTCAGCCTGGTCGGCGAAGAGCAGATCGAGGCCGTGGCCGCCGTTTCGGGCGCCGACCTCTATCGCTCCATCCCGCAACTGGGCGGCGTCACCTTCAACGAACAGGTGTTGGGCGGCGGCAACGCCAATGCCGCGCGCGGCGACGTATCGACCGTTTCGCTGCGCGGCCTGGGCCAGGGCAACACGCTGCTGCTGATCAACGGCCGTCGCACCGTGTTGCATCCGACATCGCAGGCGATCACCGGCGTCGTCGATTCCGGCGTCCCGACCTTCGGCTACAACGCCAACACCATTCCCGTCGGCAATATCGAGCGCGTCGAAGTGCTGCGCGATGGCGCGGCGGCGCTCTATGGCTCTGACGCGGTCGCCGGCGTCGTCAACAATGTGCTCCAGTCCGATTACAAGGGCGCCAAGTTCGACGTCCAATATGGCGGCGCGGAAGGCACCAATCTGCGCGAATTTGCCGCCAATGGCCTGGTCGGCTTCGACTTCAACGAAGGCCGCGGCAATATCTCGATCTTCGGCGGCTATGCCCAGAAATCGAAACTCTATCTCAGCGACCAGGATTATACCGCCAGCGTCGATCGGCGCGGCTATGTCGCTGGCACCTCCTTCGCCAATGTCGCGGCCTGGAACGGCACCAGCACCAGCACGCCCTGGGGCACCTTCCGCGTCGTCCGTCCCGGCGGCGGCGCCAATTTCCTCAACCAGACGCTCACCAGCAACGGCACTGCCTTCACCAACAGCTCGGGCCAGTTCCACATCCAGCCCAGCGCCAATGCCGGTTGCCGCATCGCTTCGGGCACACCCGACACCTGCTATGATGACGGCAATGGCGCGACGGAAATGTCGGGCGCGGATTCCAACCTGCGCTTCAATTCGCCGGCAACCTTCGACGACCTGACCGCCCAGCCCTCGGTCAAGCGCATCAACATCTTCTCCTACATCAACTATGAACTGTCGGACGCTCTGTCCTTCTTCGGCGAGGTCGGCTTCTATCGCGGCAAGACCAGTTCGACGATCGGCGCGCCCGGCTCGCTCGCCAACATCCCAATCACCGTAGCGGCCAATGCCTATTGGAACCCGCTCGGCCCGGTCGGATCGCCCAACCGCCTGCCCGGCCTCGATCTTTCGGTGGTCCCGGCCGAGGGCCTGCCGGTGCAGATCACCTCGCTCAGTTATGTCGACGTGGGATCGCGCAAGGTCGACGTGACCAATTACCAATATCGTTTCCTGGGCGGCCTGCGCGGCAGCATCGGCGATTTCGACTGGGAATCGGCCGGCCTCTACACCTGGGCCACGGCCAAGGACACGCAGGAGAATTTCTCCAACACGCTGCTGCAACAGGCGATCAACAAGACCACGCCCGACGCCTACAACCCGTTCAACGGCGGCTGCGTCGACACGCCCTCGATCGGCGACTGCACGCCCAACAGCCAGTCCACGATCGACAGCTTCATGATCGAGGCGACCCGCAAGACCCGCACCTCGCTGGCCCTGTGGGACTTCAAGGTGTCGAACGCCAATCTGCTGGGCCTGTGGGCCGACAACAGCATCGGCGTCGCGGCCGGCATCGAATGGCGACGCGAGACCTATCATGACAATCGCTCCACCTATCAGGGCGGCATTGCCGGGGTCGACACCACCTATACCGACGCGGTGACCGGCGTCTTCTATGGCTCCGACCTTGGCGGTGCCAGCCCCAGCCCGGACGTGCGCGGCAAGCGCAACGTGAAGTCCGCCTATGCCGAACTCGCCATCCCGATCTTCAGCCCGGAAATGGAAATCCCCATGTTCCGTCGCCTGAATTTCCAGGTCGCGGGCCGTTACGAGGATTATAGCGACGTTGGTTCGGTGGCGAAGCCCAAGATTGCGGGATCGTGGGAATTGCTGGAGGGCATGATGCTGCGCGGTTCCTGGTCGCAGGGCTTCCGTGCGCCGAACCTGGAGGTCATCAACACCTCCACGCTCGATCGCGTCAATGGCGGCTTCGACTATGTGCTGTGCGACGCCGATGTCCGATCCGGGCGCGCGACCAACTTCTCCAGCGCGGTCTGCAACGTGTCGGTGCTGCGTCGCAGCGGCGGCAACCCGAACCTGAAGCCCGAAGAATCGACCAGCTGGAGCTTCGGCGCCGTGCTGTCGCCGAAACTGGGCGATGGCCTGGGCAAGGTCACCTTCACCGTCGACCGCTGGAAGATCCAGCAGAAGAATGTCGTGGGCCTGCTCGACTATCAGAATGCGCTCAACCTCGACTATCTGCTGCGCACCCAGGGCAGCAGCAACCCTAACGTCATCCGCCGCGATCCCACGGCGGACGATATCGCCCGCGTTGCCGGCACCGGCCTCGCGCCGGTCGGCGAACTGCTCTACGTCGTCGCCAATTTCCAGAATCTGCTGCCGGTCACCGTTCAGGGCATCGACTTCAATCTGGACTATTTCCTGCCCACGACGTCGGTCGGCACCTTCTCGCTGAACGTGAATGCCTCGCGCCTGATCAGCTATTATGTCGACGCCCCGGCGGGCGTGCAGCAGGTGATCGCAGGGCAGGCCGCTGGCGAGATCAATGCCGGCGTGCCGATCCAGGGCGGCGGCGACGTGATCGGCCGCGATGGCCAGCCGCGCTGGCGGCTTTCGGCAACCTTCGACTGGTCGCTCGGCCCGTGGAAGATCGGCGCCTTCACCCAATATATCGACAGCGTCTATGAAAATGGCGTGCGCGATGCGTCCGCCAATCCCTGGACGGTGAAGGGCCAGACGACGGTCAATCTCTATGGCCAATATACGTTCAAGAATGACGGCCCATTGAACGGCACCACCGTTCAGATCGGCGCGCGCAACATCTTCGACAAGGATCCGCCGCTCTCGTCCGCCGGCTATCTGTCGAACCTCTACCAGCCGCAGGCGCGCTACTGGTATACCAGCCTGAAGAAGGTCTTCTAAAGGCTTGCAAGACATGGGCACGGCGCGATGCTGCCGTGCCCATTTTCTCCTTTTCCTTTCCCCTGCAAGGTCGCTCCGCCATGTCCGATACGCCCCCGTCCTTCCTGGATCGCCGCGAAATGCTGGCCGCCGGCCTTGCCGGCATGGCGCTATCCACCCTGCCCGGCCGCGCCATGGCCCAATCGGGCGCACGCGCGCCCGACGCACCCCGCACCGGCAGCGCCAGCGTCGCCGCGCACCGGGTCGAAGTGCCCATGCCGCATGGCGGCGTGACCGCCGGCCATCCACTGGCCGCCATGGCCGGCACCCGCATGCTGATGCAGGGCGGCACCGCCGCCGACGCCGTGGTCGCGGCGATGGCGGTCATGAACGTGGTCGAACCCTGGGCATCCAGCGCCGGCGGCAACGGCTTTGCCACCTGCCTCGATCGCAAGACAGGCAAGGTCCAGTCATTGGCCTTCACCGGCGGCGCGCCGCGTCTGCTCGATCCCGATGGCGATCCCAAGGCGCTGGACCATGGCCCCAAGGCATTGACCGTGCCGGGCGCCTTTGGCGGCTGGATCGCGCTGGCCCGCCGGTTCGGCAAATTGCCGCTCTCAACCCTGCTTGAACCGGCGATCGGCTATGCCCGCGACGGCCATCCGCTCGACGCCTCCATCGCGATGTTCATCACGCGCGCGCAGAAGACATTGGCGCTCTATCCGACCAGCGCGGCGATCTTCCTGCCCGGTGGCCAGCCCCCGGCGCCCCGTTCCATCTTCCGCAATCCCGATCTGGCCCGCAGCTTTCAGGCCCTTGCCGATGCGGAAAGCCAGGCGCTCAAGGGCGGCGCCGATCGGGATCGCGCGCTGCAGGCGGCGCATGACTATTTCTACACCGGCCCGATCGCGCAGGAATTTGCCCGCTTCTCGAAGGAGACCGGCGGCTGGCTGCGGCTCGATGACCTCAAGGCCTATCAGCCGCGCTGGGACGATCCGGTGACGACCAATTATCGCGGGCTGGATGTCTATTGCAGCCCGCTCACCTCGCGCACGGGACTCGAATTATGCGAACAGCTCAATCTGATCGAGGGGCTCGACCTCGCCGCGCTGCCCGCCGACGATCCCCTCTTCACCCATTATCTGATCGAGGCGATCAAGGTCGCGAAGGCCGATGTCTATAAATATGCTGCCGATCCCAAATTCGCGCAGACGCCGGTCGAGGGACTGCTGTCCAAGCGCTTCGCCGCCGAGCGACGCAAGCTGATCGATGCCGCCCGTGCGGGCCTCTATCCCGATGGCGGCAATGCCGCCGCCTTCGAGCGGGCCGCGCTGGAACGGGCACGGCAGGATTTCGCGCATCAGGGCGACGATCATACGCGCGGCGGCGATACCACCAGCCTGTCGGCGGTCGATGCCGACGGCAATGCCATCGCGGTCACGACGACGGTCGGCGGCGGCTTCGGCACCTTCCTGGTGATGGGCAATACCGGCATATTGTTCAACAACGGCCTGCGCCTGGGGTCGTCCGCCCCCTATGCCGGCCATCCCAACAAGGTCGCACCGGGCAAGGTCGCCCTGCTCGGCAATGGCCCGACCATCGTCCTCGACAAGGGCCGGCTGAAACTGGTCTTCGGCTCACCCGGCGGCGAGACGATCGGCCAGACCCAGTTCCAGTTCCTGGTCAATGTCGTCGATCGCGGCCTGCCGATCCAGGCCGCGATCGAGGCGCCACGCTTCGCGCTCGACGCCGATCCCAATTTCTACAGGCCCGGCGCGGCGATCACCGTGCAGGCGGAACGGCGCTTCCCGGACGCCACGATCCAGCGCCTGACCGCGATGGGGCACAAGATCGAACTGGTCGGCCCCTACGCGATCGGCAGCGTACAGGGCATTTTGGCCGACCCATCGGGCGCCCGCATGGCCGGCGCCGATCCCCGCCGCATGGGCTATGCTGTGGGATATTGAACAAGCCGGCCAGTCGCGGCGACGCGGCTGACCGGCTCGGGTCAAGGCTGCACTATTCCGGCAAGCCTTCCTCGCTAGCCGCATAACCGGTCGTGCGCAGCAGGCTGCGGCCGCGGCTATAGGCGAAATAGAGCGCCAGGCCAGCCAGGTTCCACAGGCCGAAACGCAGCAGCGTCTTTTCCGGCAGGCTGATCAGCAGATAGATGCAGCCGACAATCGCCAGCGTGCCGACCAGATAGGGCTGCGGACAGCGGAACACGCGCTTCATCTCGGGCGCCTTGCGGCGCAGCGCCATCATGCAGCCGGCAACCGCGATGAAGGCGATCAGCGTGCCCGCATTGGCCAGTTCGGCGATCTCGTCGAGGCGGAAGAAGCCGGCCACCGCCGCGACGAAGAGGCCCGTGATCGCGGTGATGCGGGCGGGCGAGCCGGTCTTTTCCGACACCTTGCTGAGCGAACGCGGCAGCAGCCCGTCACGCGCCATGACGAAGAAGATGCGGCTCTGGCCATACATCATGACCAGGATGACGGAGGGCAGCGCCACCAGCGCAGCGCCCGCCACCAGCCAGGCGGCAACCGGATGCTCCAGCGTGCGCAGCACCAGCGCCAGTGGTTCGGACGAACCGGCCAGCGCCCGATAGTCGAGCGCGCCGATCGCCGCGACCGCGACCGCCATATAGATGAGGGTGCAGACCGCCATCGATCCGACGATGCCGATGGTCAGGTCACGGCCAGGATTCCGCGCTTCCTCGGCCGAGGTCGCCACCGCATCGAAACCGTAGAAGGCGAAGAAGACGATCGCCGCTGCCGCCATCACGCCGCGCGTCATGCCACCTTCCACATGGCTGACGAAGCCATAGGGCATGAAGGGCTGGAGATGGTCGGACTGGAAGGCAGGCAGCGCCAGTGCGACGAAGGCGGCGAGCGCGGTCAGCTTGATGACGACCAGAATGATGTTGAGCGTCGCACTTTCCCGCGTGCCCGCGATCAGCATGCCGGCGATCGCCAGCGCCACCAGCACGGCGGGCAGGTTGACGATGCCGCCGCCATGCGGCCCGGCCAGCAGCATCGGCGGCAGGCTGATCCCCGCCTGCTGGATCCAGCCGACCAGATAGCCCGACCAGCCGACCGCCACCGTGCTGCACGCCAGCGAATATTCCAGGATCAGGCTCCAGCCCACGACCCAGGCCAGCGTCTCCCCCAGCACCGAATAGGTGTAGGTATAGGCGCTGCCTGCGGTCGGGATCAGCGTGGCCAGTTCGGCATAGGCCAGCGCCGCGCAGGCGCACACGGCCCCTGCAATGGCGAAGGCCAGGATCACCGCCGGCCCCGCCCGGTCGGCCCCCACGCCGGTCAGCGTATAGATGCCGGTGCCAACAATCGCCCCGACCCCCAGCGCGATCAGATGCGGCCAGGACAATGTCTTGCGCAATTGCTGATGCTGCGCGTGATGACTGGCGCCGATCGGCTTGATCGGTCCCCAAAATCCAGTGCTCAACCGAAATTTCCTTCCCTGTTCTTATGGACGTTCCGGTTGCTCGGTTATGGCTCAGTCGTCGGCGTCGAGCTGAACCATGAGATCGTCCATGGTTTTGCGGATATGTGCGACCGTGAGTTCGCGGATCAGTTGGCCGTCGCGGGCGAGCCAGGCATCGAGCATCTCACGATGTTCGTCATTGGCGCGTTCGTCGCGGCCAAGCGGCTCCAGATGCTTGCGGACATAGCGTTCCGACAGGATATGGAGCCGTTCGAGAATATTGACCGACAGCGGCTGGCTGCTGGGACGCAGCAACGCCATGTGGAAGGCGCGGTTGAACGCCCCCACCCCGTCGCCACCTTCGTCGGTGACCTGATAGAGGGTGGCCAGCGTGTTGATCGCCGCCTGATGCTCCGCCTCGTCCGCCCGTTCGGCGGCCAACGCCATCACATCGGGCTCCAGCTTCAGGCGCAGCGCATAGACTTCGTCTGCCTCCACCCGATTGAGGCTGCGCACGAAGAAACCGCGATTGGCCTGCGACTTGAGCAGCCCTTCCTGCTCCAGTCGAGCCAGTGCCTCGCGCAGCGGAATCTTGCTGATCCCCAGTTCGGCGGCCAGCGCGTCCTGGCGGATCGGCCCGTCGGGCGGCACCCGGCCGGACAGGATACGCTCACGGACAAGATCGACCAGCTGGTCGGACAGGTTTCGGATGACTAGGCTCATGCAGCGAACATAGCACAGAGCGGACGGCGGAATACAACTTCGTATATGATGGACGATCCCGTCCATCCGCTCTGCGCCTTCGATTTCATACGACCGTGAAGCCGGCCCAGAAGGGGTCTTCGCGATCAACCCAGATAGTGTTGAAGCCGGTGGCAATTGCCGATCCCTCGATCGAGGGAATGATCGCCTTCTGGTCGCCGATCATCGTCTCGGCCTCGACCCGGCCGATGAAGCGACTACAGATATAGCTTTCATGCACGAACCGGTCGCCGACCTTCAGCTTGCCCTTGGCCGCCAGATGCGCCAGCCGCGCCGACGTGCCGGTGCCGCAGGGGCTGCGGTCGATCGCCCGCTCGCCATAGAAGACGGCGTTGCGGCCATCGGCCCCCTCGCCCTTGGGCTTGTCGGCCCACAGGACATGGCTCACCCCCTTGATGCTGGGTTCGAGCGGATGGACCGGCTGATATTGTTCGCGCACCAGTTCGCGGATCGTGCGGCTGAGTTCCACGATGCGCGATGCGCCGAGATCGTCGAGGCCGGTATAGGCGCCCTGCGGTTCGACGATCGCGTAGTAATTGCCGCCATAGGAGACATCGACGCTGAGCGGGCCGAAGCCCGGCACGTCGATTGCGATGCCCTCCGCCGCCAGATAGGCGGGGACGTTGCGGATCTTGACCGATGTCACGCGCTTGCCGTCGCTCGTATAATCGATGTCGATGATGCCGGCTGGCACTTCGACCCGCAGCCTGCCCGGCGTCGCCGGCTGGATCAGGCCATTTTCCAGGCCGAACGTCACCATGCCGATCGTGCCATGGCCGCACATCGGCAGGCAACCGCTGGTCTCGATGAAGAGGATGCCGATGTCGGTATCATCGCGCGTCGGCGGATAGAGGAAGCCGCCCGACATCATGTCATGGCCGCGCGGCTCGAAGCAGAGACTGGTGCGGATCCAGTCGAAGCGGTCGAGAAAGTCCAGGCGGCGTTCCGCCATGGACTTTCCCTTGAGCAGCGGCGCGCCGCCCGCGACCAGACGGACGGGATTGCCCGCCGTATGGCCGTCTATGCAGAAGAAGGTGTGGCGCACCGCGGACATCAGGCCGCCGTCAGGCTGGGCTGGGTGGCAGCGCACTGCTCGACCCAGCGGATGACGTCGGCGCGGCGCTGGCCTTCCAGCGGCATGCGCGGCAGGCGGACATGCTCGGTGCCGCGTCCCATGATGCTTTCGGCCAGCTTGATCGACTGGACCAGATCATGATCGGCATCGAGGTGCAGCAGCGGCATGAACCAGCGATAGATGCGCAGGGCTTCTTCCAGATCGCCCCGGTTGATCGCCGCGACCAGCGCCACGGATTCGCGCGGGAAGGCGCTGGTGAGGCCGGAAATCCAGCCATGCGCGCCCAGCAACAGGCCCTCGAACGCGACATCGTCCAGGCCCGCCATCAGGATATAGCGGTCGCCGAAGGCGTTGATCAGGTCGGTGAAGCGACGCGGATCGGGCGCGCTTTCCTTGACCGCGACGATGTTGGGCGTGTCGGCGAGGCGGGTGAGCGCGTCGATGCCGATATTCACCCGATAGGCCGGCGGGTTATTGTAGAGCATGATCGGCAGCGACGTCGCCTTGGCCACCGTTTCGAAATGGGTGCAAAGCTCACCCACGGTTGGCACATAGACCATGGCGGGCAGCAGCATCAGCCCATCGACGCCCAGCTTTTCGGCGTCCTGCGCGAAGGTTACCGCGCGGCGAGTGGTGAATTCGGACACGCCGACCAGGATCGGCACGCGGCCATCCACGACCTCGACCGCCGCCTGGACGACAGCGCGCTTTTCTTCGGCTTCCAGCGAGTTGTTCTCACCGCAGGTGCCAGCGATGATGAGGCCGTCGACGCCATCCTTAACCAGCGCATCCAGGACAGCCTGGGTTGCGGGGATATCAACGTCCAGATCAGGGGTGAACTGGGTGGTGGCGGCAGGGTAGACACCACGCCACGTCAATTTTGAGGAATTCACATAAGCCTCCGTTGAAACTAAGGATCGTATACGGTATCTAATCGTCATCGCCAAGTGAAAAGAAGTCAATTGACCCAACACGCAATCATCATCGGCGGCGGCATCGTCGGAATATCCTGCGCTATCCGATTGCAGGAAAAGGGAATTTCAACGCTGCTGATCGAACGGGAAAACCCGCTGCGCGGCGCATCCTGGGGCAATGCCGGCCATGTCGCGGTGGAGCAGATCGACCCGCTCGCGTCGATGGCGACGGTATGCAGCTTTCCCCGGCGACTGTTCTGGCGCGGGGGCGCGCTCGGCCTGCCCTGGCGCGACATCGGCCGCTGGCTACCCTTCTCACTGCGCCTGTTGAATGCCGCGCGCCCATCGCGCTTTGCGGCAGGACGCGCCGCGTTAAAGGCAATGTTGAAAGAAGCAATACCGGCCTGGCAGCGGATCGACGCGTTGTGCGCGGGCCAGAGCCGCCTGATCGAGGATGGGCATTTCATCGCCTGGGAAAGCGAGGCAAGCGCGCTGGCCGGGCGCCGCGCCTGGATGGCCGCCGATTGCGGCACGGCGCGATTCCGCGACGCGACGGCGCGTGAGCTTGCCCTGCTCGAAGCTCTGTTCCCCCATCCGATCATCGGCGCGATTCGCTGCGAGGGAAGTGGCCGCATTGCCGACCCGACCCGGCTGGCCCAGGATCTGAGGGATGCGCTGCTGGCGGCAGGCGGGCGGATCGAACAGGTGGAGGTTAGCGCGCTTCCCACCCATGGGGGACAGGCACAGGTTCAACTGGCCGACGGCCGGACGCTGGACGCGGACCATATCATCGTCGCGACCGGCGCAGCATCGGACGCGCTGCTGCGCCCGATGGGCCACAAGGTGCCGATCATCGCCGAACGCGGCTATCATCTGCAGACGCCAACCGCGCCCGAAGGCTGGCCGATGGATATGCCGCCGGTGGTGTTCGAGGATCGATCGATGATCGTCACCCGGTTCGAGAGTGGGCTCCGCGCGGCGAGCTTCGTCGAATTTTCCAGCCTCTCTTCCCCGCCCGACCCGCGCAAATGGCAGCGGCTGCGCGCCCACGCCGCCGCGCTGGGCCTGCCGATCGAGGCGGATGCCAGGCCCTGGATCGGCGCCCGCCCGACCCTGCCCGACTATCTGCCCGCGATCGGCCGGAGTGACCGGGCAGACAACCTGCTCTATGCGTTCGGCCACCAGCATCTGGGGCTGACATTGGGACCGCTGACCGGAGAAATCATCGCCGCGCTAGCCACCGGCGCACCGCCGCCGGTCGATGCCACGCCCTTTTCGCTCCGCCGCTTTGAAGGATAGAGTATGACACAACAGATTGGCGGCTCCGACGCCGCCACCGAACTGGCCGGACTTCAGCCCTGGCCCGATCGCGCGCCGGCCATCACGGCGTCCGAATATCAGGCACGCATCGCCAAGGCCCGCGCCTTGATGGCGCAGGAAGGGCTCGACGCGCTGCTGATCGACGCCGGAACCAGCCTTGCCTATTTCGCTGGCGTTCCTTGGGGAGCGAGCGAGCGACTGGTGGCGATGCTGCTGCCGCTCAACGGCGATCCGATCCTGATCTGCCCGCGCTTCGAGCGCGGATCGCTGGAAGCAGACCTCAAGATCGACGCCGGCGACCTGCGCCTGTGGGAAGAGGATGAAAGCCCGTCCGCCCTGGTCGCCGATGCGCTCAAGACGCTGGGCGTCGCCCGGCTGGGGATCGACCCGGCCATGGCCTTCCTGTTCGTCGAGCGCATTCGCGCTGCCGCGCCGGACGTGACGCTGGTTGCCGCCTCGGCCGTGATCGACGGTTGCCGCAGCCGCAAGTCGGCCGCCGAACTGGCGCTGATGCAGCAGGCCAAGTCGATGACGCTGGAGGTGCATCGCCGCGCCGCCCGCATCCTGCGCCCCGGCATCACCGCGACCGAGGTGCGTCACTTCATCGAGGCCGCGCACAGGGCGCTCGGCGCATCGGGCAGCAGCTTCTGCATCGTCCAGTTCGGCCGATCGACTGCCTATCCCCACGGCCTGCCGGGCGAGAGCGTGCTGGCCGAAGGCGACATGGTGCTGATCGATACCGGCTGCACCATCGGCGGCTATCATAGCGACATCACCCGATCCTATGTCTATGGCGAGGCGGATGCCGAGCAACGGCGCATCTGGGCGCTGGAGAAGGAAGCGCAGCAGGCCGCATTCGATGCAGTCAAGCCCGGCATCCCCTGTGGCGCGATCGACGCGGCGGCGCGGCGCGTGCTGGAGGCGGCGGGCCTTGGCCCCGACTATCGCCTGCCCGGCCTGCCCCATCGCACCGGCCATGGCATCGGCCTGTCGATCCATGAGGCACCCTATCTGGTGCGCGGCGACATGACCCCGCTGGAACCGGGCATGTGCTTTTCCAACGAACCGATGATCGTCGTGCCGGATCGCTTCGGCGTGCGGCTGGAGGATCATTTTTACGTGACCGAAACCGGGGCCGCCTGGTTCACCCCGCCCTCGGTCGCGATCGACCAGCCGTTCGCCTGAAATCGCTGGCGGCGCTCAGCTGAGCGCCGCCAGTTCCTCATAGAGCGCGCGGGGAATGCGACAGCCCTGATCGGGGGTGCGACGACGCGCCGCGAAGCGCCGCTGCGATGGCAGGCGCGCGCCTTGGCCGGTAATGCCGTCGAACAGCGCCTCGGCCCGCTGCATATGCTCGGCGGCCGCCGCGCCCAGGAAGCCGGCGGGATCGATGGCGATGATGAGTTCGCCGCCATAGGGCGATGCCTTGGCGCCATCGTCATGCGCCAGCGATTCCGCACTGGTCATATCGCCGATCAGCGGCCCGGCAATCAGTTCGACCATCGCCGACAGGGCCGATCCCTTGTGCCCGCCAAAGGTCAGCAGCGCTCCGGCCAGGCCCGCTTCCGCGTCGGTGGTCGGATGGCCCTGGGCATCGATCGTCCAGCCTTCCGGGATCGGCTTGCCGGCACGGCGATGCAGTTCGATCTCGCCGCGCGCGACCGCGCTGGTGGCGAAATCGAAGACAAAGGGATCGCCGCCGGGGCGCGGCCAGCCAAAGGCGATCGGGTTGGTACCGAACAGCGGCGAGGTGCCGCCGGCCGGCGCGACCCAGGCATGGCTGGGGGTACAGGCGAAGGCGACCAGCCCCTGATCGGTCAGCGCCTCGATCTCCGGCCAGAGCGCGGCGAAATGGACGCAGCGATTGATGCCCATGGCGGCGATGCCCATCGTCCGCGCCTTTTCCACCAGCAAAGGCAATCCCGTAGCGAAAGCCAGTTGGGCGAAACCGCCGGCCGCATCCACGCGCAGCAGCGCGGGCGTGACGTGATCAACCACTGGCACTGCGTCCGGCACGACCTTGCCGCTGTTCAGCGTATGAACGCAGTTGAGCAGACGATAGACGCCATGCGACGCGCATTCGTCGCGCTCGCCAGCAATGATCGTCGCGGCAACCGGGCCGACATGCGCCCCCGCCAGACCATGGCGGCGCAGCACGGCATGGGCCAGATCCGCGACCTGCTGCAGCGTCAGCGTGACGCTTTCGTCAACGCTCATCCCTTTATTGCCCATGCCGCGGCGTTGAAGATAGACATGCATCCTCCGTCTTGATCCCGAACCATAATCGCAATATCGTATACGGTATAACGATTACAGACAAGCCGGAGCCGCCATGTCCCACCGTCACACGCCCCTCAGCCGCAGGGCCATGTTGCTGGCCGCGACAGCCGCCGCGACGGCCCCCGCCTGGCAGGGATGGAGCAGCGTCGCCCATGCCGCGACCGGCAGTGCGCTGCCCGAATCGGCGCGCGCCTTGCCGCTAAATGCGACCCGGCTCCTACCCTCCCCCTTTGCCGACGCGGTCGAGGGCAATCGCCGCTATCTGCTGCGGCTGGAGCCGGACCGGCTGCTGCACAATTTCCGCAAACATGCCGGCCTGACGCCCAAGGGCGCCATCTATGGCGGCTGGGAAAATGACACCATCGCCGGCCATACGCTGGGCCATTATCTGACCGCGCTGGCGCTGATGCACGCCCAGACCGGCGACGCCGAATGCGCCCGCCGTGCCGCCTATATCATCGCCGAACTGGCCGAGTGCCAGGCGGCGGCCGGCGATGGCTATGTCGCGGGCTTCACCCGCCGTCGCGACGATGTGATCGAGGATGGCAGGCTGATCTTTCCGGAGATCATGCGCGGCGACATCCGATCGGCCGGCTTTGACCTCAACGGCTGCTGGGTGCCCTTCTATAATTGGCACAAGCTGTTCGCCGGCCTCTTCGACGCCGAAACCCATCTGGGCAACAGCCAGGCGCGCGGCGTCGCGCTGGCCCTGGCCGCCTATATCGACGGCGTGTTCGCGAAACTGGACGATGCGCAGGTGCAGCAGGTGCTGGACTGCGAGCATGGCGGCATCAATGAAAGCTTCGCCGAACTGCACGCCCGCACCGGCGATCCGCGCTGGCTGGCGCTGGCCACGCGGCTGCGCCATCGCAAGGTGCTTGATCCGCTGGCCCAGCGGCAGAACAGCCTGCCCTGGATCCACGCCAATACCCAGATTCCCAAGCTGATCGGCCTTGCCCGCCTGCACGAGATCACCGGCAATGCCGCCGACGCGATCGCCGCCAACTTCTTCTGGGAGACCGTGGTCGGTCAGTATAGCTACGTCATCGGCGGCAATGCCGACCGGGAATATTTCCCTGATCCCGGCACAATTTCCAAGCATATCACCGAACAGACCTGCGAAAGCTGCAACAGCTATAACATGCTGAAGCTGACCCGGCATCTCTATGCCTGGAAGCCCGAGGCGCGCCTGTTCGACTATTATGAGCGCGCCCATATCAACCATATCCTGGCGCATCAGAACCCGGCCACCGGCATGTTCGCCTATATGGTGCCGCTGATGTCGGGGTCGCACCGCGTCTGGTCGGAACCGTTCGACGATTTCTGGTGCTGCGTCGGCAGCGGCATGGAAAGCCATGCCAAGCACGGAGAATCCATCTGGTGGGAAGATGCCGACCGGCCGGCCGACATGCTGATCGCCAATCTCTATATCCCCAGCGAAGCCGACTGGGCGGCACGGGGCGCGAAGCTGCGGATCGAGACCGGCTATCCGTTCGACGGGCACATCGCGATGTCGATCCCGGAACTGGCGCGGGCCGGCCGCTTCACCCTGGCGCTGCGCATCCCCGGATGGTGCCAGGACGCGCGTATCGCCGTCAACGGCACGCCCCTGCCCGCCCCGCGCATCGCCGATGGCTATGCCCTGATCGATCGCAAGTGGAAGGCCGGCGATCAGGTGACGCTGGACCTGCCGATGGCATTGCGGGTCGAAGCAACGCCGGATGATGCCCGGACCATCGCGCTGCTGCACGGCCCGGTCGTGCTGGCGGCCGATCTGGGCGCGGCCGACCAGCCCTTTGACGGTCCATCCCCGGCGCTTGTCGCCGCCGATGTGACGCAGGGCTTTGCTGCCACAACCGCCGCCGTGCCCGCCTATCGCACCGTCGGCATCGGCAAGCCCGCCGACCTCAGCTTCGCTCCCTTCTTCCAGCAACGAGACCGCCGCACCGCTGTCTATTTCAAGCGCTTCACTCAAGACGAATGGGGCGTCGAACAACAAGCCTTTGCCGTCGAGCAGGCGCACCTCCGCGACTTGGAGCGGCGCTCGGTCGACGTCATGCATCTGGGCGAGATGCAGCCCGAGCGCGATCATGGGCTGGAGGCGAAACTTTCCTACACCACAACCTATCGCGGACGGCATGGGCGCGACGCGCGCACCGACGGCCATTTCCAGTTCCGCATGAAGGTGAAGTCCGGCCCGCTGATCCTGCAGGCCACCTATTGGGGCGAGGAGCGCAACCGGCTGTTCGACATATTGGTCGATGGCCAGAAAATCGCGACGCAGAAGCTGGATGCCGACCGGCCGGGCGAATTTTTCGACGTCACCTACGCCATTCCCGAAGCACTGACGCGCGGCAAGAGCACGGTGGTCATCCGCGTCCAGCCGGCCCCCGGCATGACGCGGGCCGGGCCGATGTTCGGCGCGCGCATTTTCACGCCCGCGGGCGAAACACGCACTTGACCCGCCTTAATCAAGGTATATCGTATACATTATTGATAGGAGCGGGGCGCCGGATCGCTTCGCCGAACAGGGAAGAGAGACATTCATGAAAATGCCCCATGCCGCATCCTTGCTCGCCATCGCCTGGCTCGCCGGCACGGCCCCGGTTGTCCTCGCCCAGACGGCGCCGGCCGCCAACGCACCGGCCGCACAACCGACCGCCGCCGACCTGAAGCTTAAGGCACTGTATGACGCCGAATGGACTTGGCGCCAGAAGGAATTTGCCCGGCTGCCCGGCAGCGGCCGGACCGAAGGCGGCGCCGACGATCATCTGCCCAGCGTGACGGCCGCCACCCAGCAGCGCCGCTATGCCTATTGGAGCGACATCCTCAAACAGCTCGACCAGATCCCCGACGCGCAACTGTCGCATGAGGAATATATCAACAAGGCGGTGTTCAAGACCTCGGTCTGGGAGAATGCGACCAAGATCAAGTACAAGACCTATGAGGCGCCGTTCAACAGCGATACCTTCTTCTGGACCGGCCTCAACCCGCGCACGCCCTTTTCCAGCGCCGACAATTATCGCCGCTATCTCGGCCGGATGAAGGATATCCCGCGCTATTTCGACGAGCAGATCGCGAACATGCAGGCGGGCCTGAAGCGCGGCTATACCGTGCCGCGCGTGTCGATCGAGGGGCGTGACAAGACGATCGAGCCGTTCCTGGCCGCCGGCACCGACAATCCCTTCTACAAAGCATTCGCCGCGATGCCAGACACCATCCCGGCCGACCAGCGCCAGGCGATGCAGGCACAGGCCCAGGCACTGATCCGCGACGCCATCGCGCCCAGCTATCAGAAGCTGCTGACCTTCATGCGCGGCGAATATATGCCCAAGGCGCGCAAGACGATCGACGCCTATTCGCTGCCCGACGGCAAGGCCTTCTATCAGGACCAGATCCGCGAATATACGACGCTGGACCTGACGCCGCAGCAGATCCACGAGATCGGCCTCAAGGAAGTCGCGCGCATCGACGCGGACATGAAGAAGACGATGGCGGACGCTAAGTTCCAGGGGAGCTTCGCCGAGTTCCTGGAATTCATGCGCACCGATCCGCAATTCTATGCCAAGACGCCGCGCGAGCTGCTCTCCTATTCCGCCTATGTTACCAAGAAGATGGACGGCAAGCTGAAGGACACGTTCAACAATTTGCCGCGCTATCGCTTCACCATCCTGCCGGTGCCGGACGAGATCGCGCCCATCTATACCTCGGGTCGGGGCGGGCTCGAATCCTGCCTGATGAACACCTATGACCTGCCCTCGCGCCCGCTCTACAATCTGACCGCGCTGACGCTGCACGAATGCAATCCGGGCCACAGCTTCCAGGCCGCCTATGCGCTGGAAGCCCCCAATCGCCCGGCCTTCCGTGGCCAGACCTATTTCTCGGGCTATGGCGAAGGCTGGGGCCTCTATACCGAATGGCTGGGGACCAAGCTGGGCATGTATGAGACGCCCTATGAGGAGTTCGGCCGCGAGACGTTCGAAATGTGGCGCGCAGTGCGGCTGGTGATCGACACCGGCATGCACTCCATGGGTTGGACGCGGCAGCAGGCGATCGACTATATGGCCAGCCATACCGCGCTTGCGAAGCTCGACATCACCAATGAGGTCGATCGCTATATCGCCTGGCCGGCGCAGGCGCTGGCCTACAAGCTGGGCGAATTGTCGATCCGCAAGATGCGCGCCAAGGCCGAGGCGGAACTGGGCGACAAGTTCGACCAGCGCCCGTTCCACGACACGCTGCTGACCATGGGATCGGTCCCGCTGCCGGTGATGGAGGCGGAGCTTGACCGCTTCATCCAGGCGGAAAAGGCCAAGGCCGCAGCCGGGGCGTCCGGTGCGGCGCAGTAAGCGCATTCTCCTCCCCCTGATCGGCGCGGCGCTCTGCATGGGCGCCGCGCCGATCCCCCCTTCGGTGGAGACCGAGAAGGCGGCGATCCGGCAGGTGATCGCCGACATGGAGCTTGCCTGGAACCGGGGTGATTTTCGCGGCTATATGGCGGGCTTCCTCAACCCCGGCGTCACCTTCGTGTCGCGCGGCCAGTTCCAGCGCGACTGGCAGGGGACGCTCGATCATTATGTCCGCGACTATGGCGCCTCGCCCGAAACGCGCGGCACGCTCCATTTCTGCGACATCAGGATCGAGATGCTGGCGCCCGATGCGGCCCAGTTGATCAGCCGTTTCCACCTTGCCGCCAAACCCGGCCAGTCCGGCATCAACACGCGGCTGATGCGCAAGGTCGAGGGCCGCTGGGTGATCGCCCTCAACCATGTGTCCGCGTTCGAGCCGGACTCGACCCACCCTGCCTACTGCCAATGAGCGCCATGCCCCCAGCCGATCATCACGCCACCGCCACCTTCCTCGGCCATCCGCGCGGCCTGTTCATTCTCTTCTTCACCGAATTGTGGGAGCGCTTCTCCTTCTACGGCATGCGGGCGCTGCTGATCTTCTACCTGACCAAGCAGTTCCTCTTCTCCGACGAGCGCGCGGGCATGCTCTATGGCGCCTATATCGCGCTGGTGTTCGTCAGCCCGCTGGTCGGCGGCTGGCTGGCCGATCGCTACCTCGGCGCGCGCAAGGCGGTGCTGTTCGGCGGCATCGTCATCGCCTGCGGCCATATCCTGCTCGGCCTCGATGCGCTGGGCGGCGACCGTGAGAGCGCGACCCGCATCTTTCTCGCCGGCATGGCGGTGATCGTGGTCGGCACCGGCTTCCTCAAGGCCAATGTCTCGGTGCTGGTCGGCCAGCTCTACCCCCGCGACGACATGCGTCGCGATCCGGCCTACACCATTTTCTACATGGGCATTAACCTTGGCGGCGCACTCGGCCCGCTCGTCTGCGGCCTGCTGGGCGAAACGATCGGCTGGTCCTGGGGCTTTGGCGCAGCGGCGCTGGGCATGATCCTGGGCATCATCGTCTTCGTCATGGGCAGGCCATTGTTGCAGGGCCAGGGCGAGGCGCCCGACCCGGCCTGGCTGGCGAGCCCGCTGTTCGGCATCCCCCGCGAATATTGGCTCTATGCCAGCGCCCTGCCCTTCACCGCGGCGATGCTCGCCCTGCTCGCCAGCCCCGCGACGGTCGGCTATCTGCTGAGCGCCAGCGGCTTTGCCATGGGCATCGGCCTGGTCGCCTATGCCTGCCTGAAGCTCGATCCCGCAGCGCGCGGGCGGTTGCTGGTGGCGATCTTCCTGCTGGTGGTGCAGCCCGTCTTCTGGGGTCTGTTCGAACAGACCGGCTCCTCGCTCAACCTGTTCATCGATCGGCATGTCGACCGCACCATGTTCGGCATCACCGTGCCGGCCTCGCTGTTCCAGGCGGTCGGTCCCTTCTCCATCTTCCTGCTCGCGCCCTTCTTCGCCTGGCTATGGCTGAAGCTCGGCCGGCGCGGGCTGGAGCCGTCCGCCCCCGCCAAGTTCGGCCTGGCCATCATCCAGGTCGGCGCCGGTTTCCTGCTGCTGGTCGGCGCGGGCATGATGCTGCCGGGGGCGAAGATGCCGATGCTCTTCATCCTGCTGCTCTACCTGCTCCACACCATGGGCGAACTGTGCCTGTCGCCGGTCGGGCTGGCAGCGATGTCGCGCCTGTCGCCGCCCCATATGCTGGGGCTGATGATGGGCACCTGGTTCCTGGCGACGGCGGGCGGCAATTTCATGTCGGGCGTGATCGCCGCCGCCATCGGCGCATCGGCGGGGGCAGACCAGGCAAGCACGGTGCTCGCCGCTTATGGCCGGATCGGTGGCCTTGCCATGCTGATCGGCCTCATCATCCTGATCGTGTCGCCGCGTATCGGCCGCCTCATGCAACAAGGCGGCCGATAGCGTCTTTTGGGAAATGCGCGGAAGCGCGCATTTCCATTCCGTACCGGCCCGCTCCCCCACCCGGCCACCCAACGGCAGTATATATGGGTGGTCGGGCGGGGGAGCGGGCTGGAGCCGCCATGCGCCGACAGGCGCATCAAAGATCAGCTGCGCGCCAGCAGCGCGACCAGTTCATCCTTCCAGAATTTCGCCCAAGTGTGGGTGCTATGCCCCCGCGTCTCGGGCGAATAGGGGATCAGCTTGTAGCGCGTGGTCTTCAGGCGCTTGGCCGCCGTTTCGGCCATGCCCATTTCCGGCGGATTGATGAAATCGTCGGAGGAATTGATCCAGGTCATCGGCGCGCTGATCTTCTCCAGATCGGCGGACGGATCATAATCGCGCGAGGAATCGAGCTGGTAGAGATAATCATTGGCGTCGCGGCTGGCGATGTCGCGATCGAACCGTTCCTTCCAATAGGCGTCGACCGCGTCGCGCGTGGGGAATTGTACCTGCATGTACCAGGCGGCGGCACCGGCGATCTGCGACAGGCTGGATGCGGTACGCAGGCCGAGCAGCGGCTGCGCCTTGTAATTGCCATCCTGCCAGGCGGGATCGGCGCGGATGCCGTCCATCGCCGCCTTGCGCCACATCCGGTTGCGCCCGGCGATCGGCGCTGCCTGGCACGCCATCGGCATCAGCGCACTGGCAAAGCCGGGATGTTTCTCGCCCCAGACGAAGATGTGCATGCACCCCATCGAGGTGCCGAAGGTCAGCCGCAGATGATCGACCTTCAGCCCGTCGACCAGCATGCGGCGCTGCGCCTCGACCATGTCGTCATAATCATAATGGGGAAAGGCCATGCGCAGGCCGTCGCTGGGCTTGGAGGAATCGCCATGGCCGATATTGTCGGGCAGGATGATGAAATAGCGGCGCACGTCGAGCGGCTGGCCGGGGCCGTAAAGTTCGTCGGCAAATTGCGGCTGCAGGAACTGCGCGCCCGATCCGCCAGTGCCGTGCAGGATCATCACCGCATTGTCGATCCGACCCTTGGCATCGCGATGCGGCGTGCCGATGGTGCGATAATGCATCCGCAGTTCGGGCAGCTTCTCACCGGAGCGAAAGGCGAAATCGCGGATGACATGGTCGCCCTGCTTGACCTGCGCGGCATCGAAGCCCTGCGCCAGTGCCGGCGTGGCGAGCAACAGTGCGGCAGCGGCGGCGAGCCGGGGCCATCGGTTCTTCATGTTCTGGTCCTCCCTTGGAACTTTACGAAGATGACGCATATGCACATTTGACAGATTTGGTATACGATGTACGGTTCGCCGCAAATTTAGGCAACAGGCAGAGTCATGATCCCGAAAAACATCGCATATTCCGCCCTTCCCCTGCTGCTGACGGCACTGGCTGCGCCGTCGATCGCCGCCGACAAGCCTGCCCCGGCGGAGAAGGAAGAGGCCAAGAAGGACGATAGCGCCGTCGCCCCGGTCGAGGAACAGGCGATGCCCAGCCGCGCGTCGGTGACGGTCGCCGGCAAGCTGATCCACTATACCGCCACGCCCGGCACGCTGACGATCCGCAACGATGCCGGCGAACCAATCGCGAGCATGTTCTACACCGCCTATGTCGCCGATCGGGCCAAGGGCGCGAAGGAACGCCCCGTCACCTTCCTGTTCAACGGCGGTCCGGGTTCGTCGACCATGTGGCTGCACATCGGCTCCTTTGGCCCCGTCCGGGTGGATACGCCGACGCCCGACACCGCTCGCCCCGCCCCCTTCGCCATCGGCCCCAATCCCGACAGCCTGATCGACCGCAGCGACCTGGTCTTCATCGACGCGATCGGCACCGGCCTGTCGCGTCCGCTCGGCAAGGCACAGGGCAAGGATTTCTGGGGCGTCGATCCGGACATCGACGCCTTTGCCAGCGCCATCCAGCGCTATCTGACGATCAACAATCGCTGGAATGCGCCCAAATTCCTGCTCGGCGAAAGCTATGGCACGCTGCGAGCGGCGGGCCTGGTCAACACGCTGCAGGAACGCGGCGTGCAGATGAACGGCGTGGTGCTGCTGTCGTCGATCCTGAACTATGGCATCCGCAATCCGGGCTATGACCAGATCAACGTCACCTATCTGCCCAGCTATGCCGCCACCGCCTGGTATCATAACCGCCTGCCCAACCGACCGGCGACGCTGGAGCCGTTCCTGAGCGAAGTGCGCGCCTTTGCCCTGGGCCCCTATCTGTCCGCACTGGCCAAGGGCGACGACCTGCCCGATGGCGAGCGCGATGCGATCGCGACCCAGTTAGCCGCCTATACCGGCCTGTCCAAGGGCTTCATCCTGCAGAACAAGCTGCGCGTCGATCTCGGCCGGTTCCGCAAGGAGCTGATGCGCGACAGCAGCCGCACCGTCGGACGGCTGGATTCCCGCTTCGTCGGCATCGATGTCGACGACAGCGCCGCCGATCCCGAATTTGACGCGGCCGACACCTCGATCAGCGGCGCCTATATCGCGGCGCTCAATTCCTATCTGTTCGGCACGCTCGGCTACAAGACGCCGCTCAGCTACCGCCCGAATTTCTACAAGGAGATCAGCCCGGCCTGGGACCAGCGCCATCGCGCGCCGGGCGGCGGCGGCCGGCCGATGCCGGCGGCCGACACCGCGCTGGACCTGGCCCGCGCGATGCGCACCAACAGCCATCTGAAAGTGCTGTCGCTCAACGGCTATTATGACATGGCGACGCCCTTTGCCGGCGCCGAATATGACCTGAAGCATATGCAGCTCGACAAGGCGCTGCAGGCCGATATCAGCTATCGCTATTATGAATCCGGGCACATGATCTACATCCACCCGGAGTCCATGAAGGGCCTGCGCCGCGACTTGCTGGCCTTCTACGACAGCGCGACGGAATAGGCGGCAGGACGGGCGCGCGGGGATGGTCTTCCTATCCCCCCGCACCCGTCCTGATCGAGGGGCGTCACCCGTTCGATAGCGGAACACCCCTCCACCGGCTTCGCCGGTCCCCCTCCCCTTGCAGGGGAGGAACGGACATCCGGCGTTGCCCGCTTGCAGACGGCAGGCAACGCCCTCTGGGCATTGGCTGATCCACCACGAACAGGTGCGTCTGCGGCAGGGCCTGCAAATCGACCTCCTTGCCCGCGACGAACAGCCGGCCGAGGCGGCGGATATTATGGATGTCGGCCAGCGGATCGGCGTCCAGCAGCAGCAGGTCGGCGATCTTGCCCGGCTCCACCGTGCCCAGATCCTGGAGCCGCCCGGCTGCCTGCGCGCCGTTGCGGGTTGCCGCGACAATCGCCTGCATCGGCGTCATGCCCAGTTCCACCAGCCCTTCGATCGCCAGCAGGCTCCCCTCGCCTGGCTCCTGCTCCGGCGATTTGGGGCCGCGGCGAAATTCGGGCGCATCACCCAGATAATTGTCGGTCGCGATCGTGACGGGGCATCCGGCCGCGACCAGCCGCTCGGCATTGCGCCGCTCGATCTCCGCATCGTCGCCGCGCATCGCCGCCCGGCGACGCAGTTCGGTGCTGGTCAGCGCCGGCGGCATCTGCGCAATGTCCGCCACCGCCCTGGCGCGCCTTGCGATCTGCTTCTGTCGTACCGCGCCGGTGACCATGTTGGACCGCATCGCGCACAGCGTCCCCTTTGACAGGATCAGCGCGATCAGATCGTCGGGATAGTCGCGGCTCAATATCTCGGGATGCTGGATCAGGTCGATCCCCGCCTCGACCGCCAGGCGCAGCCCTTCCGAACTGGTGGCATGGGTTTCGGCCATCTTGCCGCGCTTGTGCGCCTCCGCCACGATCACCGCCTGCTGGCGCGGCGAAAAGCCGATCAGCGAGGGCATCATGAAATGGCTGGTGCCGCCATATTTGAGGAAATCGACGCCCCGATCGAGATAGGCGCTGACGGCGGCCCGCAATTGTTCCGGCGTCATGTCCATCAGTTCCTCGCCCATGCCCTGGGCCAGCATGTCGTTCCACTGTTCCTGAAACAGGGTCAGGTCGCGATCGCCGGTCAGCGAATAGGTCAGCGAAAATGGCCCACCCCAGCCCAATATATTGCCCGCCACCAGCATGCGCGCGCCGATCGCCTGGCCGCTGGCGATCCGGTCGCGCACCGCCAGCAGCGGCGGCAGCACGCCATAGCTGTCGCGCATGGTGGTGACGCCCGCGCGCAACTGGCGCTGGGCAAATTCGAGCGCCAGTTCCTCGTTCCGGTCGGCATAACGCGATGAGGTGTCGCGGCGCGCCGGATTGCCATAGACGGTCGCATGAACATTGGAGTCGATGAAGCCGGGCAGCAGATAGCGCCCGCGGCCGTCGACCTGCCGCGCCGAGGCCGGCGCCTTCAGCTTTGTGCCGACCGCTGCGACCTTCCCATCGGCGATGAGCACGTCCTGCCCTGCCTTCGGCGCAGCCCCGGTGCCGTCGATGACGGTTACGTCGCGTATCCATATTGTTTCAGCTGCAACAATCTCGGGCCGGAACAGCCCCAGAGCCGCTCCAGGCAGCAGCAGGGAACGAACAATTTTTCTATTTATTTTCATTACACTAACTCCCCGTTCGACGCTTTTAGCCGGCGACTGCGGACTGACATTTAACTGCAATCTTGACAGCCTCCTGCAGCCTTAGCATGATTAAAGTATACGATATTCCATATACATTGAAGCGGTCAAAGAGCTGCAAAGACAGAGAGAGGAGCTGAACACCCGTCCGGGGGACCGTCAGGCGGTCCGGTACGCAGGAGCCGACATCGGCGCAGCATCCCACATTGCTGCGCATGCAAAATCATAATCTGTGTCGAATGAATTGAATCCTAGCGATTACAAGGGGATAGACCAATGATGACGATCCGACCGGCGGGCCTGTACGGCCGCCGCAATGCCTTTCTGTTGCTGTCGACCATCCTAGCCGGCGGCGGCTTGGGTTCCACCGCCCAGGCCCAGGAGGCGGCCCAGCCCTCCACCGACATCGTCGTCACCGGGTCGCGCCTGGTCCGCACCGATCTGACCGCGCCCAGCCCGATTTCGGTCATGGGCAGCGAGGATGTGAAGCTGTCGGGCAACGTCACGCTGGAAAAGACCCTGAACGAGATGCCGCAGCTGGCGTCGGGCAACACCTCCACCGTCAATAATGGCGGCGGGTCGGGCGTGCTGACCGCCAATCTGCGCGGCCTGGGCAACACCCGCACGCTGGTGCTGGTCAATGGCCGCCGCTTCATCCCCGCCGATTCCAACGGCAATGTCGACCTTGCCTCCATTCCCGACGCCCTGATCAAGCGCGTCGAGATCATCACCGGCGGCGCGTCGGCCGTCTATGGCTCCGATGCGATCGCCGGCGCGGTCAACTTCATCCTCGACGACAAGTTCGAGGGCGTCGAAGCCAGCGCCCAATATGGCATTTCTGATCGCGGCGACGCCGAATCGAAGAAGCTCGACCTGACCTTTGGCACCAGCACCGCCGATGGCCGGGGCAATATCACTCTGTCGGGCAGCTGGACCCGCCAGTCGTCGATCACCCAGAATGATCGTGGTTTCAGCCGCACGCCGCTGGGCGAAGTCAACGGCCAGCTGGTCTATTCGGGGTCGGGCAGCATCCCCGGCACGCGCGTCCCGCTGAGCGCCGCGCAGCGTGCAGCGCTGACCGGCGTCAACCTGACCCCCGGCGGCAGTTGCACGTCGGTCACCGGCATTCGTTTTGGCGAGAACGGCACCGTCCTGCCCTATTGCCAGCCGGAGGACACCTACAACTACGCGCCCTATAATCTGCTGCAGCGCCCGCTCGATCGCTTCAACGTCGCCGCCAACGCCCATTATGAGGTGGCCGACAAGATCACCGCCTATGCCGAGGCCTATTTCGTCAACGCCAAAAATGACATGATCCTGGCGCCCGACAGCTTCACCCCGCTGACGCCCGGCGCCGCCTCCTCGACATTGCTGATCCCCAATTATGCCAGCAACCCGGTGCTGCCCGAAAGCCTGCGCCAGTTCTTCACCAACAATGCCGCCATCTTCGACACCAATGGCGACGGCACGGCGGAAATCGTCGGCGGCGGCCGCCGCGCGGACGAACTGGGCACCCGCAACTATCGCTACGAACGGCAATCCTACCAGATCACCACCGGCCTGCGCGGTGATGTGTCGCTGCTGGGCAGCGACTGGAAGTGGGACGCCTTCTACCAATATATGCGCAACCGCACCGACACCCGCAACGAGGGTCTGATCTCGCAAACCCGCCTGTCGATGGGTCTGGACGCGGTCATCGATTCCTCGGGCAATGTCGTCTGCCGCAACCAGTCGCTGGGCTGCGTCCCCGTGTCGATCCTGGGCCTCAATTCGATCAGCCCGGAAGCCGGCGCCTTCCTGACTCCGGTGCGTGAAAGCCATGACATCTTCACCCGCCAGGTCGCGGGCGCCAGCATCGCCGGCACCCTGTTCGAACTGCCGGCCGGCCCGGTTTCGGTCGCGCTGGGCGCCGAATATCGCAAGGACAAATATACGTTCAGCCCCAGCCCGCTCGACCTGGCCAATGAATATGGCGCGGTGTCGCAAAAGGCGCTGGCCGGTGCCTATGACGTCAAGGAACTGTTCGGCGAACTGCGCATCCCGATCCTGGCCGACATGCCCTTCTTCGACACGCTCGCGATCGAGGGTGCGGCCCGCTATTCGGATTACAGCTCGGTCGGCAAGGTCTTCACCTGGAAGCTGGGCGGCGAATATGCCCCGGTCAGTTGGATCCGCATCCGTGGCGCCTATAACAGCGCGATCCGCGCGCCCAATATCGCCGAACTCTATACGGCGGTGACCCGCGGCTATTCCAGCGGCACCGATCCCTGCGCCATCCCGACCTCGGGCGGCGACAATCGCAGCGACGCGCTCAAGAATTTCTGCGTCGCCACCGGCGTGCCGGCGGGCGAAATCGCCAACTTCACCCAGGCGACGCTCGGCCTCAACCAGGACAGCGGCGGCAACCCGAACCTGCGCGAGGAAAAGTCGAAGACCTACACGATCGGTGCCGTCATCTCGCCGCCCTTCATCCCGCGCCTCAACATCACGGTCGACTATTTCAACGTGAAGGTCGACGACGCGATCATGACCGTCAACGCGCAGCAGACGATGAACGACTGCTACACGATGATGGATGCGGGCAGCGCCACCTGCCGGGCGATCACGCGCCTGGGCAATGGCCAGCTCGACTATGTCAGCGTGTCGAGCAACAATATCGGCTCGCTCAAGGTCAACGGCATCGACGCGCAGGTCGATTATCGCGTGCCGCTGCCCGGTGCGCTGTCGCTGGGTGACGATGCCAGCCTGTCGTTGCAGGCGATCGCCAGCTGGCTGTTCGAGCGCACGACGCAGGTGCTCGCCACCTCCGCCCCGCAGGATTGCGCCGGCTATTATGGCGCGGGCTGCTCAGTCGGCACCGGCGGCTTCATCACCCCGGACTTCAAGCTAAACCTGGGCGCCACCTATGCCAGCGGCCCGCTGAGCTTCCGCCTGCAGGGCCGGATGATCGGCGACCTGAAGCTCTATCCGACCGCCACCAATGTGGTGAAGTCGGTGGACCCGGTCTGGTATCTCGACACCAGCTTCTCGATCGACGCGACGGAGACCTTCTCCTTCTTCGGCGGCGTCAACAATCTGCTCGACCGGCAGCCGCCGATCCTAGGCACGACGCTGGTCGGCGACGCCAATACCGACGTGTCGCTCTATGACACGCTGGGTCGCCGCTACTTCGTGGGCGCACGAATGAAGTTCTGATCCGGCCGATAGGCGGGCCGGAGCCGTGGCGCTCCGGCCCGCCACTTACAACAGCTATAGAGGAGAGCGTCGCATGGCCGTCCGGTCCCGTCCCATTCTCGCCCTGGCGGCGCTGCTCCTGAGCGGCAGCGCGCTCGCGGCGCCCGAAGCATCCAATGCGCCGGCGGCAAAGACCGCCGATCCCATTCCCGCCCGCAACCAGGGCGTAGGGCCGTTCCAGCGCACGGTGCTGCGCCATGTCTATATGATCGACGGCACCGGCGCCCCGGCGCAGGGGCCGTTCGACATCGTCCTGTCGAACGATCGCATCGCCGAAATCAAGTCGATCGGCGCGCCCGGCGCGATCAATCCCGCGCTGCGCGCCGCGCCCGGCGACCATGAGATCGACCTGGCCGGTGCCTATGTCATGCCTGGCTTCGTCGATGCCCATGTCCATCTTCATTCGCTGAGCGACGCGCAGAAAGTGCCGTCCGACTATATTCTCAAGCTCTGGATGGCGCATGGCATCACCTCCGTCCGCGACCTGGGCAGCGGCCATCCGATCGAATGGCTGGCCGAGATCAAGGCCCGCAGTGCCCGCAACGAGATCGTCGCCCCGCGCATCGACATCTATCCGATGTTCCACCAGATACGCGGCCCGGTGAACGACGCCGCCACCGCCCGCGCGGTGATCCAGGAAGCCAAGAAGCGCGGCGCCGACGGCATCAAGTTCATCGGCGGCGCGCCGGAGGATGTGCTCTATGCCGCGCTCGACGAGACGAAGAAGCTCGGCCTGCACAGCACCATGCACCATGCCCAGCAACTGGTCGCCTATGCCAATGTGCTGGGCACGTCGGGCGCGGGCCTGGAAAGCATGGAACATTGGTATGGCCTGCCCGAAGCGATGTTCACCGACCAGCGCATCCAGGCCTTTCCCACCGAGTTCATCAACAATGACGAGCAGATGCGCTTCGGCGAGGCCGGGCGGCTGTGGGCGCAGGCGGCCGAGCCGGGATCGGACCAGTGGAACAAGGTGATGGACACGCTGCTGGAACGCGGCTTCACCCTGGACCCGACCTTCACCGCCTATCTCACCAGCCGGGACTTCATGCGGATGAGCCGGGCGCAATGGCATGCCGATTACACCATGCCGGCGCTGTGGGACTATTATCGCCCGAGCCGCACCAATCATGGCGCCTATTGGTTCGACTGGACCACCGAGCATGAAATGGCGTGGAAGGACAATTATCGCCGCTGGATGCGGTTCGTGAACGACTACAAGAACCGTGGCGGCCGCGTCACCGTGGGCAGCGATAGCGGCTATATCTACAATCTCTATGGCTTCGGCTATATCCAGGAGATGGAATTGCTGCGCGAGGCGGGGTTCAGCCCGCTGGAGGTGATCCACGCCGCGACGCAGGAAGGCGCCCGGCTGCTCGGCCATGAGGACCAGATCGGCACCATCCGGGTCGGCCGCAAGGCCGACCTGGTGGTCATCAAGGGCAACCCGCTGGCCAACATGAAATTGCTGTTCGGCACCGGATCGATCAGGCTCAATGATGCGACCGGCAAGGTCGATCGGGTCGGCGGCGTCGATTACACGATCAAGGACGGCATCATCTATGATGCAAAGGCGTTGCGCGCGGAAATCCGCGCCATGGTCGCCCGGCAGAAGGCCGAGCGCGGCATGCCACCGGGCATCATGACGATCGAGAATGCGGAGGCCTCTACGCTACCATGAGGTCTTCGCAGCGACAGGCAGAAGGCGGCCTTTGAGGCCTGACCGGAGCCTGTCGACGGGCGCTCTTTCCTGTTGCCGACAGCCCTTGTCGGCAGCGGGGAAGAGCGCCGATTTGCCTTTGGCCCGTCAACCGCCCGCCGGCCCGAAGCGGGCCACCATGTCATAGGCGTCGGCCAGGAAGACCTGGCGGACATAGGTGATCGGGTCGCCGCCGCGCCAGGTATGGCGCTCGACGCACAGGCAGGGCGCGCCGGGCGCGATGCCGAGTTGGGCGGCCTCCTCCCGCGTTGCGCCTACCGCCGAAATCCGGTTTTCCGCCTCGGTCCAGGGCACATGCTGCAGCAGCCAGGTGCCCGGCGAGATGCTGTCGAAATCGCCATCGACGATCGCGGGCACGGCGCGGGTCGCGATCAGGCGATGTTCCACCGCCAGCGGCCGATCATTGGCGCAATGAATGCCATCCAGTTCCAGCAGTTGCGCGCCATTGGCCAGCGCCGCTTCCTCGTCGCGCCCGGCAATCGGGCCGCGCACCTGCCGCCGGGTCAGGCGATAGCTGTGGCGCTGGCCGCGCTCGCCAATCTGGACGGCAAGGTCCGGGATATCCAGCACCATCGAATGGACGCGCGGACGCGCGACGAAGCTGCCCGCCTTCTTGCGCCGCTCGACCAGGCCAGCCGATTGCAGCGCCGACAGCGCCTTGTTCACGGTCATGCGCGAACAGCCATGCGCCTGCATCAGTTCCTGCTCGGTCGGCAGCCGGTCGCCCGGCGCCAGCGTGCCGGCCAGGATGCGGGCCTCGAAATCGGCGCGGATCTTCTCGTGCAGCGGCTGTTTCACGCGGTCAGTTTCTCCAGCGTCCGGCGATAGCGGGTGGCGATGGTCTCGCGGGCGCGATGCCGCCCGCCGCTTACCATCTGCACGCCCCGGCGCCAGACCGTATCGATCGCCTCGCGCCCGGCGCCGAAGATCAGCCCATCCAGCACACGCTCGACCGGGCGATGGGACAGCGAGGGATGATTAAGGTCCAGCGTCACGAAATCTGCCGATGCGCCGACGCGCAGCCCAGCGGAGACACCCAGCGCCTGCGCGCCGCCCGCCACCGCCGAACGATAAAGGCGATCACCGGTAGACATACCCGGATCGCGCGCCAGCACATTGCGCTGCTGCAGGCCAAGGCGCTGGCCATATTCGAGCAGGCGCAGTTCCTCGGTCGCATCGATGCGGACATTGGAATCGCTGCCGACGCCATAGACGCCGCCGGCGTCCAGAAAGGGTTCGGCCGGGAAGAGGCCGTCGCCCAGATTGGCCTCGGTAATCGGACACAACCCCGCCACCGCGCCGCTGGCCGCCATCGATCGCGCCTCATCCTCGGTCATGTGCGTCGCATGGACCAGGCACCAGCGGTTGCTGACCGGCGCATGGTCGAGCAGCCATTCGACCGGCCGCTGGCCGCTCCAGGCGATGCAGTCGGCCACTTCCTTCTGCTGCTCGGCGATATGGATATGGACCGGATTATGACCCGCGATCCGGGCGAGCAGCGCCAGTTCGTCAGGTGCAACCGCACGCAGGCTGTGCGGCGCCACGCCGACCACGGCATCGGGCAGATCGCATGCACCGGCGATTGCTGCCTCGCGCAGCCGGGCAAAACCGTCGAGATCATTGATGAAACGTCGCTGGCCCTCGCTCGGCGGCTGTGCGCCGAACCCCGACCAGGCATAGAAGACCGGCAACAGCGTCAGGCCGATGCCGCTTTCCGCCGCCGCCGCCATGATCGCCAGGCTGGTTTCCGCCGGGTTCGCATAGGGCGCGCCGTCCGCGGCGTGATGCAGATAGTGAAATTCGCCGACACGAGTGAAGCCGCTTTCCAGCATCTCGACATAGGCCTGTGCCGCAATCGCCGCGATATCATCCGGGTCCATGCGATCGACGAAGCGATACATGAGGTCGCGCCAGGTCCAGAAACTGTCGCCCGCCGGGCCGCGCACCTCGGTCAGGCCGGCCATCGCCCGCTGAAAGGCATGGCTGTGCAGATTGGCCAGGCCCGGCAACGCGACGGGGTGACGGATATCCTCGGCCTGCGGGGCGGCGCCTTGCTCGATCGACGCGATCGTGCCGCCCTGCAACTGCATGCGGACGTCCCGCGCCCAGCCCACCGGCAGCAATACATGCGCGAAAAACAGGGACGTCATAGGCAGCAAATCTCCCGGACCGATATAATGTCTATACATTAAATATCGAATCATGCAATCTGGGCGGAAGGCCGTGAAGGGAGGCTGGCGATGACGATGATATGCGATCGGCTATGGACCAATGCCCGGCTGGCGACGATGGCGGGCGACGGGATCGGCGCGGTCGAGGATGGTGTGATCGCCGCGCGCGACGGCCGTATCACCTTTGCCGGTTCGCGTGCCGATGCCCCTGCATTCGCCCCCGTTGAGACAATCGACTGCGCCGGCCGCTGGATCACGCCGGGCCTGATCGACTGCCACACCCATCTGGTCCATGGCGGCGATCGCGCCGCCGAGTTCGAGCTGCGCCTGGCCGGCGCCTCCTATGAAGAAATTGCCCGAGCCGGCGGCGGCATCGTCTCGACCATGCGCGCCACCCGCGCAGCGAGCGAGGCGGAACTGATCGCCAGCGCCCTGCCCCGGCTCGACGCGCTGATCGCCGAGGGCGCCTCCACGGTCGAGGTGAAGTCCGGCTACGGCCTTGATCCCGTCTCCGAGTTGCGGATGCTGCGCGCCGCGCGCCAGCTGGGCCGCGAACGGCCGGTGCGGATCATAACGACCTTCTTGGGCGCCCACGCCCTGCCGCCCGAATATGCCAGCGATGCCGATGGCTATATCGCGATGCTGTGCGACGAATTGCTGCCCGCCGTCGCCGCCGAAGGCCTAGCCGACGCGGTCGATGCCTTTTGCGAGGGGATCGGCTTTTCGCCGGCACAGACCGACCGGCTGTTCACCGCCGCGCGCGCACTCGGCCTGCCGGTCAAGCTTCATGCCGAACAGCTTTCCAACCTCCATGGCGCGGCGCTCGCCGCCAGCCATGGCGCGCTGTCAGCCGATCATCTGGAATATCTGGATGAAGACGGAATCGCCGCCATGGCCCGCGCCGGCACGGTCGCAACCTTGCTGCCCGGCGCCTATTATTTCGTGCGCGAGACGAAGCTGCCGCCGATCGACGGGCTGCGCCGTGCCGGCGTGCCGATCGCGCTGGCGACCGACTGCAACCCCGGCACCTCGCCGCTCACCTCGCTGCTGCTGGTCATGAACATGGGCGCGACCCTGTTCCGCCTGACCATCGACGAATGTCTGGCGGGCGTCACCCGCAATGCGGCCCGCGCGCTCGGCCTTGCCGCCGACATCGGCACGCTGGAGGTCGGCAAAAGCTGCGACCTTGCCATCTGGGACATAGAGCGCCCCGCCGAACTGGTTTATCGCATGGGGTATAACCCGCTCCATGCCCGCATCTGGAGTGGTCAATGAACGCTATCATCCTCGTCCCCGGCGAAGCTTCGCTGGCCGACTGGCGCGCCATCTATCGCGGCGCGACGGCCCGGCTTGATGGCGCGGCGGCCCCGCGCATCGCGCAAAGCGCGGCAGCGGTGGCGCGCATCCTGGCGAAGGGCGAGCCGGTCTATGGCATCAACACGGGCTTCGGCAAGCTGGCCAGCGTCCGCATCGGTGACGAAGACCTCGCCACGCTCCAGCGCAATATCGTGCTGAGCCATGCCGCCGGCACCGGTGCCCCCTCCTCCGTGCCGGTCATCCGCCTGATGATGGCACTAAAGCTCGCCAGCCTGGGCCAGGGCGCGTCGGGCGTTCAGCCGCAGACGGTCGCCCTGCTGGAGGCGATGCTGGTCCAGGGGCTGACCCCGGTGGTGCCGGCCCAGGGGTCCGTCGGCGCCAGCGGCGATCTGGCGCCCTTGTCGCACATGGCCGCCGCGATGATTGGTGTCGGCGACATCATGCTGGACGGCGAGCGCCTGCCCGCCGCCGAAGCACTGGCCCGTGCCGGCCTCGCGCCGCTGGAACTTGGCCCCAAGGAAGGGCTGGCGCTGCTCAACGGCACCCAATTCTCGACCGCCAATGCGCTGGCCGGCCTGTTCGAGACGGAAACGCTGTTCCAGTCCGCGCTCGTCACCGGCGCGCTCTCGACCGAAGCGGCCAAGGGCTCCGACACCCCCTTCGACCCGCGCATCCACGCGCTGCGCCGCCATGCCGGGCAGATCGAGACCGCCGATGCGCTGCGCGGCCTGATGGCAGGCAGCGCCATCCGTGCGAGCCATCTGAAGGGCGATGAACGCGTGCAGGATCCCTATTGCCTGCGCTGCCAGCCGCAGGTGATGGGCGCCGCGCTCGACCTGCTGCGCCAGGCAGCGACCACGCTGGCCATCGAGGCGAATGGCGTGTCGGACAATCCGCTGATCTTCCCGGAAAGCGACGAGGCGCTGTCGGGCGGCAATTTCCATGCCGAGCCGGTCGCCTTCGCTGCCGACATGATCGCGCTCGCCATCTGCGAGATCGGATCGATCGCCGAACGGCGCATCGCCATGCTGGTCGATCCGGCGCTGTCGGGCCTGCCCGCCTTCTTGACCCCGCGCCCCGGTCTCAATTCGGGCTTCATGATCCCGCAGGTGACGGCCGCCGCTTTGGTGTCGGAAAACAAGCAGCGAGCCTATCCGGCCAGCGTGGATTCGATCCCGACCAGCGCCAATCAGGAGGATCATGTCTCCATGGCCGCGCATGGCGCGCGCCGCCTGCTCGACATGGCGGACAACGCCACTGCAGTGATCGGCATCGAATTGCTGGCGGCGGTGCAGGGCATGGACTTCCACGCCCCGCTTGCCTCCAGCACGGCATTGGAAGCGGCGCGCGCCTGCGTCCGGGATCAGGTGCCGCACCTCACCGACGACCGCCATTTTCATCCCGACATGGAGGCCGCCAACCGCATCGTCCGATCGGGCGCGCTGGTGGCGGCCGCTGGTCATGCCCTGCCGGTGCTGGGATGAACGACTGGCTCGACATCCGGCGGGGCGATGCGGCGCTGATCGTCGCCTTTCCCCACACCGGCACCGATCTGGCCGATGTCGGCGACGCCTTCCGCTCGCCCTGGATCGCGCGCGCCGATGCCGACTGGTGGGTGGATCAGCTCTACGCCTTCGCTCGCGATCTGGGCGCGACGACGATCCGCACCACCATTTCGCGCAGCGTGATCGACGTCAATCGCGATCCGTCCGGCGCCTCGCTCTATCCGGGGCAGGCGACGACCGAGCTCTGCCCGACGACCGATTTCGATGGCGAACCGCTCTATGCCGGCGCCGTCCCCGATGCGGCCGAGATCGACCGGCGGCGGGCCAACTGGTTCAGCCCCTATCATGCCGCGCTACAGGCGGAGATCGACCGGCTGCGCGCCCGGCATGACCGGGTCGTCGTCTACGACGCCCATTCGATCCGCAGCATCGTCCCGCGCCTGTTCGACGGCGCATTGCCGCAGTTCAACATCGGCACCAACTTCGGCACGACCTGTTCGCCGGACCTGACCGCCGAGGTCGCCCGCCTCTGCGCCGCAAGCGGCATGAGCCATGTCGTCGACGGCCGTTTCCGTGGCGGCTGGACCACGCGCCATTATGGCCGGCCCGAACAGGGCGTCCATGCGATCCAGATGGAGCTCGCGATGCGCGGCTATCTCCACGAACCGGCCGAACGCACCGAGGCCAATTGGCCGCCGCCGCTCGACCCGGCCCATGCCGCGCCGCTGACCGCCACCCTCACCGCCATCTTGAAGGCCTGCCTCGCCTTCACTCGCCAGGAAGGCCGACCTTCATGACCCGCATCGACAATAGCCGCATCATCAAGCCCGCCACCGGGACCGATCTCAGCGCGAAGAGCTGGCTCACCGAAGCGCCGCTGCGCATGCTGATGAACAATCTCCATCCCGACGTCGCCGAGCGGCCCGAGGAGCTGGTCGTCTATGGCGGGATCGGCCGCGCCGCACGCGACTGGGAAAGCTATGACCGGATCGTCGAGACGCTGAAGCGGCTGGACGACGACCAGACTTTGCTGGTCCAGTCGGGCAAGCCGGTCGGCGTGTTCCGCACCCATCGCGATGCGCCGCGCGTGCTGATCGCCAACTCCAATCTGGTGCCGCACTGGGCCAATTGGGAGCATTTCAACGAGCTCGATAAGCGGGGCCTCGCCATGTATGGCCAGATGACCGCGGGTAGCTGGATCTATATCGGCACCCAGGGCATCGTGCAGGGCACCTATGAGACTTTCGTCGAGATGGGACGCCAACATCATGGCGGCAACCTCAGCGGCAAATGGCTGCTGACGGCGGGCCTGGGCGGCATGGGCGGCGCGCAGCCGCTCGCCGCCGTCATGGCCGGCGCCTCCTGCCTCGCGATCGAATGCCAGCCGAGCCGTATCGAGATGCGCCTGCGCACCGGTTATCTGGATGTCGCGGCCTCGACGATCGAGGAAGCCATGGCGATCATCGAGCAAAGCTGCGCCGACAAGAAGCCCGTCTCGGTCGGCCTGCTCGGCAACGCTGCCGAAATCCTGCCCGAGATGTTCGCGCGCGGCATCCGCCCCGATCTGCTCACCGACCAGACCAGTGCCCATGATCCGGTCAACGGCTATCTGCCCGCCGGCTGGACCGTCGCCGAATGGATCGAGCGGCGCGAGCGCGAGCCCGAAGCGGTGGCCAAGGCCGCCAAGGCCAGCATGGCGGTCCATGTCCGCGCCATGCTGGATTTCCAGGCGGCGGGCGTGCCCACGACCGACTATGGCAATAATATCCGCCAGATGGCGAAGGACGAAGGCGTGGAGAATGCCTTCGACTTCCCCGGCTTCGTCCCCGCTTACATCCGCCCGCTATTCTGCCGCGGCATCGGCCCGTTCCGCTGGGCCGCGCTGTCGGGCGATCCGGAGGATATCTACAAGACCGACGCCAAGGTGAAGGAATTGCTGCCCGACAATGCCCATCTCCACAACTGGCTCGACATGGCGCGGGAGAAGATCCACTTCCAGGGCCTGCCCGCCCGCATCTGCTGGGTGGGCCTGGGCGATCGCCATCGCCTTGGCCTCGCCTTCAACGAGATGGTGGCAAAGGGCGAACTCAAGGCCCCGGTCGTCATCGGCCGCGACCATCTCGACAGCGGCTCGGTCGCCTCCCCCAATCGCGAGACCGAGGCGATGATGGACGGGTCGGACGCGGTCAGCGACTGGCCGCTGCTCAACGCCCTGCTCAACACCGCGTCGGGTGCGACCTGGGTATCGCTGCACCATGGCGGCGGCGTCGGCATGGGCTATAGCCAGCATAGCGGCATGGTGATCGTTGCCGACGGCACGGCGGAAGCGGCTGCGCGGCTGGAGCGGGTATTGTGGAACGACCCGGCCACCGGCGTGATGCGCCATGCCGATGCGGGCTACGAGATCGCGCGCGACTGTGCCCGTGACAAGGGCCTCGACCTGCCGGGGATATTGGGCTGAGCCACCAGCTCAGCCCCGATCAGGCGAGCTTGCCGGCCAGCATCTGCAGCGAGGCCGCATAATAGTCGGTCGACAGGCCTGCCGGTTGCGGCAGGCCCATGATCTTGCCGGCAATCGCCATGCCACCCGCCGACAGGGCATAGGGCGCGACCTCCCCGGACTGGACATCGACCCAGGCCGGGATCGGCTGTTGCCGGGTCACATAGCCCTGCCAATAATCCCGGATCGGCTTCAGCAGCGCAGCCCGGCGCCCGGCCTGGGCGTAGAGCGGCACGCGGATCGCGTCGAAGCCGAAACGGGCGGGCTTGCCCACGGCCGGCACCACCATGTCATGCCCCGTCACATCGACCCAGTCGGTCGGCAGCTTGAGCGGACCGAATTGCGCCGCCGCCATCAGCGCTTCGCTGTCGCTGATGATCCGCCCCCAGGCCGCCTCCCCATCCAGGCGGCGGAAGGCGTCGAGCGCAGGCCAGACGAAATAGGAAGGGTTGAGCGTCACCGCCTCCGGCGTGACGAAGCCCTGCAGGCCGGGCAGCAGCAATTTGCGCCCATGGCGTTCCAGCACCAGATGCTGGCGGATCGCAGCGCGGATCTCGGCCGAGCGGGTGGCATAACGCCCCTCGCCCCAGCTTTTCGCGGCTTCGGCCAGTGCCCAGGCGATGAACAGGTCGCCATCGGTCGCATTATTGGTGTCCGCCACCGGATTGGGCTGCCGCGGGTCATAGCGCCAGGCGTAAAGCGCCATGTCGGGCCGGACCAGATTGCTATCGGTCCAGCGCAGGATAGCGTCGAACGCTTCCCGGTCATCGTTCCACAATGCCAGGCCCAGGCCATAGCCCTGCCCCTCGCTATGGCTGACACCGCCATTGCCATTGTCGACGATGCGGCCCGACGGATCGAGAAAGGCGGCCTTGAACCGGGCCCAGTCGCCATTGGTCACGCTGCTGCCCCGCGGCTGACGCGCCTTGGCACAGGCTGCCGTGAAAACCAGTCCCATCCCCATCAGCAACGCACGCCGGTCAACGCCCATGGCGTATTTCCATGATGCCGTCGCGCCATTGGAGCACGGATGTATGCAGGTCCGCGCCGCCGCCCAGCGCCCGGAACCAGGCGTCATAGGCGCCACGCAGCAGCGACGGCGCCATGTCCGCCCAGCGGCCATCGACATCGCCCTGGAGCGTTTCGGGCAAGCCGATATGCTGGATCATGATTGCATCGTCCGTCATCCGCAATTGCGCCTCACCCCAGCCCAACGTCCGCCACAGCCGGTTGATCCGCGCCATCAGCGCGTCTCCGTCCGAAATGTCGGCGACCTGAAGCAGCGACGCGATGCGCCGACCGACTGCGCCGAAAAAGGCGTCAGCCTGGCCACGGGTCGCGGTGCCGAACACCTCGCTGCCAATCATCGCGGTCAGCAGCGACAGCCCGTCCATCGTCCACTGATCGGTTTCGGCGGGCTGATATTCCACGGCTTCCCGGATCATCAATTGCCTCCCAGAGACTGTTTGATCCCAATCAGCGACTTGAACTCGTCATAGCTGCCGAAGGTGTTGATGCTCATCTCACCGCCGACCCGCGTGCTGGGACTGACACGATAATAGATCGAGCCGTCCGTCGAAAGGGCAAAGCCGGTCTTGCTCAGGCTGTCATAATAAGAGCGCACGTCGCTGTTCTGGGCCTTGAGGCCATCCAGCACCGCCTGTGCCGCCGGATCGGTCGGATAGACATTGACCTGATCCTGGCTGTAGCTCTGATAGCCAGGCGCCACGCCCGCCTTCACCTCCAGCAGGTCCGACGCATAGGCATAACGCACCGGCAGGCTTATGCTAAAGAAGCTCTGCGGGCTGAAATAGCCGCCAAAGCCGTAGGTGAAGTAGTTCTGATTATTGTCGAAATCCTGATAGTTCACATTGACGCCGCCAGTGATCGACGACCGATCGCCGCGATAGAAGGGCAGATAGCCACCGACATTGGCCTGGAAACCATGGTTCTTGCGGACGTCATGCCCGGCATATTTATAATAGGACAGGTCGCCATAGACCCCCGCCCCATCCTGATCATAGGAGAAGGATGCGCCGCCGCCGGTCCGCATCACCTGGCCCCACATCGCCCCGGTCACGGGATCGCGTGTGCCAGCATAGGACAGGACACTGTCGGTCACCGGCTTGCGTTCGAACCAGGCGCGGGCCGTCGCATAGGGCGAGAAGCGCGGGCTGATCGCCGCATGCCAGGTCACGTCGCTATCCTCGAAACCGAGCGGCGTGACGCCAGCCTCCAGCTTCAGCAGCGGCGTCTCATAAGCGGCCGACAGCGCCACGCCGGACGCATGCTGGGTATCGGCGTCCACCAGTGCGGACTCCTCCTGATCGACGATCCCCTGCGCCTCGGGCGTCGCATTGCGGCCGAAGCGGGCAAGCCCCGACCGGCTGGGACGACCGGCATCCAGAACCACGGCTTCCGCCCTCGCCTTGATCCGGCCGTTGCCAAGGCTGGTGGAGACTTCGGCCGATCCGGTCAGTTCCTTGAGTTCACTCAGCCCCGCTTCACCCGATCGCTCGCGATAGCCGGTGCGCAGTTCGGCGCGCGGGCCGCTGTCGCGGGTCAGGGTTCGGATCTCGGTCTGGATACGATCCATCACCGGATCGCCGCTTGTCATCATCGATCCGCCCGGCGCAGACGCCGGCACGCCAACGGCCGGATAGCCGCCCGGCATCGGCGCAGATTGGGCCACGACAGCGGGCGGGAAGCCACCGGCTTCGCCAGCCTGCGGCATCGGCGCGAACGCCATGCCTGCCGGTGACGGCGCCTGTCCGGCCAGCCGCGCGCCCGATCCCAGCGCGAACGGATTGACCGCCGCCGGGGCGGCCGCAGCCGACTGGTTGCGGAACGGGTTGTTGCCCTGCATCGTCGCGGCAAAGGGATTGCTGGCAGTGACATTGCCTGCGCCGCTCTGCGCGGCATAGACTTCCTTCGCCCGCTTCAGATAGCGCAATGCGGCGCCCTCGTCGCCCCGCGCCTGCTCCATCCGCGCCGCCGCCATGTAGATCTGATAATCATTGGGCGACTGCTGCAAGGCGCGCTCGATCGTGGCGCGTGCCAGATCCTTGTCGCCCGCTGCGCCCGCCGTCTCGATCAGGCCCATCAGCGCACCCTTGTCATTGGGCGACTGGACCAGGACCAGTTGATAGGTCTGGGCCGCCTGGGCCGGCATGCCACCGGACTGATAGAGCCGTGCCAGCGCGGCCAGCACTTCCTGATTGCCCGGCGCAGCGTTCCACGCGCCCTGCAGCAGGTCGAAGGCCTGGGCGTTCTGGCCTGCGAGCCGCAGCCGATCCGCCTGCGACGCCGCCATGATGCCGTTCATCCGCGCGACGACACGCTGGCCGTCGGGCGTATTGCCCGCCAGTTGCGCGGCGCGCTGCACGGCGCTGGTGGCAAAGGCATCGCGCCCGGTCTTGGCCAGCACGCGCACGATCGGCTCGTAGCCGGCCGGGTCGGTGATGGTGCCGGCGGTCAGCGCCTGCTGCGCCAGTTGCGCCGCTCCTTCCCGGTCACCCAGTTCGAACATCGCATCGGCCACCGCAGCCTGCTTGGTCGGGTCGATGCCGGGGGTCGCGGCCAGTTGGCGCAGCGCCATCAGCGCATCGGCCTGCCGGCCCTGCGCGGCCATCGCCTTGGCCCGCTCGATCGCACCGTCCACCTTCAGGCCGACGGCGAAATTGCGCATCTGTTCGGTGCGCTGCATTTCGGGAATGCGCGCCATCAGCGTATCGGCGGCCGACGCCCGGCCGCGATCGGCGTTCAGCAGCGCTGCCGCATAGAGCCAGTCCGGGTCGCTCGACGATCCCAGTGAGTTGATCAGCGATTCCGCTTCAGGCAGGCGCTGGCGCTGGATCAGATAGCGGGCAAATTCATAACGGATCCACGGATCCTGCTGGTCCAGCAGCAGGCCGGAATGGAATTCCTGTTCGGCGGTGACATCATCGCCGCGCGCGGCCGCGGCACGGGCGCGATCGCGCGCGGCCCGGCTCGCCAGCCGACCATCGGACTGCTTGGCTCCTTCATTTGCCTGCCGGTAGAGGTCTGCCGCATCGGCATAGCGCCCCTGCCGCTCATAGATATCGGCCAGCAATTCGAGCGCCGGGCCACGCTGCGGATAGCCGGAACGGACCAGCGCCTCGGCATCGGCCTGCGCTTCGCCAAGCCGGCCCTGCGTCAGCGCCGCACGCGCATTGGCCAGCCCGCCAAAGAAGCGGGCGGAGGCCAGCGCCTGCGCCCATTGCCCGGCAGAACCGCGCTGCGACGCCTGATCGAGCAGGTCACGCGCTTCGCCAAAGCGCCCCTGGCGCAGGCGCACCAGTCCAAGGCCGCCCAGCGCGTCGGCATCATTGCGATTGGCCGCCACGGCGCGCTCGAACGCGCGCTCCGCGCCATCCAGATCATTGGCGTCGAGAGCCTTGAAACCGCTCGCGCGCGACGCGCCGCCGCCAGCATTGCCGCTCGGGCGCGCCGTCTGCGTCCGATTTGCCGCCGAGGGAGCCGCAGCCGGCGTGGGCGTGGGCCGTGGCGTCGCTTCGGCGCGCCGTGCCGGCGCTGGCGCGGGCGTGGGTTTGGGTGCCGGCTGTGCCTTGGGCGGCGGGCCGGCCAGCCCCTTGCGCGCTTCGGCATTATTGGGATCGAGCGCCAGCGCCCGGCGATAGGCCTGGTTTGCCAGATCCTGTCGCCCCTTGGACTGCCAATAGCGGCCCTGCTGGATCAGCGGCGCAACGCCCGGCACATCGGCCAGCGTGGGCATCGGCGCCATGCAGGCCAGCGCCAGGGCGGCGCAGGTGATACGCAGACGGAGGGTGGGGCTCATGCCTCATCCTCCTTGCTCAGGCGACGGCGCTGCTGCCGGCTGAGATAGAGATAGAGCGGCCCGGCGAGGATGAGCGCCGCGAGCAGGCCGCAGGCGGCCATCAGCAGAGGGCGCTGGCTCAGCCAGAAGGCGGCCTTCATCCAGAAGGGCAGATAGCCGACCCAATAGCCGGGCCCAACGGCGAAACTGCTCATCCCGTCGCCGCTGGTGACGGCCAGGTCGCCCTGGATCTGGGCGTTGATCTTGGCATCGGCCATGCCGCCGACCAGATCGGGCAGTGCGCGCGGATCGTCCGCCAGCAGGGCCACGACGCTGCGACCACCCTCGAACGGGGATTCGAAGCCGACAATGCCGGCAAAACCGCTGGACGAGGTGACGAACGCGTCCGCTTCGCCATCCCCCGATCGATCGAACGGCGAGAAGAAGGCGAAGATGCGCTGGATCGGGCTCATCTCCGTCACCTGCAGCCGGCCATTTTCATAACGGACCGGTGCGCCAGCGAAGAGCTGGTCGGAACCCGCCACGCTGCTGCCACCGATGACGATGATGTCCCTGCCCTGCAGTCGCTCGCCATCGACCGCGTTGGCGACGACGACACCGGTCACTGGCGCGCCGGTGGAATCGCCCATGCGGCCCATCAGCACCAGGAAGGCCTCGACCGCGCCGGCCGAAGGCTGGCCGCCCATCAGAACCGTGGTTTCCGACAGGTCGGGACGAATGGTGAAGGGATAGCCGGCGCCCGCAAAGGTGGCGAGATCGGGCATGTGCAGCGCGTGATAGGCGCGGCTGAGGTCAATGCTGCTGCTCGGACGCACGCTGACCCGGACATTCTCGGGCAGCGTCCCTTCGCATTTCTTCTTGTCGGCAATGATCAGATTATAGTCGAAGATCAGCTCGTTCTGGCCGAACAGATTGTAGCGCGGCAGCACGATCGAGGCGCTGGAATCGTTGGACGATGCGCCTTGCGCCCCGAACAGGCTGTCCCACCAGCCAGCCCCAGCGAGCGGCAGCGTGCGCAGATACTGGTTGTTGATCGAGACGTCGAGGCGCGAGGCACGACGATCGAGCCATTTGGCCGCCGGATAGCGGTAGCGCAGGTCCAGGCGACCACCCTGGCGCGGCCAGAAGAAGAGGTCGGGCGCGACCCGGAAGCGCGCCGACAACGGGCCAGGCGGTAGGCCCATGCCCTGCAGCGCATTGGCATCCATGATCTCGCCCAGCTGGACCGGGCGGTCGGTGCGCAGCCAGCGCGGCGCGGCATAGCGCGCATAGGTCGGGATGCGAACCCCATCGAAATTCATCCGCGCGCCGCTCAGCACGCCGCGGCCGCTGGCGATCGCCGCAGCGGCCAGCTTCAACTCGCTGGCGTTGCGGCCCATCACCACCAGCAATTCGCCGAACGTGTCGCGCGGATTGCGGATGACCGTGGCGCTAGGTCCGGTGATCGAAAGGTTGAGGCCGGCGATCGGCCGGTCCGGCGTCGCGAACAGGATCGCATTGCCGGTCGGGATCTGGTTGTAGACCGGCTTGAAGGAGAAGCCGCGATAGCTGGCCTGGGCGCCCAGCCAGGAGGCGAGGCTGGCGGCCGCCTCCAGCTCGCCCGCGCGCGGCGTGCCGGCGAAGACGAAGGGCAGGCGCAACGGCAGATTGTCGTGCCGGTCAAAGAAGGGACCGGGCAGACGGCCCAGGTCCGGCGCCATCGGGAGCGTCTGGACGCTGAGGTCGAACCAGGACCGGACATTGCTGATATTGGCCCAGAGCGAACTGTGGAACGGATCCTCGCAATCGCGCGCATAATGGCCGACCAAACGCAGGTTGAGCTGGTTGTCGCCCGGCAGGAACAGCGCCGGATTGACCGGAATGGTGATGTTCTGACCACCGGATTCCGCCGGGGTCAGGCGAATGGTGCGGACCACCTCGCCGTTCAGCAGCACGACCAGCTGGCTGAGATCGCCGAGCATCGCCGGCGACCAGGCGAAATTCAGCGTCAGGCTGCTGTCGGTCACCACCTCGTTGCGGCGCATGCCGAAGGGAATGCCGATTTCGCCGCGTGTGCCGGCCAGGCGGATCGGCATCTTGACCTGCAGGTCGCGGAAGCTGAGCCGCTGCTTCTGCACGCCCGCTGCGGTGGCGGGTGCCAGCGTCGCGGCAGGTGCCTGCGCCGCCTGCGCGAAGGCGTGACCGCTGCCTGCGAGCAGCAGCGTCCCGATCGCGGCCAGGCCGAGCAATGCGGCCGCAGCCTGCTTGGCGGCTTTCGCCGCGGCGGCCAGGCGAACGGCCTTCTTCTGCTTGCGGCGCTCCGTGCGGTTGAGGCGGAACAGGCGCTTGAGGGTCATATAGTCGACCACGATGATATCCCAGAGAGAGTGCAGGGCCGAAACCGGCTTGCGGGGGGCAGCGGGCTGCCAGGCATCGGCACGGCCCATCACCGCGCGGACAAGGTGACGCGAAGAGATCATGTCCAGTTCCTGGAAGCGCAGATTGACCTCGCCCCGATCGAACCGGACCATTTCGACCGGGATCGTCAGCTTCTCGTCACCCATCGGCAGCGACATATAGGCGACACGCCGGTCGCGCAGCGGGAAGTCGGGCGGCACGGCGATCGCGGCACCGCCCATCGAAATGTCGATCGTCGTCGCGTCGATAACATAGCCATCGGCCATGTAGAGGGTGACCGGCAATTCGGTGACGATGCGGATATATTCGCGCGCCTGCCGCGTCTCGCGCGCGACCGAAACGGCGGCGATCAGGATGATCAGGCTGAACACGGCCCAGACGACGTTCAGCACCAGCGTATCGGTCTGGATGTTGAACAGATGCGGGAAGAAGACCCGCTTCACGATCGCCAGCCCGATGCCGAAGATGATGAGGCCGATGCAGATCAGGTGCGGGCGCACCGTCGACAGGTCGAAATAGGTTCGGTCGAGCAGGCTGCCCTTGTCCGTCACGTTGAACTTGCCCTTGCGCGGCTGGAAGAAGGTCATGACCGTCGGGCGCGCTAGGTGAAAGGCCAGGATCGTCTCGTAGATTTCGCCCCAGAACGGCCGGCGATCCCCGCCCTGCGTATTCGCCGACGACGTCATCGAACAGACCAGATGCGGCAGCGCATAGGCGAAGATCAGCGAGGCCGAGGCATGGATGATGTTCTGGCCGAAGATCAGATAGGCAAGCGGGCTGGTCAGGAAGACGATGCGCGGCAGCGGAAACTGGAAATGCAGCATCGCATTCAGGTAGCAAAGCCGCTGCTGCCAATTGAGGCCGCGCCCGAACAGCGGATTGTCGATCCGCAGGATCTGCGTCATGCCGCGCGCCCAGCGGATGCGCTGGCCGATATGCAGCACCAGCCGCTCGGTCGCGAGACCCGCGGACAGGCGCGCGCCGATATAGGCGGTATTCCAGCCCATGCGCTGCAACTTCAACGCGGTATGGGCGTCCTCGGTCACCGTCTCGCCGGCAAAGCCGTTGGTCTGGGCCAGCGCATCGCGGCGAATGACGGCGCAGGAACCGCAGAAGAAGGTCGCGTTCCACAGGTCGTTGCCGGACTGGACCGCACCGTAGAACAGGTCGCCCTCACCCGGCAGGTCGCGCACCGTGCCCAGGTTGCGCTGGGCCGGATCGGGCGAATAGAAATGGTGCGGCGTCTGCATCAGCGCCAGCTTGGGATCCTGCTGGAACCAGCCGACGGTCATCTGCAGGAAGGCGCGGGTCGGCACATGGTCGCAATCGAAGATGGCGATCAGTTCGCCATTGGTCTTCTTCATCGCCGCATTGAGGTTGCCGGCCTTGGCATGAAGATTGTCGCCGCGGGTCAGATAGCCGCAGCCGGCTTGGCGCGCGAACGCCTGAAACTCCGGCCGGCGCCCGTCATCCAGGATGAAGACGCGGAAGCGATCGGCCGGATAGTCCATGTCCATCGCCGCGAACACGGTGTTGCGGACGATCTCCAGGCTTTCATTATAGGTCGGGACATAGACGTCGACGCTGGGCCATTGATCGGGTTCGCCCTCGATCTCGACCACTTCACGATCGAGCGGCCAGCCAGTCTGCAGGAAGCCCAGCACCAGGATCAGCCAGGCATAGACTTCGGCCAGATACAGGCCCGACCCCAGCAGAAACTCTGCCAGGGTGCCAAACTCCAGCGTCTCGGTGGTGCGCCAGAACATGTAGCGGGTCGATACGATCATCGACAGGATCGCCAGCACCAGCAGGGCACGACGGCTGCGCATGCGCCCCAATATGGTCGCGCCCACAATGGTGATGCCGGCAAAGATCCACTGCGCTTCCAGATCGAGCGGCACGGTGATCGCCAGCAGGGCAAACAGCCCGGCCAGCACCAGCAGTCCGTTGCTCAGGATCGCCTGCCGCCCCTTCACGAAGTAGCCTCCTCGGCCGCCTCGACCAGCCCGGCCGCCTGTTCCACGGTCGTCACCAGCCGGCGCAGGTCGTTAAGCGCCACGCTGGCCGGCGCGAAGCGGGCCAGCGGCTCGAACATCGCGCTTGCCTCGTTCACCGCTTCGTCACGGCGGATCGTGCCGAGCAGCTTGCTGCCGAACAGTTCGCGCAGGAAGATATGGGTGTGGCGCGACAGGCGATGGGTATCGTCGAGATGGTTGAGCACGAACCCGGTCTTGGCGAGATCGATCGTCGCCGTGCCCGGCTCAACCTTGGGCAGGGCCGCGAGCGATCCGGGACGCGGATGCAGGGGGCAGACATGCAGGGCGGCATGCGGCAACAGCATGTCCTTGGTCTCGCGGTCACCCGCCGCCACATCGGCAATGAAGATCTTCTTGCCGGCGAACGGCGAATGATCCGGCTTGCCCAGCAAATCCTGGAAGGTCGCGTCACGGCGCAGGCCATAGGCGGAAAAGAGCGCGACGCCCGACACCGCGATCTGGTCGGCGCTGCCGTCGTTCAGTTCCGGCAGGCCCTGGGCCGGGGTCAGGCCGAAATAGAGCTTGAGAGAATCCTGATAGGTGAAGTCGAGCGCACTGACATCATGCCCACGCTGCGCCAGATGGATCGCCAGTTGGGCCGCGATGAAGCTGGTGCCGACGCCGCCCTTGGGCGAATGACAGAGGATCAGCGGCATCAATAATCTCGCTTGTCGGGGTCGTTCGACAGATGGCCCAGGAAATCGCGCAGATTGCCGCGCGGCGCAGCGGATGGCGGCGCGTCCTGATAGGCGTCGAACATGCTGGTCACATTGGCGCGGGGTGCGGGCGCAGGCTGTTCCGGCTCCGCGCGGCGGATCGCCAGCACGGCTTCCGCCTCGCGCGCTTCCAGTTTGGACAGGGGGCGTCCAACCACGCGCGGGTCGGTCAGCAGGGCCTCGAAGATCGGCCACAATTCCATGTCCGCGAAACTGTCCGCGAACTCGCGATAGCGAAAATCCCGGCGCCCCAGCCGGGCCAGAAGGCTTTCTGCGTCGGAGCGCATGGCCCTGTTCTCCCTGATATCCAAGGAAAACCTAGAGTAAAATGGTTAACAAAATCTTTAGAAATTCGAAGAAGTTGCGGCATTGCGGGCGCTGCGTGCGACGCACCGTTCGTCGCACGCAGGAAAATCCCCTTTTTGCTTCAACATCTTGGCGCCGCGAGCCGCAAAAGCGCGCCGCGGCCATTGCCGCGCTTATTTGCGCGGCAATGCAACTTCCGCCTTGGCGGTCGCCAGGGTCGTGCCCAGTTGATTGACCATGCGGACGTCGATCTGCACCACGTCGCGACCGTCATCGTCGACGAACTTGTCGACCACCGTGCCGGTCATGATCGTGATGTCGCCGGTGAAGGCCGGCCCGCGATAGGAGGCGACCGAATGGGTCACCATGCCCCATTCGCCGGCCCAGCCCGCCAGATAATCGACGATCCAGGCGCCCATCGACGCGCCATAGCCATAGGCCCGCGGCATGCCGATGAAGCGGGCCCAGCGCGGGAAGAGATGGCCGCGCGACGGCCCGAAATAGGCGCCATCGGTCAGTTCCGGATTGATCCGCTCCATCACCGGGTCATTTTCATGCCCCGCCATTTCCTTGACGAAGCCGAGCGCCTCCATATCGAGATCGGTACGCCGGTGCGTGCCGCCCCAGATGGTGAAGAGATAGGCGCGCCATTCCGTGGTGAAGCTGGCAATGCTGTGCGGGCCGATGACGCGCTCGGGCAGAGCCGTGCCGATCTGGATATCGTCCCAATAACGTTTGCCATGGCCCAGTTCGTGCAGCATCTGCACCCAGTCGAACTTGCGATCCTGGATCTGCGCCAGTTCCTCGTCGCTCCACACCGGATCTTCGGTGCCCTCGACCACATCGGTCGTCTTCTCGCGCCCCGCCTCGGCCAGATAGCGGATCGAGGTGGAGCGCTGCTTGGCGATCAGTTCGCCATTCTGATTGTAATAATTATTGTCGCCACGCTGGAAACAGGTCGGCCCGGCGAACTTGGTATCCTTGACCGTATAGTCGAACGGAATGCGCTCATTATGGACCAGGTCACCGCCCTGGATGCGCGGACCATAGAACCACCATTCGTCGCCGCCGAACAGCAGGTGCGAATTGGGAATCGAACCGACGCAGGCCGGCCCGGCGCCATGGCCATCATCCATCGTCACGGCAAAGCTCTGCGGCGCGACCAGCCGCCCCCAGCGCCCTTCGGCGGCATAATCGGCATCATAATGCAGCAGATTGGGATAATGCATCGCCTGCGCCCAACGGCGAATGTCATTATTGTGGATCGGCTCGCGCATCCGCGCAGGCTGCATCGGTTTGCCGAGATATTGGTCGATGTCCGAACAGTCGAAGACGGCTATGCTCATGGTTCCCCTCCGAGGAAATCTTTGTTCTGCCCTGCCATGGCGGAGCAGCGCCCGACGGCACAAGTCCACGGCCGGCGACAGCATGCGCACCGACAAGCGGGAACATCCCGTCAGGCCGCAGAAAAGCGCGGTTTTTCGCCGTTTATCGCGATGCCGATGTTTGTCCTGTGCCGCCCGGAGCTTGAACAGGGTGGCGATTGCAGCTAGATTGATGCCTCAATTCACAAGAAAAGAGACGTGCCGTGGATTTCAACCTGACCGCAATGCCGATCCGCAACGCTGCCAGGGAAATTCATGCTCATGCCCGCCATATCCTGTTCCAATCTCGGCTGGACCACGCCTGACGGCCAGTCCGTCCTTTCCGGCCTGGACCTTCGTTTCCAGAGCGAACGCACCGCCCTTGTCGGCCGCAACGGCGTCGGCAAGACGACCCTGCTGCGTCTGATCGCAGGCGATCTCACCCCCAGCAGTGGCAGCATCACCGTGCAGGGCCGACTGGCCCGCCTGCGCCAGGCCGTGCAGTTCGGCGCGGATGAACGTATCGCCGATCTGTGGGGCGTGGCCGATGCCATCGCCCTGCTGCGCCTGGCGGAAAGCGGCGACGCCACGGCCGAGCAACTGGCCGATGCCGACTGGACGCTGGAAAGCCGGATCGACGCCGCGCTGGAGCGGGTCGGGCTCGATGCCGGGCCGGATACCCGGCTTTGCACCTTGTCGGGCGGCCAGCGCACCCGCGCCGCGCTTGCCGGCGCGATCCTAGAAGCCCCCGATTTCCTGTTGCTGGACGAACCGACCAACAATCTCGACCGGGCCGGGCGCGCGGCCGTCGCCGAACTGGTCGATGGCTGGCGCGCCGGCCTGATCCTCGTCAGCCATGATCGCGAGCTGCTGGAGCGGGTCGACGCGATCGTCGAACTCACCGGCCTCGGCGCGCAGCGTTATGGCGGCAACTGGTCCCATTATCGCGAGCGCAAGGCGGTCGAACTCACCGCCGCCGCCCATGATCTCGACATCGCGGAACGACAGGTGAAGCAGGCCGCGCAAGGCCCAGCTCGCGACCGAGCGACAGCAGCGACGCGACGCAGCCGGCGCCCGCAAGGGCGCGCGCGGCGACATGCCCCGCATCCTGATCGGCGCACGCAAGAACCAGGCGGAAGCCTCCTCCGCCGCCGGCCGTAATGTCGCGGAACGGCTCCGCGCCGAGGCGGAGGATCAGGCGCAGGCCGCACGCAGCCGGGTCGAGATATTGGAACCGATCCGCATTACCCTGCCCTCGACCGGCCTTGCGCCGGATCGGATCATCCTGCGCCTCACCGATGTCAGCGTCGGCCATGATCCCGCCATGCCCTTGCTGGAACATGTCGACCTGCTGGTCGAAGGGCCGGAACGGATCGCCATCACCGGGCCCAATGGATCGGGCAAGACCAGCCTGCTTGCGACCATGGCCGGCACATTACTGCCGCTCGCCGGGCGGATCGACCGGCCAATGCGTCACGCCGTGCTCGACCAGACCGCTGCGCTGCTCGATCCCACGCTGTCGATCGCGGACAATCTCGCGCGCTTGCACCCGGAACTGGACGAGAATGGCCGTCGCGCCCTGCTCGCCCATTTCCGTTTTCGCGGCGGCGCTGCGCTACAGCGCGTCGCGAGCCTCAGCGGCGGACAGATGCTGCGCGCGGGCCTGGCCTGTGTGCTGGGCAGCGCGCCGCCGCCGCTGCTGATCCTCGACGAGCCGACCAACCATCTCGACCTCGAAGCCATCGAGGCAGTGGAAGCGGGACTGCGCAGCTATGACGGCGCCCTGCTGGTCGTTAGCCATGACGAGCGCTTTCTCGATGCGATCGGCATCACGCGCCGGATCGCACTCGGCTAGGCAGCCCGCAACGCATCCGCCAGTGGCTCTGCCTGATCGCCCAGGATCAGGTGCAGCCAGCCATCGGCCGATGCCGGCAAGACCCAGGCCTTGACCCCCGCGCCCTGCAACGCCTCCGCATCCACGGCAGCGGGGCGATCGACGCGCACCAGCAAACGCGTGCCGCGCGGCTCGACGGCGCGGACACCGGCGCGCTTGAGCAGCGCGACCAGATCGGACGTGCCAGCGATTGGCGCCGGATCATGCCCGGCCAGCGCGCTGCGGATCTCCGCCGCGACCTGATCGGCGATCGGCCCCAGCACCACCTGGAAGCCGCCATCGCGCAGGCGGACGATACCCCGCGCACCCAGCGCCCGCAGCCGCGCCTCGTCGGCGATTGCGCTGTCGCCCAGCACCAGCCGCAGCCGGGTGGTGCAGGCATCGACCGATCGGACATTGGCCTTGCCACCCAGCGCCGCGACCATCGCTGGCCCGCGCGCACCGGCCACGCTTGGCATCTCGGCCGCAGCGGCGGGCTCATCCTCGCGCCCCGGCGTCTTCAGGTTGAAGCGGCGGATGCACCAGCTGAAGGTGGCATAATAGACAGCGAAATAGACAAGCCCGACCGGGATCAGCATCAGCGGCTTGGTCGCAAGGCCATAGTTCATCAGATAGTCGAACAGGCCAGCGGAAAAGCCGAAACCCAGCTTCACGCCCAGCGCGTCCATGACGACCATCGACAGGCCGGTCAGCACCGCATGGACGACATAGAGGATCGGCGCCAGGAAGATGAAGCTGAACTCGATCGGCTCGGTCACGCCGGTAAGGAAGGAAGTGAGCGCGAGACTGAGCAGCAGGCCGCCGACCCGCTTGCGCCGATCGGGCAAGGCGGTGCGATACATGGCAAGGCAGGCGGCCGGCAGGCCGAACATCATCACCGGGAAGAAGCCCGACATGAAGCCGCCGGCAGTCGGATCGCCCGCGAAGAAGCGCTTGATATCGCCGGTCGCGCCATGGAAATCGCCAAGCAGGAACCAGGCGACATTGTTGATGATATGGTGCAGCCCGGTAATCAGCAGCAACCGGTTGAGCAGGCCATAGACGAACAGGCCGAGCGGCCCGGCCGCCACCACCCATTGGCTGAGGCGATCGATCCCCGCCTCTATCCAGGGGAAGCCGAGGCCGAACATGAGCGCGCCGAACAGGCCGGCCAGCCCCGCGACGATCGGCACGAAGCGCCGTCCCGCGAAGAAGGCCAGATAATCGGGCAGCTTGATGTCGGAAAAGCGGTTGTAGAGCAGGCCCGCGACGATGCCCGACAGGATGCCGGCGGGCACGGAGACCTTGGCGATTTCCTTGGCGCGCCAGGCGGCCTGCGCCACCTCCGCCACGTCGGGCGGCAGGACCAGCAGCACCTTCGCCCCCTCGGTCGTCACCAGATAGGCGATCACGCCGGCGAGGCTCGCCGCGCCATGATTTTCGCGGGCGAGGCCCACGGCGACACCGGCGGCGAAGAGCAGGCCAAGATTGGAAAAGATCGCGTCGCCGGCCGCCGCGATGAAGGGAATGGCGAGCATGTCGGGCTGGCCAAGGCGCAGCAGCAGCGCCGCGATCGGCAGCACCGCGATCGGCAGCATCAGCGCCCGGCCAAGGGGTTGCAGCCGGGCCAGCAGGGTGGCGGGACGAAAGCTCATGCCAGGACTCCTTGGGCCATGTCGCGCACGGCAGCGGCGCTTTCGGCGGCGCAAGCGCGCTCCGCCAGGTCGATACAGCGGCCCATGTCGAGCGTGCGTACCACCGCCTTCAGCCGGGCGATGGCGGCCGGTGTGGCGGACAATTCAGTGATGCCAAGGCCGATCAGGATCGGCGCGGCAAGCGGGTCGGAGGCAACGCCGCCACAGACGCCGGCCCAGCGGCTATGGCGCTGCGCGCCGCGCCCGACTTCGCGGATCAGGCGCAGCACGGCGGGATGCAGCGCATCGATCCGGTGCGACACCGCCGCATTGCCGCGATCGACGGCCAGCGTATATTGGGTCAGGTCATTGGTGCCGACCGACAGGAAATCGGCCTCGGCCGCCAGCATGTCCGCCAACATCGCCGCCGCCGGCGTCTCGATCATCACGCCCAGCAGTACCGGTGCATCGATGCCCAGTGCCGCCTTTTCGGCGTCCAGCATCGCCCTGACCGCCCGATAGTCGGACAGGTCGGCTATCATCGGCAGCATGACGCGGCACTGGCCTGCCGGCACGGCGCGCAGGATCGCGCGCAACTGCACCTGCATCAGGTCCGGCCGGGCGAGGCTGAGGCGCACGCCGCGCAGGCCCAGCGCCGGATTTTCCTCAACCGCCATCGGCAGATAAGGCACCGGCTTGTCGCCGCCGATGTCGAGCGTCCGCACAATCAGCGGCCGATCGCCCAATGTCGTTGCGATACCGGAATAAATATTCCTTTGCTCGGCCTCGTCCGGCGCCTCCGCCCGCTCCAGGGACAGGAATTCGGTGCGCAGCAGGCCGCACCCCTCTGCCCCGGCCGCCACCGCGGCGGCGGCATCGGCCTGCGATCCCAGATTGGCGAAAATCTCGATCCGGGTGCCGTCGGCCATGCGGCAATCGGCATGGGCATGGGCCCGGTCACGGCTGCGCTGCTCGCGCGCGGCGGCGATCCGCGCGCTGACCTCCGACAATGTGCTCACGCCCGGATCGGCATCGATCCGGGCCCCGTCCGCATCGAGAATGACCGTCCGCCCCTCGGCAATGGCCAGCACATCCCGGCCAGCGGCGACCAGCATCGGGATGCCGGCCGACGCGGCGAGGATCGCGACATGGGAAGTGGGACCGCCGGCCGCCGTGCAGATTCCGGCCAGACGGTCCCTATCGAGCGCCAGGAACTGCGAGGGGAGCAGATCCTCGGCGATCAATATGCTTTGAGGGGGCAGCGTCGGCACCGCGCTGGCCTCGGTACCGAGCAGCGCGGCGATCAGCTGTCGCTCGATATCGATCAGGTCGGCGACACGTTCCATCAGCAGCGGATCGCCGGTCGCACGGATCGCCTCGGCTGCCTGGGCGGTCGCGTGGCGCCAGGCGAAGGCTGCGCTGCGCCCGGCATCGATCTGGTGCCCGGACGCCTCGGCCAGTTCCGGGTCGGCCAGCAGCGCGCGATGCGCCGCCGCAATTTCGGCCGCCAGGCCATGGCCCGCCGACAATTCGGCATCGACCGCCGCCATCGCCCGCGCGAGCGCGGCATGTTCGGCCGCGCCGCCCTGCCCGTCGCGCGGCACGTCGACATCGGCGACGCGCAGCTGCACCACCTGTCCGATCGCCAGCCCCGGCGCAGCCGTCACCGGGCCATGCTGCGGGACAACGGGTGCGGGCGCGGGATGATCGACCTTCGCCTCCTCACCCAGCCCCGCTGCGATCAGCGCCACCAGCGCCTCGACCGCCGCGCGGGCATCGCTGCCCTCGCCCCGGACGATAATCTCATCGCCGCTACGCACGCCCAGGCCAAGCAGCGCAACGGTGCTGCGCGCATTGACGCTCTTGCCGTCCCGCACGATCGACACCGGCGCGACGAAGGTGCGCAGCAGCGCCGCGATGCGCGCGGCCGGGCGGGCATGGATGCCATGGGGGGCGTCGACGCACATCACCCGTTCATGGGTGTCACCTTCGCTGTCACCCTTGGCCGCCACCGGCGCCAGCGCCGTGATCCGCGCGACGCCATCATTCCAGCCGACCAGCCGGTCGAGCGGCTCCAGTGACAGCGCATAGCCCTCGCCCGCCAGCACCACCGGCGTGATTAGCGCCTTGGCCCCTTCGGCTACCGCATCGAGATCGAAACCGATCAGCAGGTCGCCGGCCGCAACGGCATCGCCCGGCTTCACCTGCGGCGCGAAACCCTTGCCGGCAAGCGTCACCGTCTCCAGACCGACATGGATCAGCAGTTCCGCGCCATTGGCCAGACGCAGCGAGACCGAATGGCCGGTCGGCGCCACCGTCAGCACGGTCGCGTCGGCCGGCGCGCGGACTTCGCCTTCGATCGGGTCGATGGCAAAGCCCTCACCCATCATCCGCTCGGCAAAGACCGGATCGGGCACGCTTTCGATCGGCGCCAGCCAGCCCGTAAGGGGCGCGCGCAACGTCACGCTGGCCATCATGCCGCTCATGGGATCAGTTCCACCTGCTTGATCGCCCATAGGGGCTCAACATCCTTCGCCGTATAGGTGATGCACAAATTCTCCTTGCCGCTGCGCGGTGCGATCGGTGCAACCAGGCGGGTCACTTCCGGATTACCGATCGCGGGCGCCAGCGGCAGCACGGAGATGCGCTCGCCCTCGCAGCTGCCGGCGCGCACTTCCACTTCGCCCGCCGGGGTCGCCGGGGCGCGGAAATGGATGGCGTCGCGATCCTTGCCGATCTGGAAGTTGAACGGTAGCTGGCCGACGTCGATCGCGATTCTGGTCGCACCACCGACCGGGGCGTCGGCATAGAGCCAGCAGGGCTCAAGGATATCGGTCAGGAAATGCGCCCGCTCGCCCTGCGCCGGGGCATCATCCTCCAGCGAGAGCACGACCTTGTTGGCGCAGCTTGCCAGTTGCTCGTCGGTGCGGCGGCGCAGGAAGGACGCGTCGAGGCCGATGTCGATCGCGCCCGGCATCATCCCGCCGCGCCAGGCGGTGCCGGCCCGCAAGCGAGTGCCGACCGGCAGGCTAAGGCCGTCCTTGTAGACCGGCGCGCGCGGCGTCACCGCACTGCCATCCAGCGTATAATGGATCGGGAAGCCCGACTGGCTCTCCAGCGTCACCTGCGCCGTCTTGTCACCCGGCGCATAGTCGGTCTTCGCCGTCACCGTCAGCGCGCTGATCGCGGGCTTCAGGCCCAGCGTCCCCATCCGCGCCATCTGCGGCACCAGCCGGTCCATGAAGCTGGCGAAATCATGGCTCGTAACTGGCGACCAGCCGATTTCGGCCACCGCGCTGCCGCGCGGGAATTGTTGCCACTGGGCGCGTTCCTCGGTGCGGACATGCTCGGTGAAGAGATTGCCCTGCAGCCCCAAAATATGTTGCTGCTCGGCGGTGCTCAGCCCTTCGGGTTCGGGATTGAAGTCATAGACGCTGCGTAGGTCCGACAGATGGCCGCGCCCCGGCGGTTCCAGCAGCCCGAAGCCCTGGCGATTGTCGAAATAGAGGATCGGCGCCGGGCTCAATATCGCGTCATGGCCCGACTTGGCGGCGGTCACCGCCCCCTCGATCCCGCGCCAGGAGGTGATGGTGGCGTGGGGCGAGGCGCCGCCTTCCAATATCTCGTCCCAGCCGATCGGCTTGCGGCCATGTTTCGTCAGGAAATCGTCGATGCGGTGCATGAACCAGCCCTGCATCGCATCCTCGCTGCTGATGCCCAGCGCCTTCATCTTCGCCTGCATCGCGGGCGAGGATTTCCACTGGTCCTTCACCGCCTCGTCGCCGCCGATATGGATATAGGGCGACGGGAACAGCGCCATCACATCGGTCAGCACATCCTCCAGGAAGGTGAAGGTCGCATCATCGGCATTGTAGAGCCAGGGGAAGACGCCCCAGTCGGACTCCGCGCCCGGCGGGATCGGCACGCCCATGCCGAACTTAGGATAGGCGCGGATCGCCGCCAGCGCATGGCCCGGCATCTCGATCTCCGGCACGATCATGACGCCGCGCGCAGCGGCATAGGTGACGATCTCGCGAATCTCGGCCTGGGTGTAGAAGCCGCCGACCTTGGGCAGTGGTGGCGCGCCGGGCGCCCCGGCGGGCACACGCCAGGCGGAAATTTCGGTGAGACGCGGATATTTGGGGATCTCGATGCGCCAGCCCTGATCATCGACCAGATGCCAGTGCAACCGGTTGAGCTTGTTGACTGCCATCCAGTCGATCAACTGGCGAACATAGGCGGGCGACTGGAAATGGCGGGCGCTGTCGAGCATCAGCCCGCGCCACTGGAAGCGCGGCGCATCGGCAATGTGCATCGCCACGACCGTCACCGGGCCGGCGGCCTGATCCTGCGTCATCGCCTGCCACAGCGTCACCGCGCCATAGAGCAGGCCGGCATCGTCGCCGGCGGCGATTTTGACGCCCTTGTCGCTGACGTCGAGGGTGTAGGATTCCGCCGCACCGGTCTTCGCTCGGCGAAAGACTATGGCATTGCTGGCGTCACCACCCGTCTCGATCCGAGGACGAAAGCCCCGGCTGCGCGCGACCAGATCGGCGAACCGCTCGGCCGCGTTACGGGCAGCGGCATCGCCGACAGGCACCCGGATCGGCGTGGTCGAGCTGATGAGAAAAATGCCCTGCCCCTCTCGCATCTGCGCGGGCACCGGCAACAGGCGGGGCAGTTCGGCCATGGCCGGGGCGGTGGCGATGCCGGACAGCATCAGCGACGCGAGCAGCGTCAGGCGGCGGGCACGGATCACGAAACAGGCTCCCGAAAATAGCGTGCCCCTGCCGCGCCGCGCGGACGCGACAAGGGACGTGCGGCGGGCGGACGCTGTTGCGTTCCGTCCCGCCGTCTTCAAGTCATGCGCCTTCTGACAGGCGAGGCAATCAATAGTTGAAGTTCACCGTCGCCAGGAACTTGCGGCCCGAGCGATAGACGCCGCGCGGCAGTGCCGTGGTGTTGGCATAGGCATAATATTCCGCGTCGGTCAGGTTCATGCCCGACAGGGTGATGCCGATCTGCGGCGTGACATTATAGGTCGCCGACACGTCCAGATTGTCGGAGTCCCGCACGAACATATTGTCGCCACGGTCGATGCCGGTGAAATATTTCGACCGCCAGGTGTAGGTGGCGCGCAGCGCGACCGGACCGCTTTCGAAGAAGGGGCTGACGCTGGCCTGATGCTTGGAATTATAGGGCAGATCCTGGCCATCCTGGCCCGAACCGTCCGAATAGGTATAGTTGGCAAGGATGCCGAAGCCATAGGGCAGGTTCTGCTGATAGGCGACGGCAAAACCCTTCACCTCGGCCGAACCGGCATTATAGGGACGGCTGATCTGATAGGTCGTCACCCGGCCCTGCGACTGGTTGAAATAGCTCTCGGGCGCCGTCTTCTGCAGGATATAGTTGCTGATATCCTTGTAGAAGACTTCCGCCGACAGGATCGAGCCCTGCTTGAAATACCATTCGACCGAGGCGTTGAGATTGCCCGACGTATAAGGCTTCAGGTTCGGGTTGCCGCCACCGCCGGTCAGCACCGTGTCCGACAGCCAGAAATAATTGGTCATGTCGGCATAGTTGGGACGCGACATCACCTTGGCGGCGGAGAAGCGCAGGATCAGATCCTGCTGCGCGGTCCAGGCGATGTTGGCGCTGGGCAGCCAGTTGTCATAGCTGCGCTTGGTCGTCTGCCAGGTCCAGTCGGCCGCGCTGTTGCAGGGCGCGCCGGCGTTGCAGACATAGCCGGCGCTGTCGGTCTTGGTGTTCACATAGCGCACGCCGAAATTGCCGCGCAGCGTGCCGGTGTCGAAATTGGCCTGGGCATAGACCGCGTTGATATCTTCCTGGATGTTCCAGTTGCCGGCGGTAAATTCGGCCGCCGCGAAGATCGAGGGGGTCGGCAGCGTCTGGCCTTCCAGATAGTCGACCATCGACGGGCCGCTGATGATGAAGCGGTCGGTCATCTGATCGTTCACGCCGCTGAAGCCGCGCAGATAATTGCCCGCGACCGTCTTGGGATCGAACTGCGCCGCCGCGACGCCCAGACCATTGAGCGCGATGCCCGCATATTGCTGGCCGGTCTCGTGATGGCGATATTTATAGCCGATCTGGATGCGCTTGAGCGCCCCGTCGAAATCGAAACCGAGGTCGGCCTGGCCGTAACGCTCCTTGTCGCTGGTCGGCTTGGTGACGGTGTTGCCGCTCCAGCCCGGATCGGTGACGAAGGCATTGGGGTTACCCTGAACGTCGGTGGCATAGCTCAGCGAACCCGGCGACTTGGGCGCACCGCCAATATTCACGGTATAATCCGCCCAGTTCAGGAATTCGAGGAAGACCTGGCGCTTGGTGCCGCCGTCCGCGTCCGACAGGCCGCCTTCAACCGTCAGATCCCAGGTGCCACCGTCCCAGCGCGCCTTGCCGCGATAGGTATCTGACTTCATCTCGGCTTCACGATACTGGACGTCCAGCACCGACAGCGCATTCTTGAAACTCGCGCTGGTGACGATGCCGTTATTGACCTCGATCCCGGTCAGCGCGCCCAGGCTGTTCCAGGTATTGCCCTGGAAGGCATACATGGACTGGTTGAGGTTGTTGTAGGTGGCGTCGATCTTGAGCCAGCTCGCTTCCAGGGTTAGCTCGTCGACCGGCTTCCACTGGGCGGTGGCCGAATAGGTCAGGCGCTCACGGCCCTGTTCGAAATAGGAGGTGCCAAAGGCGTTGGGGCTGATCGCGTCGAGATTATTACTCAGCGTGGTGGCGCATTCGCCGACGCAACCATTGTCGCGCGAGTCCACCGGATTGTCGGCATTGCCGCCAGCCCACTGGTCGGCCTTCATCGTGCCATAGGTTTCGACGCCGTCGCGGCGCAGCCGGTCCTTGGCGCGCTGGAACGAGGCGAGAATGCCGAACGTGCCTTCCTCATTATGCCAGCTGACCAGCGCCGCCCCCTGGATATCGCCCTTCTTCGAGCGATCATTGTAGAGATAGCCAAGCTGGCCAGCCATGGTGAAGGGCTTCAGGTCCAGCGGCTTGCGGGTCACGACATTGACCGTGCCGCCGATCGAACCTTCGTCGATGCGCGGTTCGGGCGACTTGTAGACGTCGACCCGGCCGACCAGCTGCGGCGCGAGCAGCGCATAGTTGAAGGTACGGCCCGGCGAGTCGAGGATGAACCAGTCGGCCGACGCCACGGTCTGGCCGTCCAGCAGGGTGCGGTTGAGCGCCGGATCGGTGCCCAGGATCGACACTTTTTCGCCCTGGCCGAACTGGCGGTCGACGGTGACGCCCGGCACCAGCGTCAGCGCTTCGGCGACATTGGTATTGGGGAATTTGCCGACATCTTCGGCGGAAATGCTGTCGACGATCGCGTCAGCGTTACGCTTGACGTCGATCGCCTTGGCGAGCGAGGCACGATAGCCGGTGACGACGATATCGCTGGCATTTGCATCGGCGTCCGGCGCGGAAGCATCGCTTCCCTGCGCATGCGCGGCACCGGAAAACAGCGCGATGGCGCTGGCGGTACCGACCAGAAAAGTCCGAATCCCCATATCTCACCCCTTATTTATATTTGATGCATGGCACCAATTGGGCGGACCAACTGCATACCAATAAGCAGACCATCCGCCGAAGTCATACCGCCGTCAAGAGGGATATTTTCAAAATTGTGACGGTGTTTGAAATTTTTCACTGGCATATGGTATTTAATTGGTCTTAGTGTGCAGACAACACAGATGCTGGTGGAGACGAGATGCCGCTGCTTGCCGAACAGATTGGACCGCTCGACGCGCTGGGCGGTGGCCCGCTCTATCGCCGGCTCGAAGACGCCCTGCGCGAAGCGCTGCGCACCCAGCGACTGAAACCCAATGAGGCGCTGCCGCCCGAACGCGACCTGGCATCGGAACTCTCGGTGTCCCGCATCACCCTGCGCAAGGCGCTGGATTCCCTGGTCGAGGAAGGACTGCTGGTGCGCAAGCAGGGCGCCGGCACCTTCGTCGCCAACCGGGTCGAGAAGCAGTTCGCCAAGCTCTCCTCCTTTTCCGAGGATATGGCGGCACGCGGCCGCACCGTGCGCAGCGAGTGGCTGGGCCGCAGCGTCGGCGCGGTGACGCCCGACGACGCGCTGACGCTGGGCCTCAGCCCCGGCGCCGCCGTCTACCGGTTCAACCGCATCCGCTATGCCGACGATGTCGCGATGGCGCTCGAATATTCGACCATTCCCGGCTTCGGCCTCGACGGTGTCGATGTCGTCGGCGCCTCGCTCTATGCCGCCCTGGAAGCCGCCGGCAACCGTCCGGTCCGCGCCCTCCAGCGCCTGCGCGCCGTGCTGTTCAACGCCGAACAGGCCAAGCTTCTGGGGATCGAGGCAGGGGCGCCCGGCCTCTATATCGAACGGCGCGGTTTCCTGGACGATGGCCGCGTCATCGAAGCGACGCAAAGCTGGTACAGGGGCGATGCCTATGACTTCGTTGCCGAACTCGACATGCGCGCCTGACCGAAAAGATGCCTGATACGATGCTCAATCCGCAAGATACCCTGATGTTCGCCGAGGCCGCAGAGGCCGGCGCCGTCATCGCCCGCCAGTTCGCCGCCAACGCCCAAACGGTCAAGGCGCTGGCCGCCAGCCTGCGCGCCGATCCGCCGCGCGGCATCGTCACTTGTGCCCGCGGCAGTTCCGATCATGCGGCGACCTTCGCCAAATATCTGTTCGAAACGCGCCTGGGCCTGCTGACCACGTCGGCCGCCCCCTCGATCGCCTCGGTCTATGGCACCGCTCCGGCGCTCGCCGACATGCTGGCCATCGCCATCTCCCAGTCTGGCAAGAGCCCCGACATCCTGGCCACGGTCGATGCCGCCAAAAGCGCGGGCGCAAGGACCGTCGCGATGGTCAATGTCGCCGACTCACCGCTTGCCGGCCAGGTCGATACGCTGCTGCCGCTCCATGCCGGGCCGGAACGCAGCGTCGCCGCCACCAAATCCTACATCGCCTCGATCGCCAGTCTGCTGAAACTTGCCGCCCATTGGAGCGAGGATGCGGAATTGCTGGCGGCGCTGGAGACTGCCCCTGCCCTGCTCGCCCAGGCCTGGGCCTGCGACTGGACGCCGCTGGTCGAACAACTCGCCACCGCGCGTGGCCTCTACGTCATCGGCCGCGGCATCGGCTTCGGTATCGCGCAGGAAGCCGCGCTCAAATTCAAGGAAACCAGTGGCCGAAGCGTTCAGCGCGGCCGAGGTCAAGGATGGCCCGATGGCGCTGGTCGGCCCCGATTTTCCGCTGCTGGTGTTCCGCCAGGCGGACGAGACCGCCGAAAGCGTCGATGAACTGGTGCGCGAGGTCGTTGCGCGCGGCGGCCAGGTGTTGATCGCCGGGGAGCCGGTGGATGGCGCCATCCACCTGCCGGTGCCCGCCGCCCATCCGGCGATCGAACCGATGCTGCAGGTCCAGGCCTTCTACCGCGCGGTCAACGCACTGTCGGTCCGGCGCGGCTTCAACCCCGACCAGCCCCCGCACCTTGCCAAGGTGACGGAGACCCTCTGATGCGTCACGCTCTGGTCAACGGGTCGATCCTGATCGACGGCCACTTCCATGCCGGCAAGGCGCTGCTGATCGAGGGTGATCGCATTGCCGCGATCCTGCCCGACGCCGATGTCCCGGCCGATGTCGCGCGGCGCGACCTGGGCGGCGACCGGCTGGTGCCCGGCTTCATCGATACGCAGGTCAATGGCGGCGGCGGCGTGCTGTTCAATGATGCCCCGACGGTCGAAGGCATCGCCGCGATCGGCGCCGCCCATCGTCGTTTCGGCACCACCGGCTTCCTGCCGACGCTCATCAGCGACGATCTGGCCGTCATCCGCCAGGCGGTCGCCGCTGTCGACGCCGCGATCGAGGCCGGCGTGCCCGGCGTGCTCGGCATCCATATCGAAGGGCCCTATCTCAATATCGAGCGCAAGGGCATTCATGACGGCGACAAGATCCGCCCGCTCGATGCCGAGGGGCTGGAAGTGCTATCTTCGCTCAAACGCGGCCGCACCCTCGTTACGCTGGCGCCCGAGCGGACCTCGCCCGACATGGTGCGCCAGCTTGTGGAGCGCGGCGTGATCGTCGCGGCGGGCCACAGCAATGGCGGCTATGAGGATATGATCGGCGCGATCGAGGCCGGCCTGTCCGGCGTCACCCATCTCTACAATGCCATGTCGCCGCTGGGATCACGCAAGCCCGGCATCGTCGGCGCCGCGCTGGAACAGGACAGCGTGACCTGCGGTATCATCGTCGATGGCCATCATGTCAGCGCCACCGCGCTCAAGATCGCGCTGCGCTGCAAGCCGGAAGGCACGCTGATGCTCGTCACCGACGCCATGCCCTCGGTCGGCTCCGACGCGGACGAGTTCATGCTCCAGGGCCGCCATATCCTGGTCCGCAACGGCGCCTGCACCGATGATGCCGGCACGCTCGCGGGCTCCAATCTCGACATGATCGCCGCCGTCCACAACAGCGTCGCCATGCTGGACGTCCCGATCGAACGCGCCATCGCCATGGCATCGGCCGCCCCGGCCGCCTTCCTGGGCCTTGCCGCCGGAACCGGTCGCATCGCGCCGGGCCTGCGTGCCGACCTGCTGCAACTGGATGCCCAGGGCGCGGTCATACGCAGCTGGATCGGCGGCAGCTACTGAACCAAACATCGCCGGGGCGGTTGGATCACGCCCCGGTTCCCTGCCTGCTCGGCCCCGCTTATGATACAGATCGTCTCACGGCCACCGGACGTCGGGACCAGACCTGTTGCCTTGAGAGGATGCCGATGAAAACTGTCCTGATCGCCGCCAGCCTGATCTTCGCTGCGACCACGCCGCACATCGCCATGGCGCAGGCCCCTGCCGCCGCGCCCGCCCCGGCCTATAGCGTCGAGACGACCGACATCGGCACATTGCTCGACAATCCGGCGACCAAGGCCGTCCTGGACAAGAATCTGCCGGGCTTCACCGCCAATCCGCAGATCGACATGGCGCGTTCGATGACGCTGAAGGGCGTGCAGCAATATGCCGCGGACACGCTGACCGACGCCGCGCTTGCCAAGGTGCAGGCCGATCTCAACAAGATCCCGGTGAAGAAATAAGGATAAGGCCGGCGCGCATCATCGCGCCGGCTGACCGGCTAGGCGGTGTGTTCGTCGGCATCCTTGCCGGTGGCGTGGCGCATCAGCGCCTCCACCATGGCCAGCGCCTCGTCATGGCCCAGCGTCACGCCCAGGCTCTGTTCCATCACGATCGACCGGGCCATGCCCGCCGCCAGCACGGAAAGCCCGACCGGCGACAGCCCCGCGCCATCGGCCGCGCCGATCGCCCGCGTCTGGATATCGCGCAATTCCTCGACAAAGGCGGCGATTTCCTGCCGGATCGCCTTGCGATGATTGGACAGCGCCATGAACTCCAGCACGATCGCGCTGCCATCCGGATCGGAATTGAGCTGCCACAGCGCGCGCAGCGGATCGGGCGTATCCAGCCGGCTGGCCAATTCTTCCTTGAACCGGGCCGACAGGCTGCGGAACAGCGCCAGCAGCAGGTCGTCCGTCGTCGCAAAATGATAATGGACCAGCGCCGGCGTCACGCCGACGATCTTGGCCACGCGCCGGGTGGTGACGGCGGCATAGCCTTCCTCGACCATCAGCCTCTCGGTCGCGGCCAATAGGGCGCCGCGCGCCGACGCGCGTTCCTTCCTGCCGGCGCGGGTTATGCCTTTCTCCATCGCCCCTGCGGCCTATTCGTCCAGCATGTCCATCACGTCGCGCGCGGCATTGCGATCGGCTTCATCCTCGAAAGCGACATCCAGATCAGGCGCGGCGCCCAGCATGTAGAGCAACGTCCACAGGGCGAAGCGCCGGGGGCGGTCGGTTTCCAGCCCGAAGGCCACCTGCATCCGCTCGATCCCGGCCGCCATGCCCTCAGGCGGTACGCTCGCCAGGTCGTCGGTGCCGAAATAATGGCGAAACTGATCGTCTAAATCCATCGCCGCGCTATCCCACAGCGCGGCGCGCTTGACCAGACGGATCAGGCCGGCCGCTTGGGCAGTTCGATCTCCGCCTTGGCCGTGGCCAGCACGGCGCCGGTCTGGTTGACCATGCGGCAATCGACCTGCACCATGTGCCGGCCGTCCTCATCCACGAACTTGTCGAGGATGGTGCCGGTGGTGATGGTGATGTCGCCGGTCAGCGCCGGACTGCGATAATTGCAGGCGGAATGGCGGGTCATCCCCCATTCGCCCGCCCAACCGGCGAAATAATCGGTGATCCACGCCCCCATCGACGCACCATAGCCATAGCCGCGCGGCATGCCGATGAAGCGCGCCCAACGCGGGAAGAGATGGCCACGCGACGGGCCGACATAGGCGCCGTCGGTGAATTCCGGATTGATCGCCTCCATCACCGGGTCATTCTCATGCCCCGCCATTTCCTTGACGAAGCCCAGCGCCTCCATGTCGAGGTCGGTGCGCCGGTGGGTGCCGCCCCATTGGGTGAAGATATAGGATCGCCATTCGGTCGCGAAGGAGACGATCGAATGTGGGCCGACCACCCGTTCGGGCAATGCCGCGCCGACCGTCACATCATCCCACCAGCGCCGGTCATGGCCCAGATCATGGAGCATCTGAATCCACTGCATCTTGCGCGCTTCCAGTTCCTCCAGTTGGTCGTCGGTCCAGACCGGATCGTCAAAACCTTCGGTCGGCACATTGTCCTTGCCCGCTTCCTGGCTGTAGCGGATTGACGTCGAACGCTGCTTGGCGATCAAATCGCCCTGCTGATTATAATAGAAATTGTCGCCGCGCTGGAAACAGGTCGGGCCGGCGAATTTGGTATCCTTGACCGTATAGTCGAACGGGATGCGTTCATTGAGGATGCGGTCGCCCGCCACCATGCGCGGGCCATAGAACCACCATTCATCGCCGCCGAACAGCATGTGCGAATTGGGCACGCGGCCAATGCAGGATGGCGCGGAGCCATGGGCGCAGTCCATCGTCACGGCAAAGCTCTGTGGCGCGACCATGCCGCCCCAGCGGCTCTGCGCGGCATAGTTCGCGTCATAATGGAGCCGGTTGGGATAATGCATCGCCTGCACCCAGCGACGGATATCGCCATTGTTGATCGGCTCGACCATCCGCGCGGGCAGGATCGGCTTGCCCAGATAATTGTCGATATCCGAACAATCGAGCGTCGGGCTGGTCATGGATCGTCTCTCCGCAAATGGGCTTGTTTGATGCCAAGGCTAGCGACGCCCCGACACCACGACTTGACCAAAATGGACAGGCGCCCGGCCATTGCCGCGCCTCATAAAATTGCCCAGAAGCGGAGCTGAAGAAGGACGGAAAGGACGATATGGCTACCGCTCGCAGACTTGGCGCCGAAGGATCGCAGAACCGCGCCCGCTTCATCGACGCGGCCGAAGCGATCCTGACAGAGGTCGGCGAGCATGGCATTTCCGCGCGGCAGGTGGCGCAGCAGGCGGGGCTGAAGACCCAGCTTCTCTATTATTATTTCCGCACCATGGACGATCTGCTGCGCGCCGTGGTGCAGCGGATCAACGAGCGCCGCATGGCCCGCTTCGCCGAGGCCCTCGCCGCCGCCCGTCCGCTGCGCGCCATGTGGGAGATGATGCGCGATCCCTCGACCGCTGCCCTTGCCGCAGAACTCAGCGCCATCGCCCATCATCGCGAGGCGGTGCGGGCCGAAATCGTCACCGCCGCCCAGGCATTTCGCGCGCATCAGGCGCAGGCGGTCGCATCGCTGCTGCCCGCCGATCAGGCCGCCAATGCCGGCGGCCTGGTAATGATCGCCGCCTCGCTCGCCCGCATGCTGGTCAGCGAGACCGCGCTTGGCCTGACCGAGGGCCATGACCAGGCCTTGGCCATGATCGAGGCGATGCTGGACCAACTCGAATCCAAATGATCGCCCCGGCGCTATCGCCGCTTCCGCCATCGCACCATCCCCCCCACAGCTGCTAATGAACTGTTCAGCATCGCGGTCCAGCACAGGCCAGCGGGGCAAGGAGAGGTCATGGCAGCACTGGAAAACAAGGTCGCGCTGGTCACCGGCGCATCCTCCGGCATTGGCGAAGCCGCAGCGCTCGCGCTGGCGCTTGAGGGTGTCAACATCGCTGTCAATGGACGGCGCCGGGACCGGCTCGATGCGCTGGTCGCGCGGATCGAAGCGGCAGGCGGCACGGCGCTCGCCCTGCCCGGCGACGTCTCGGTCGAGGCGGATGCGGCGGCCGCCGTCGCCGACACGGTGGCGCGGTTCGGCCGGCTCGACATCCTCGTCAACTCCGCCGGCGTCAACGAAGCGGGCGGGATCGAAAGCCTGACCAGCGCCCAGTGGCAGCGGGTGATCGATATCAACCTGATGGGCACCATCCATGCCTGCCGCGCCGCCTTCCCAGTGATGAAGGCGCAGGGCAGCGGCGACATCGTCAATATCTCCTCGACCGCCGGACGCCGCTCGGGCTGGCGCTTCGCCGCCTATTCGACCAGCAAGTTCGGCCTGACCGGCTTTACCGAAAGCCTGCGACAGGAGGGGGGCCAGGCCGGCATCCGCGTGTCGATCATCGAACCGGGCGCCACCGCGACCGAGATCGCCAGCTCCATTTCCGACCCGCAATGGCGCGACATGATCCAGCAGCACACCCACAAGGACGGGGCGATGGCACCCGACGATATCGTCGCGGGCATATTGCTCGCCGTCAGCCTGCCGCGCCGCGCCAATGTGAGCCGCATCCTGATCCAGCCGACCATCGACACGGAGCCGATGCCATGAGGCTGGCGGGCAAGAGCGCGGTCATCACCGGCGCGGGGTCGGGCATGGGCAAGGCGATGGCCGAGCGCTTCGCGCAGGAAGGCGCGCGGGTGCTCTGCGCCGACATCAGTGGCGCGCAGGATGAAGTCGCCGCCGCGATCGGCAACGGCGCGATCGGCCTGCATGTCGACGTGGCAGAGGAAGTGGATATGCAGGCGATGATCGCCACTGCCTGCGAGGCTTTTGGCCGGGTCGACATCCTCGTCAACAATGCCGGTTTCGGCGGCGGCATCATGCCGCTGCACGAACAGAGCAGCGACAATTGGGACCGGGTCCATGCCGTCAATCTGAAGGGCGTATTCCTGGGCATGAAATATGGCGTGATCGCTATGCTGGAAAGCGGCGGCGGCGCGATCGTCAATATCGGATCGGCCACCGGCATGGTCGGGTGGAAGGGCCATAGCGTCTATGCCGCCGCCAAGGGCGGGGTCAGCCAGATGACCAAATGCGCCGCGCTCGATTATGCCGCGCACAATATCCGCGTGAACGCCGTGCTGCCCGGATCGATCTGGACCGGGCTGGTGCCGATGGCCAAGGATCATCCCGAACCGCCGCCCGGCATCTTCCGCGTGCCCGGCATCCCGATGGACCGATGGGGCCTCGCCAGCGAGATCGCCAATGCCGCCTTGTTCCTCGCCAGCGACGAGGCGTCCTACATCACCGGCACCTTGCTGCCGGTCGATGGCGGCTATTGCATCGGCTTTTCCGGCATGGCCGCCGAACAGGATTGAGATCGAAGGAGCAGGATCATGAACGTCATTCACAAGAGCCGCGTCACCTTCCGCCCGGTCAAGCCGCTGATCGGCGCGCTGGTCGAGGCCGATCGGGAGGCGCTGTTCGATCCCGAAGTGGTCGCCCAGTGTCGCGACATGCTGGAGGAACGGACCGTGCTGGTCATGCCGCAGGTCCATTTCACCAATGAGGAGCAACTGGCCTTTACCGACCTGCTCGGCGGGCGGCTCAACCTCACCAGCGAGGCGACGACCAACAAGGACGAGGACGTCTATCAGGTGACGCTCGATCGCAAGATCAACCGCGCGCCCGAATATGTGCTGGGCACCTTCTTCTGGCACATGGACGGCATGCCGATGGAGATGCCGCCACCGCTCGCGACCCTGCTCTCGGCCCGGCGCCTGGCGCCCAAGGGCGGCCAGACCGAATTTGCCAACACCTTCGCCGCCTATGAGCAGATGCCCGAAGCGCAGCGCGCCGAGATAGAGGATCTGCGCATCATCCATAGCGTCGCCGCCAGTCTGCGCTCGATCGCCGACGCCATTCCCGAGGCGGAAAAGGGCAAGCTGGCGATCGGCGTCGAGAAGGAACGGCCGCTGGTCCAGACCCACAAGAATGGCCGCAAGAGCCTGATCGTCGGATCGACCGCCGACCGGATCGTCGGCATGGAGCTGGCCTATGGCCGCGCCTATATCGCCCGGCTCAACGAATGGGCGACCCAGCCCGATTTCGTCTATCAGCATCAATGGCAGGCGGGCGACTTCGTCATCTGGAGCAATACCGGCGCGCTGCACCGGGTGGTGCCCTATGCCCGCGATTCCGGGCGGATGATGCACCGCACCTCGATTGCGGGCTGAAGGGTCAGGCGGGCGCGTGCAACCGCGCCCGCAACCGCGTCGGCGACGCGCCGAACCAGTGGTTGCAGCTGCGCGTCATCACCGATTGCTCGGAAAAGCCCAGCTTCTCCGACACATGGGCGAAGTCGATGTCGGTCTGCTCCAGATAGTAGCGCAATATGTCGCGCCGCACCTCGTCCTTGATCTTCTGGAAGCTCGTGCCCTCCGTCGCCAGCCGGCGGTGCAGGGTGCGCGGGTGCAGCCCCAGTTCGGCCGCGACCCGATCGTTCGAGCAATGGGCGGTCCATAGCCATTGCATGACGATGCCGCGCACCTGCGCATGCAGCGGCGGATGGCGATGGGGAAATTCCCGTTCGATATAGGCGGTGACGGCGGCAAAGACCGTGGCATCCCGGTCGATCACCGGGCTTGCCATGTCGCGCTCGGAAAAGCTGATCCCGTCCTCATTCTGGCCGAAATGGACCGGGCATCCGAAATAGCGGCGATAGATGCGCGCCGGCGAGATCGGCTGATGGCGGAAATGCACCCGCCGCGCCCGTGCCCGCCCGCCGGTCAGTTCCATCGCGAAAAGATGGCCGACCAGCAGGATATGCTCCATCGCCTGCGCCCGGTTTGGCACGCCGTCGAGCAATATGTCATGCCCGACGAAGACATGGCGGACGGAAGGAAAGCGGCGGAGCCAGACCGACGCCGCCAGGCTGTGCGCATAATTATGGCTGCACACATAGTCGATCGCCGCGCCAAAGGTCGGCGCGTTGCGCATCGCGTCGCCCAGCGGCCCGAACAGGTCCACGCCGCGCTGGCGCAGGGCAAGGCGCATGCCGAAATCCGGGCAGGCGAGCCGATGCGCAGCCTCCTCGATCAGTGCGATGGTCTGGCGATAGCTGGGTGACGCATTGCTGCTGTCCGGCGCTTCGCCGCCCAGTTCCGCCACCAGCTCCGGCAGGAACCGCAGCATATGGGCGTTGATCGCCTCGAACGCGTCACGATCCTCATCCATCGCCTGACCTCCCATTCGGACAGGCTCTCACCACCTGTCCGAATAGGTCAAGCGACCGCCGCTCCATTTCGGCGGGGCGATGCCGTCAAAGCCAGTTGAGCTTGCGGAAACGCCGGTAGAGGATGGAACAGATCAGCAGGATCACCGCCAGTACGACGAAATAGCCGTAGCGGGTCTTGAGCTCGGGCATATGCTCGAAATTCATGCCGTAGATGCCGGCGATCGCGGTCGGTACCGCCAGGATCGCGGCCCAGGCGGCAAGCTGACGGGTGATCGTGCCGGTGCGCTGCTGTTCCAGCAAATTGCTGAACTCGAAGACGGAATTCAGCACCTCGCGCAGATCGTCGACCATCGTCTGTACCCGCCGCACATGGTCGCGCACATCGCTGAAATAAGGTCGGGTTTCCGGGTCGATGCAGGGCAGGTCGATCTTGACGAACTTGGTCGCGACCTCCTGCACCGGCCCCAATATGCGCTGGAAACGGATCAACTGGCGCCGCAGGTTGAAGATGCGGGTGATCTCGTCGCGGCCGAGGAAATTGTCGACCGTGTGCTGCTCCATCGTCAGCACTTCCTCCTCGATCCCCTCGACGATCGGCAGATAGCCGTCGACGATGAAGTCGAGGATGGCGTGCAGCACATAATCGACGCCATGGGCCAGTCGGTCCGGCACCGCCTCCAGCGCGTGACGCAGCTCGATATGCCCACGCGCCGAGCCATGGCGGACGCTGATGATATGGCTGTGGCCGACGAAGATCGCTGTCTCGCCATAGGCGATCGTCTTCTCCTCGACATGGGCGGTGCGGGCGACGACGAACAGTTGCTCGCCATAGATGTCGACCTTGGGCAGCTGGTCCGCCTTGATCGCATCCTCCACCGCCAGCGGGTGGAGATTGTAATTCTGCTGCAGCGTCCGCATTTCCTCGGCCGTCGGGCTGGCGACGCCGATCCAGACGAATTCCGACTTGTCCTCGGCGCAATCGATCCGTTCATTGATCGACACTTCGCGCACGCGCTGGCCGTTGCGATAGAGATAGGCGGCAATGACGGTCATTCGGGCCTCGAAATCATTCTATTCGGCCAGCCTAGCGCGGCCAGCCTTGATCGGGAAGGCGATCAGGCGGCGGGCGATGGCGCCTGCACCACCAGCATCGCGCCCTGCGCGTCGCGCAGGCGGACATAGAGCTTGCCGTCGGTCGGCGCCGGGACCGTCAGGGTCGATCCGGTGAAGCCCTGCGCCACCGGGGCGGGCTGATCGAAAGCGGGATTGCCGGCGACGGCATCGACCAGGAACAGGTCGCGTCCCTTGATGGTGCAGCCCTGATCCTTCTGCTCCTTGCCCGCGCAATCCACCGCCTCGATCCGCGGCAGGCGGGCAAGCGGCATCAGCGGCTGCCAATCCCCCTGTTCGCGGCCCCGCACGATGCGGAATTGCAGCGGACCAAAGGCGGGGCCGAGCGCCGCGGGATCCAGGGTCGCCACCATCACCTGCGGACTTTGCAGTTGCAGGCCGGAACCGGCCGTCAGCCGGACGCTGGCCCCGCCATCCTGCGTCGCCACCTCGATCGCATCGGCCATGGCCAATTTGGTGCCGTCCTGCGCCTGCACGGAAAAGACCAGGCGGCCGTTATTGGGCAGCACGTCCGATCCGCCCAGCGTCACCGGCAGCCCTGTTGTCGCAGCGGGCGTGACGCTCTTGTTGAGCAGGGTCACACGGGGACGCGCGGGGGCAATCGTGACCGGCACGGATACGATGCGCCCATCCTCCAGCTGCACGCGGGCGCTGGCGCCTTCGGCGGGCACAGTCCCATCGCCCGCGGCCGTCAGACGGAGCCGATCGACCGAACCGTCGCGGGTCAGGCCATCGGGTTTCCAGCTACGCCCGCCAAGGTCGACGCTCGCCACCTGATCGAGCCGTTGCCCCGTCATTTCACCCCAGGCATCGCCCTGATGCACGGTCAGCCAGTCCAGCTTGCTCGCCGGGGCATAGGCGCGCAGCGCCATGGAGAATGGCTTGGCGACGCCCTGATATTTGACATCGACAGTGACAGATCCGGCGCGCCGATCAGCAAGCGGCAGGGTCAGGTCCAGCGCATCGCGGCCCTGCACCTTCCAGCCGATCGCCTGGGGCGCTGCATTGCCCTGGCGCAGGGTGACACTTTCGACGCAAGAAGGCGCACCGCCCGTCAGCGTCAGGCCATTGTCGCGGCCGACGACCAGTGTCGGCGCCTCGCCCTTCACCTGCCAGACCGCATCATCGGGCCGCTGCAGGATGTAATCGGGCCCTTCGAACCGGTCGAAGCCCCATTGACCATAGACATGAGCCTCGATCGATCCCCTGAAGTCGGCCGGCCAGGGACCATCAGCGCGGATAACATAGCCGCCCCGATCGGCCCGCGCTTCCAGCGGATATTCGATCGTCTGGCCCGACGCCGCCTTCAACTGCACCGTCATGCCGCGCGCATAGCTGGTCGAATAGATGAGCGGCGCCCCCTCGACCGGCAGCACCGTGCCGGGCAATGCCGCGCAGATCGGTGCCTGCGCACCGCTGCGCAGGCGCGGCGGGCTGTCCGCCTCGATCGAGGGCATGCCGACCACCATCACCGATTTGGGCTTGGCGAAGGACGGCGCCTTGTTCAGCATCAGCCCGATATTGTCGTCGCGGCGCAGGCTGACGGTCGGCAGATATTCGAAGCTCGGACTGCTGAAGGCCCCGAACATCCGGGCCAGATCGCGCACCACGCCGATATAGGGGCTGTAATAGCCATAGCCCGCCTCACGCGTGGAGGCGAGTTGCAGGGCCAGGTCGGTCGGCGTGCCGCTCAGCGTCTCGGCAATCGAACTGCTGTGAACATCGGCGAGGACCAGCTGATCCTTATTCTCCAGCAGGCAGGCCGCCTGAAGCTCGATCACCTTGGACAGGCAATCCTCATTGAGCTTCATTGACAGGCTGCGGGCCAGCGCCGGCGCGACGCTGCGCAGGAATTCGGGATGGCTGTTTTCCTGTGTCCGGATCGCCGTCATGAAGGCATCCAGTCGCGAGCGATCCAGCGACGCCTGGTTGAGTTCCTGCGTAGCCCGCACGAACTCGCCGGGTTTTCCCCGCACCGCATCGCTGACCGTGCCCTCCCCACCGCCGGTCTCGGGCACCAGGAACAGCACCATCTGACGCGCGCCGTCCGGTACTGTCAAGGCGAGGCGGCGATCCTTGTCCTTCTTCTTCCATGTCTCCGCGCTGTCGATCCAGTCCTTGGGCGGCGGATTGGTCGCGCCCCGCAGAAAGGCCGACATCAGCACGAAATTGGCGCCCTGTTCCTTGGGCAAGTTCGGCTCGATCAGCAGCTTGTCGCCGGCCCGCAGGCTCGGCACTTGGCTGATCGGCAAGCTGGTCGTGCCGCGGGTCACGCTGACCTTTAGGTCCGGCCCGGTCAGCTCGAACGGCGCAGGCTCGGCCGCAAGGCCCGGCGTCAGTAATGCAGCCCCCAATGCCGTTCCGATCAACAGGCCGATCGGCTGGCGCAGGCGCGCGATCTGGATCGGGGCGGAAGGCTGGGGCATGTCTCTCTATCCGGCTATCTATGTTTTTCGGCGACCATTGCGCCTGTCCCACAGGAATTCGGCGATTCCAAGGCGGCAGCAAATGCGGGCCATGCCACCCCCTCGCTGAACCTGCGACAACGGGCTAAGAGGGGAAAATCGCACGCAATCAGGCAGGGCCATGCAGACCGGAACGCTTAAGCTCAAGATCCAGATCCTTTGCGGGGACGAGATCGCCATGGGACCGGGCAAGGCCGATCTGCTCGATGCGATCGCGCTGCACGGCTCGATATCGGCGGCCGGGCGGGCGCTGGGCATGAGCTATCGGCGCAGCTGGCTGCTGGTCGACACGATGAACCGCTGCTGGAACGACCGGCTGGTCGAGACGGTCGCTGGCGGCGGCCGTGACCGCGGCGCGCGAGTGACGGAGGCAGGGCAGGCCGTGCTCGCCGCCTATCGTGCGCTGGAGCAGGCAGCGCTCACCGCGACCGGCGGACAGGCGCCGGGCCAGCTTGACGCCCTGCTGCGGTCGATCCCCCTGCCCGTCCCTCTTTCATAATTTCTTGCCGCAGGCTTCGTCCGGCATGGCGAAGCGTGGATCGGTGAGGAGCGCCTGATCGGTCAGGCTGTCGAGGAAAGCCGTGATCGCTATCCGTTCGGCGTCGGTCAGTTGCTGGCCATGGCGCAGGATCGCCGCATCCAGCGTTTGCGCGGACCCATCATGCCACCAGGGGCCGGTCACCGCGACATTGCGGAGCGGGGGCGTGCGAAAACGCCCGGCATCACTGGTCAGCCCCGTCTTTTCGGCCAGCCCCGGATCGGTGGCCGTCGCCGGTTCCAGCCGATGATAGGCGCCGTCACTGAAATCCCGCCCCGCATGGCATGACGCGCAGCCCTTGTCCGCGAACAGATGTGCGCCCTGCCGGGCCGACATCGACAGGGCATCAGCCTGCCCCCGTCGATCGCGATCATAAGGGCTGTCACGCGAAATCAGCGTGCGTTCGAACGCCGCCAGCGCCGCCGACACCGTCGCGATGTCTATCCGGCCGCGACGGTCCGGGAAAGCGCGCGCGAACATCCGGCGATAGCAGGCATCGGCGCCCAGCCGACGCGGGAGTTCCGCCTCCAGCCCCTTCATCCCCATTTCGACGGGATGCTCGCCAAGTAGCGGCACGGCGACCTGCGCCTCCAGGCTGGTGATCGCCGGATCGGCCATGGTGAGGCGCGGCAACCAGGCGACATTGGCCAGGCCCGGCACATTGCGCAGCCCCGGATCGCCATGGACGCCAGGCCGCGTGCGATTGCCGTCGGCAAAGCCGCGATGCTGTTCATGGCACCCGGCACAGCTCAACGTGCCATTGGCCGACAGGTCGGCGTCATAGAAAAGACGGCGGCCAAGCTCGACCTTCGCCGCACTCATTGCGTTACCGACCGGGCTTGGGGGCGGTGCTTCGCCCAAGGGCAAGTTCCAATGCCATGGCCGCCCTGCCCCGATCAGCAGCAGCGTCGCGAGCAATAGCAACCAGCGCGCCGGCTTCACGGCAGGCGGGTCACCAGCACCGTCATCTGCGGATCGCCATTGGCCGCGAGTTGCAGGATATAGTCGCCTGGTTCCAGGCTGTAATCGACCATCTTGCGGATGCCGGTGCAATCGGGGCCATGGCCATGCGCGGTCGAGGTCGCGGCGGTGCCGTCCTTCACCACATCGACCCAGGCGCCACTGCTCAGCGCCACTCGCCAGGTGCCGGGCTGATCGACGGTGAAATGGACGATGCCACCGAAGCTGACACTGCCGCCCGGCTTGGCCGGGCGAAGCGGATAGCTGATCCTGGACGTCGGCAGCAGGGTCAGCGCCACGGCCTGCCCGGCTTTCAGCTTGACCTTGCTGGCTCCCTTGGCATCCGCCGCCGCCTGCATCGGCTGCGGCGCGCGCCACGATGCCATCTCCGCCGGCGGATCGGCCGGGGCAGCGCAGGCCGGCATGCCCGACATTTGCGCGAAGGCCGATGCCGGCACCAAAGCCGCGCACAGGGCCGGAAACAGCAGGAACAGGGGCTGACGCACGGGCTTCCCTCCCGAAGGCAAAACTATATACCGCGGGATATAGCGAGTCGAACGACCAAGAATAGGGGGATTTTCATGCGACAGACCATGATGCGCATTTTGCTGGCCAGCGCCTGCTGCTGGACCGCGACGGCAGCGGCGCAGGGCGCGCCCGACGCGACCGGCGACAGCGATCGCTTCTCGCTCGGCCAGATCATCGTCACCGCCCCCCGCACCAGCGGGATCGAGATTGACGGCAGCACCCTGTCCTCCGACGCCATCTACAGCTTCAACCGCACCTCGCTCGACGATGCGGTCAACCTCATGCCCGGCGTGTCCGCCGGGAACAGCGGCGGCACCCGCAACGAGCGACTGGTTTTCGTGCGTGGCTTCGACCGGTTCCAGGTGCCACTCTCGATCGATGGCATCCGTGTCTATCTGCCCGCCGACAACCGGCTCGATTATGGCCGCTTCCTGACCACCGACATTGCCGAGGTCCAGGTGGCCAAGGGCTATGCCTCCGTGCTGGACGGACCCGGCGCCATGGGCGGCGCGATCAACCTGGTGACCAGCAAGCCGACCAAGGCGCTCGACATCGACCTGCGCGGGCAGGTCAGCTTCGACAATGACATGGACTATGCCGGCTATACCACATCGGCCAAGGTCGGCACCCGGCACGACCTCTGGTATGCACAGGCCAGCTATGCCCGCAGCTTTACCGATCATTGGGATCTGCCCAATGGTTTCACGCCGCGCGTGCCCACGCTGGAAGATGGCGGCGCGCGGGACTTTTCGCGGGCGGAGGACTGGCGGGTCAATGCTAAGGTCGGCTTCACTCCCAATGCCACCGACGAATATGCGCTGAGCTATACCCATCAGGAAGGATCGAAGGGCGCGCCGCTGCATATCAGCGACACGGTCACCACGGCCCGTTTCTGGGACTGGCCGTCCTGGGACATCACCAGCGTCTATTTCCTGTCGACCACGGCGCTGGGCGACCGCGCGACGCTCAAGACCCGCGCCTATTATAACCAGTTCGATTCGATGCTCCGTTCCTTCAACGACCGGACGCAGACCACGCAGAGTCGCCCCTACGCCTTTGACAGCCCCTATGAGGACAAGGCGTGGGGCGGATCGGCCCAGCTCGATTTCACCGCGACCGATGCGGACACACTCCGCCTCGCCTTCCATTATCGCCATGATGAGCATGTCGAGTTCCAGACCAGCTTTTCGACGGCCGGCGTCGCCACCACGGAGCCGAAACAGACCCAGAGCGAGGCCACCTATTCCATCGCGCTGGAAAATGAGCTGGCGCTGAGCCCCACGCTCCGTTTCACCCTGGGTGGCAGCTATGACTGGCGCAACCTGGAACGGGCCGAGGAATATGGCGCCCCGCTCGGCACGTCGGGCACGCCATCGGTCATCTACAATTATCCGCGCAGGGACGCCGACACCTGGAACGCGCAAGGCCGGTTCGACTGGCAGGCGAGCGATGCGCTGTCGCTCCACGCCAGCCTGTCATCGCGTGCCCGCTTCCCGACCATCTTTGAACGGTTCAGCCAGCGCTTCAACACCGCCATCCCCAACCCCGACCTGAAGGCGGAACGGGCGACCAATGCGGAGATCGGCGGCAGCTGGAGCCAGGGATCCATCCGCCTGGAAGGCGCGCTCTTCTACAGTTGGGTGCGGGACGCGATCTTCAGCGTGCCGACGCCGGCCTATCCCTGCACCGCATCGACCACGCCGCCCGCCGTGCCGACCACGGGCTGCGCCCTCACCAACCTCAGCCAGAGCCGCAATGTCGGCAAGGGCGAATATTATGGCATCGAACTGTCGGCGTCGGCGACGCTGCTGCCGGGGCTGGACGCGGGCATCAACTATACCGGCATCAAGCGCGACCTGACCGATCCGTCCAACGCGCGCTTTCGTCCGACCGGCGTGCCCACGCACAAGGGCTTTGCCTATCTCGACTGGGCGCCGGTCGAAAGGTTGCACATCGTTCCGAGCGTCGATCTGGCGTCGAACCGCTGGACCCTGTTCACCGCAACCCCGGCGTCGCAGCCAGCCCGCTATTACCGCACCGGCGCCTATGTGAATGCCAGCCTGCGCGTCGATCTGGCGCTGACCGAGCAGATTGACCTCAGCATTGGCGGGCGCAATCTGTTCGATGACTATTACACGCTGACGGATGGTTTTCCCGAACCGGGACGCACCGTCTATGCATCGGCGCGTTTCCGCTATTGAACCGAACGCGGCCGGGCAGGGATAATGGTTTATCTTTGCCCGGCCGCAGGTTATCGTGATCCGCGGTCGCTATTCTCGCATCGCATCGGGAATGATGATGGTCGATCTGTTTCCGCCACCACAGGATCGCAATGCCGGACACGAGAGCGCCCGGTCGGCGCCACGGCATGATCCCGTCCCGCAGCATGGCGAGGATGCGGATGGCCCCAAAATCTGGCCTTTCCCCCATCATCTGGCCGAAACCGGCGTGCAGTTCCTGTCACGCTGGGCCGGCCCCGTGGCCCTCGTCGGCGCGCTGCTTCTGATCGGCTGGTGGCTGTTTCGCTGAGCGATTTGATTCGACGTCGTTTCCATCAGGCCGACAAGGCCTCTCACCGCGCCTGATCGATTTTCCCTGCGACAGAACGAAGGGGCGGCAGGATGAAAAATGCGCGCTCAACGGATCGTCGGAAATGTGCGTCCGAATATCCCTCCCCCAATTGTAACAACCGAGCAACTATGTCCTGCTGCTACGCAACATAAATCAAAGGCAGCGGATGTCCTGGGGAAAGATCGCCACCGTCTGACGACGGGCGGGCGGACCATGACGTCACGACGCATTTAAAGGGTTGCCGATGTCCAAAATAGATCTGGCGATTGCAGGAACCCCCAGTCGCCAGCCCGCCACCGCCGCTTTCCAGCGGAACGCGCGCCTGTGGCTGAGCCTGGTTCTGCTGCTTGCAGACATGATGGCCCTGGCCGCAGGGTTCGTCATCGGCCTGCGCGTGGCGGGTATTCCAATCCTGTCGATGGAGGTCTGGCAACCGCTCGCCGGCGGGATATTGGTCTATGGCACCATCGCCTTTCACAACCAGGCCTACAACCCGCGCTGCCTGACCAGCATGACGGCGTCATGCCGCAGTGCAGTAATGGCCTTCGCCGGAACCCTGCTGATCTTCCTGCTGGTCGTCTTCTCGCTGAAGGTCACCGACAATTTCTCGCGCCTGGGCATCAGCACTGGCCTGTTCTTCAGCGGCGCGCTGATCGTGATGCAGCGGGTGCTGGTCGTCCGCGCCGTTCGTCGCCATTTCGCCGAAGGCCTGTTCGCCCAGCTGCTGATCATCGACGACGGCCTGATCCCCGACGATGTGAACGGCATGACGATCGTGGACGCACCGACGCTCGGCCTGCGCGCCGATCTGGACGATCCCTATATGCTGCATCGCCTTGGCATGCTGCTGCGCGATTTCGATCGCGTGGTCATTTCCTGCCCGCTGGAGCGCAAGGCCGACTGGGCGCAGATGCTCAAGGGCGGCAATATCCTGGGCGAGATCATCGTGCCGGAACTCGACCCGATGGCGCCGCTCGCGGTGCAGAGCCATCGCGGCGTGTCGACGCTGGTGGTCGCCCGCGGTCCGCTCAACCTTGCCAATCGCGCCAAGAAGCGGCTGCTCGACATCATCCTGACCGTGCCGGTGCTGATCGCGCTGGCGCCGCTGATGATCGCGGTGGCCGTCGCCATCCGGCTGGACTCGCCGGGCCCGGTCTTCTTCCGCCAGGAACGGATCGGCCGCGGCAACCGCCTGTTCCACATCCTCAAGTTCCGCAGCATGCGGGTGGAACAGTGCGACACCGCCGGCGCCACCTCGACCCAGCGCGACGATAACCGCATCACCCGCGTCGGCCGCTTCATCCGCAGCACCAGCATCGACGAGCTGCCCCAGCTGCTCAACGTGCTGCTCGGCGAGATGAGCCTGGTCGGCCCGCGCCCCCATGCGCTGGGCTCGACCGCCGAAGACCAGCTGTTCTGGCAGGTCGACCGTCAATATTGGCATCGCCATGCGCTCAAGCCCGGCATCACCGGCCTGGCCCAGATCCGCGGCTTCCGCGGCGCGACCGAAACCCGGCGCGACATTCTGAACCGGGTCGAGGCGGATCTGGAATATCTGCACGGCTGGAGCCTGATGCGCGACATCGGCATCCTGGTCGGCACGGCCCGCGTGTTGGTTCACCGCAACGCCTATTGATCCCGCCTGCTGGTGAAGCTCCAATGTTTACAGGGGCTTTGACCAGGATTGAGGATTTTCCGCATCAGAAGCCGGCTTTTGCGATGAGCTGAGCCGGCTTTCATGCCGATGTAAACTATTTGTGAACCCTAAAATCCTATATTAACGACCGTTCATAAAGTTCCCAGGATGACGGTCGTGGCTGATGAATTGGCGGCAGTTGCCGCAACAAAAACCTCCTTTTCCGATGCGGGCATCGCCGTCCGCGATCTCCCCGATAACGGCCATGCGCTGTCGATCGCCGACCGCGCGGAAGGTCCGATTCAGTTTGTTTCGCGCTGGGCGGGCATCCTCGCCTTCTGCGCGGCAATCGGCGCGATCGCTTATCTGATCTTCTGATCGGGGCCAGTTTCCTTGCCCTCAGATTAACAGCCGGGATCGGCTGTTAACGGCTCCTTTCGTCGATGAAACGAGCCGTTGTTTTGGCGCGACAAGTCGCGTCCGGACCCGTGTGCATTACGTAAAAATACGATTAGCATGCCCCTTGTTGCTGCAATGCAATAAGGATTCATGCGTTTGGATAATGCCCATAACCCGTGTTTGCGGGCGCGCCTCTGTGCGCCCGCAGCAAATGATTTTGCATGGCCGCATGCGGCCGCCATGGCCGCTCTTGGCGGCGCAATGCTGTTCGCCGGCCTGCCCTCCACGGCGCAGGCCCAAGATGATGACAAGCGCATAGATACGCTCGGCCTGCACCTGACGGCCGGGCTCGATCTTCTCTATGATGACAATGTCTATCGCGTCGACGACCGGGTCGAAGACCCCACCGGCGACCTGATCGTTACACCCTCGATCGAGGCGACCTATGCCCATCCGATCGGGCGACACGACATCCAGATCCGGGCCAAGGCCGGCTATGACCAGTTCGTGTCGGAGACCCAGCGCAGCAAGCTGCGACTCGATGCGGAGGCCAGGGCGACGATTCGATTCGGAGCGACCTGCGGCATCACGCCGCGCGCCAGCTATCGCCAGCAGCGCGCCGATTATGGCGACATCAACGCCGCGACCGAAAATCTCCAGCGCTTCTCCACGCTGGGGGCCGACCTGTCGTGCGAGCGGCCAGGCTTCTTCCCGGTCGCCGGTTACCAGCATGACACGACGCGCAATGCCGACGATTTCGACTATGCCGACCAGGACAGCGACAGCTTCAAGGTCGGCCTGGGCTATAACAAGCCTAGCTTCGGCACGCTCACCACTTATTATGAGCGGACGGTCAGCGACCGGCGCACGCTGGGCATCAAGAACCGCATCAACGCCTATGGCCTGCGCTTCCAGCGGTCGGTGACGCCGATCACCCAGGTCGACGCCGACCTGCAATGGCTGGATGTCAGCAGCGATTCCGCTGCCGTCGGCAACTATAATGGCATGGGCTGGGATGTGCGGCTGTCGACCAGCATCATCCCGCGCGTGAAGCTGACCGCCTCCACCGCCCGCGACATCATGAATGACAGCCTGATCGCTAGCGGCTTCGCGATCCGTTCCAGTTATCGGATCGAGGGGGAGTTCGCGATCAGCGAGCTGACTTCGGCCGGCCTTTATGCCGACTGGCAGAGGCGCAAGTTCCGGCAGGATGCGGCGCTACGCCCCTTCTCGATCGAGGCGGACCGTAATCGCCAGTTCGGCGCGACGCTCAAGCGCAAGCTGACCGATCGCTTCGACCTCAGCCTCGACGCCCAGCATTACCGCCGCCGTACCGACACCGATGTCTCCAACTATAGCGGCACGCAGGTGACGCTCTCAGCCCTGCTGCGCTTTTGACCCGAAGGGAGCCTGACCCATGAGAATAGCGACACGCTTCCATATCCTTGCCGCCCTCCCCCTGCTGGCGGTGCCGACCTCATTGTCGGCCCAAACCCAAACGGCACAGGCGCCTGCCGGTGCCGCCGCAGCCGCGGCGGTTGCCGCCACGCCCGCGCGGCCGGCGGCGTCTGCCCCCGCCGGCTATCTGCTCGGTCCGGACGATCAGCTGAAGATCTCGATCTTCGGCCAGCCCGACCTGTCGACCGAAACCCGGATCAAGGCCGATGGCACGGTGCTGCTCGCGCTGGTCGGGCCGGTGGACGCGAAGGGCAAGACCACGTCCCAGCTCGCGTCCGACATCGCGGCGAGCTATGCCGGTGGCGGCTATCTGACCAAACCCTCGGTCAGCGTCGAGGTCAGCGACTATGTCAGTCGCTCGGTCACGGTGCTGGGCAATGTGCCCCAGGCCGGCAATTATCCGCTCGACCGCAACTATACCGTGGCGTCGATGCTGGCCAAGGCTGGCGGCGCGACCACGGCCGGCGCCAATGCCGTCATCCTGACCCCCGCCGATGGCAGCGGCGCCGTGCGCATCTCGCTCACCGACATGAGCGCGGGCGCCGGACGGCCGCTCCAGGCCGGCGACATCCTGTTCGTGCCGCCGGCCGAGAAGGTCTATGTCTATGGCCAGGTCCAGCAACCCGGCGCCTTCTCCTATGTCGCGGGCCAGACCTTCCGCCAGGCGCTTGCCCTGGCCGGTGGTCCGACCCTCGCCGGTTCGACCCGCAGCATCAAGGTGAAGCGCGGCGGCCAGGAGGTCCAGGCCAAGCTGGATGATCCGGTGAAGCCCGAAGACGTCCTCATCATCCGGGAGAAGCTGTTTTGACCGCGATGGAACATGATTTCGGCGCCCGCTCGGCGGGCACGCTCGACTGGCTCTGGTCCCTGCCGCGCCGACTGGCCGGCGGGTCCAGCCCCTCCGCCCGTGTCATCCCCGATCAGGCTCCGTTGCTGCTGGAGGAACCGGTCGCACCGAGCTTCCACCGGACGGCAGAGCCCGAACCGGCGCCCGACGACACCCCGCGACCGCTGGCGATGGGCGCGATGGCAACGCCGCTCAAGCCCATCAGCCTGCGCCGGGATTCGATCTACAGCGCGTTCAACACCGCCATGCCGGTGACCGACCGCCATGGCCTGGCAGGCCGCAACAACGAGTTGGAAAAGCTGGTCGAGGCGATCGTGGTCCAGCGCAAGCATGCGATCATCTTCGGCACGCGCGGATCGGGCAAGACCTCGCTTGCGCGCGTCTTCGGCGATCTGGCAGACGAGGCGGGCTGCGTTGCTCTCTATGGGTCGGCGAGCGGCGAGGCCGATTTCGACTCATTGTTCCGCCCCTTCCTGACCGAACTGCCGATGAGCGGCGCGGGCCAGGAACGGGCCCGCAAGCTCGCCACCGGTCCGCTGGACGTGAATGGCCTTGCCACCCTGCTGGTCGAGGAGGTGCGCCAGCGCTCCATCCTGATCCTCGACGAATATGACCGGGTCCGCTCCGACACCGCCAAGCAGGATGTCGCAACGCTGCTCAAGCTACTGACCGATATCCATTCGCCGGTGCAGGTGGTGCTGGTCGGCATCGCCGGCGATGTCGACGGCCTGATCGCCGCCCATCCCTCGCTTCGCCGCCATATCGCGCCCCAGCGGGTCAGCCCGATCGCCCGCCCCGAACTGGAACTGCTGCTGGCAAGCTGCGGCGAGAAGGCCGGACTGTCGATCACGCCGGAAGCCGTCGAGGCGCTGGCCGGCGCAGCAATGGGATCGCCCTATCATGCCCGGCTGTTCGGCATGCAGGCGGCGCTTGTGACCGAGGCCGGCGGCCGCGAGCAGGTGACCGCCAGCGATGTCGAACAGGGGCTGGCCAGCGCGCTGGACGACTGGGCGGAAATGAGCAGCGCCAGCCATGGCCTGTTCACCCGCGCCCTGCGTGACAGCGCATCCGGGCGCCGGATGATCGCGCTGGCCGGCATCGTCGCATCGCAGATGTCGGCAATTTCGCTGGAGCGGCTGCTGCGCGTCGGCAGCGACATATTGGGCGAATATCCGGGCATGGAGGCCGATGCCAGCGATGCGCTGGCCCGGTTGCAGCCAGCCCTTACGCCCACGCCGGGCGGTGAATTGTGGATGTTTGAAGATACGCTGGCGCCGCAATTCCTGCTGCTGATGGCCAAGCAGCCCGCGCCGCGCACGGTCGCGCCGACGCCGGCCGAGGAAATGCGCGCCATGCTCCGAGGAGTGGACGGACTATGACGATGAACCCCCTGGACCTTGCCGCCGCCGTCAAGGCGCGCTGGCGGGTCGCCGCGATGATCGGCGGCGCCCTGTTCCTGCTGATCGCGGTCGCGGCCTTCATGCAGTCGCGCCAATATATGGCGACGACCTCGCTGATGCTGGACCTGTCACAGACCGATCCGACCGACACGACCCAGAATCAGGGCCGGGTCGAGGTGGACTCGATCCTGGGCACCCAGACCGACATCATCCGCAGTGCCAAGGTGATCAATGCGGTCGCCAAGGAAGCGGGCTTCATCGACGCGCTGCCCGCGGACATGCCAGCCGATGCCCGCCTGCAACAGGCCGCCGCGCGCGTGCGCGCCGGGCTGCTGGTCACAACCGGCCGCCAGAGCAACGTGCTGCAAATCCAGTATCTCGATCCCGATCCGCAGGTCGCCGCCCGCGTCGCCAACCTCGCCGCACAGATCTACATGCGCGAGCAGGTGGAACTGCGCGCCTCGCCGGCACGCACCTCGGCCAAATGGTTCAACGAACAGACCGCCGACGTGCGCCGCCGCTATGAGGATGCGCAGAAGCGCCTGTCCGACTTCCAGCGCGCCCATGACATCATCGGCATCAACCGCATGGATCTTGAGGCCGAGAAGCTGAAGAACATGTCCTATCAGCTGACCCAAGCCCAGGCCGAAGCCGCCGCCGCGCGCGGCAAGGCCGGCGCCGGTTCGGTATCGGACATCGAAGGGTCGCTGATCGTCCAGAATTTGCAGGAACAGGTCGCTGCCCAATCGGCCAAGGTGCAGGAACTGGGCAAGACGCTTGGTCCGAACCATCCGACCATGGCCGCCGCCTCGGCGCAATTGTCCGAACTCCAGACCAAGCTTGGCGCCGCCCGCGCCAGCCAGGCCGGTGCCGTCAGCGCCAACAGCGTCGCCGCCAGCCGCCGCGAGGGCGACCTCAAGTCGAACATGGCCTCGCAGGAAGACCGCATGATCCGCATGTCCGACGTGCAGGACCAGCTGATGGTCATGCAGCGCGACGTCGATGCGGCCCGCCAGACCTATGACACGGTGCGCCAGCGCTTCAACGAAGCGGCGCTCAAGAGCCAGATCTCGCAGCCCAATGCCAGCCTGCTCGACGAGGCGACCGTGCCGCTGCTACCCGCCAAGCCGAACCTGCTGCTCTGGCTGGTGGGCGGCATCGCCCTTGGCCTGGTCGGCGGCATTGCGGCGGTCGTCCTGATCGAAATCGCCCAGCCCCGCGTCCGCTCCGCCGCCGGCGTGGCCCGAGCGACCGAGGTCGAAGTCATCACCGAATTGCTGCCTGCCCCCGCACGGGGCGGCTGGCTCCCCAAGCGACAGGAGGCCGCATGAGACTGCGTTCCACGGCTAGTGCCCATCCCCATCTGACCGCCGGCGCCACGACCGGCCTCAAACCCCGCGCCCGCGACACCAAGGATTTCGCGCAGCTCGCGGTCGAACATGGCTTCCTCGCCGAAACCGACATCGGCCGGATCGAAGCCCATGGCCATGCCGCCGGCCAGCCCTTCCAGCAGGCGGCGATCGACCTTGGCCTGCTCGATCCCGAAACGGCGGGCATCATCCTCGCCATGCAGGGCGGCTTCCCGCTGCTGGCGGCCGGCGACCAGCGCGTCGATCCGCTTGTGGTCAGCGCCTTCGACCCCGCGGATGCCTATGCCGCCAAGGTCCGCACCATCCGCGCCAAGATGCGCGCGGCGGCAAAGGACAGCGACGGCGCAGCCCTGCGCCTTGCCATCCTGTCGATCGACGCGGGTGACGAGGCAGCGATCCTTGCCGCCAATCTGGCCGTCGTGATGGCACAGATGGACGGGCAGACGATGCTGGTCGATGTCGATATCGACCGTCCCTCGCTCGATCGGCTGTTCCGCGTCGCCAACAAGGCGGGCCTGGCCGAACAATTGCTTGGCAGCGCCGCGCTGCTGCCCGCCGCGCGCACGGCGGTCGATGGCCTGTGGCTGATGACCGCCGGCCGGGCATCGGGCAGCGCATCCAGCCTGGTGACCAAGGGACCGCTGGCGGACACCGCCGCCGGCTGGGGCCTGCACGACACGTCGATGCTCTTCTACCTCGCCCAGCGGCGCGGCGAGCAGACGCCATTCGGCTCCATCCTCGCGGGCTTCGATGCCGTCACCATTGTCGCCCGGCGTGGCGAGACCGCGATCGCCGACATGCGCCGCGTGATCGACGATCTGGACCGTCATAATATCAGCATCGCAGGGAGCGTGATCGCATGAGCCTGGAGCAGGCCATTCCCCGTCAGCCGCTGCAACAGCCCGTGTCCACGCCGGAGGAGATCGCCCTGGTCGGCGGCATTCCGGTGTCGACCCTGTCGCTCGACGCGCTGATCGACCGGATGCTGGGCGAGGCGCCGCTGCGCCGCGCGCTCGACCAGCGCCCGCTGCTGATCTTCGACTGCAATGGTCAGGGCCTGTCGATGAACGCCACGGACAAGGGGTTTCGCGACAATCTGGCCCAGGCGGACCTGATCCATGCCGATGGCCAGATCGTCGTCGCCGCGTCGCGCTGGGTCGGCCAGCCGCCGATCGCCGATCGGTCGAGCACCACCGACATGTTCATCGACAGCCTGGTGCCCGCAGCGAAGGCGGGGGTCAGCTACTATCTGCTCGGCGGCGAGGAAAAGGTGAACGCCGCCTGCGCCGATCGGATCGTCGAGATGGCACCGGGCCTCACCGTCGCGGGGCGCCGCAACGGCTTCTGGAAGCCCGAGGAAGAGGATGCGGTGATCGACGCGATCAATGCGGCCGCGCCCGACGTCCTGTGGGTCGGCACCGGCAAGCCGCGCGAGCAGGCCTTTTGCGTGCGCAATCGCGACCGGATCAAGGCCGGCTGGATCGTCACCTGCGGCGGCCTGTTCAACTATATCACCGGCGATTATCCGCGCGCGCCGATGTGGATGCAGCGCAATGGCCTGGAATGGCTGCACCGCATGGGTACCCGGCCCAAGGAACTGGCCTGGCGCTATATCACCACCAATCCCCATGCCCTGTGGCTGATCTGGAAGCACCGCCATGGCTGAGGCGCAGGCGGCTTCCGGCCGTACCCAGCGCCTGGGCACCATCTTCGGCCGCTTCGGCCTCGCCAGCTTCTCCTCGGCGATCGTCTCGGTCAGCCATCTGCTGGTCCAGCTCTTCTCGATCCACCATCTCGCCACCACCGGCATCGGCGTGCTCGCCTTCCTGCTGGTCATCATCCAGTTCGGCTACAGCCTGTCCAACGCGCTGGTGTCGACACCCTATACGATCGCCGTCAATCAGGGCGAGGATGTCGATCGCGCGGCGCATGGCTTCTTCTTCCCGGTCAACCTGCTGCTGTCACTCAGCCAGGGGATGATCTGCGCCGCCATCGCCTGGACCACCGCCTCGCCGCAGGCCGCCCTGGTCTTCGGCCTCGCTGGCACATTGTCGCTGATCCGCTGGTTCGGCCGGTCCAACGCCTATGCCCATCATGCGCCGATGCAGGCGGCCCGATCCGACATCGCCTATGCCGCGACCATCCTCATCGGCCTGCTGGTCGCGATGCGCACCGGCGCGGACCTGACCGGCATCGGCACCATGCTCGTCGCCGCGAGCCTCGCTGGCCTGCTGCCCTTCGGCAGTCCCTATCTGCGCCGCCATGTCGCCATGTCGCCGCTGGCCGCCCTGCGCGCCTATCGCCCGGTGTGGAAGGAACAGTCGGCCTGGACCCTGGTCGGCGTGCTGTCGACCGAGGCGACGTCGAACGCGCACAGCTATGCCGTGACCCTGCTCGCGGGGCCGACCGCCTTCGCGCCGATCGCCGTTGGCATGCTGTTTTTCCGCCCGGTCAATGTCTGCATCACCGCCCTCACTCAGCTGGAACGCCCGCGCATGACCCGTGCCGTCGCGCGCGGCGATCATCAGGCCGCGATCCAGTCGGAACGCATCTTCATGGGCGCCCTTGTCTTCCTGTGGCTCGGCACCTGCGTCGTCGCGGCCGGCGCGCTCTATTTCTTCCCCGGCCTGATCCTCAAGCCCACGCTCGACCATCAGCTGGTGATCACTGCCGTGGCGCTCTGCGCCCTGCTCTCGCTGGTCCAGTGCGTGCAGACGCCGATGAGCGTCATGACCCAGGCACGCAAGGCCTTCCGTCCGCTCGCAGCCCAGAGCCTGCGCAGCTGCGGCGTCGGCATTGCCGCCGTTACGCTGCTCACCCTGCTGGTCGCGCCCGTCTTCTCGATCGCCGGCGTCGTGCTGTCGCAGCTCGTCATGATGCTCGGCATCTGGCAGCTCGACCGCAGCTGGCGCCGCATCCAAGCGGAGGGTTGAGCGATGGCAAGCACCCCCTGGCATCGTGACATTCCCGCGCCGGTCCTGACCCGGCCGGGCGTCGCCGCCATCAAGAAGACCGAAAGCGCCCGGCTAACCCTTGTCGCCCAGATCTTCTATTTCACCTTCCTGATGCTGGTCTTCATCGGCCAGCAGCCTTTCGCCTCGCGCACCCAGGATGAACTGGTCGCCATGGCGCAGGAAAATAACGGATCGGACCTGTTCAAGCAGGCGCTGTTCATCGGCTTTGCGATGCTGCTGACCGGCGTGCAGCTGATCCGCCGCTATCCGCCACGCTATCGCTTCACGCTCTGGCCGTTGGCCGTCATGCTTGCCTGGTTCTTCATCACCTGCAGTTGGGGCGTCGATCCGTTCGTATCGTTCAAGCGGGCGATGCAGCAGCTGATCGTGATCTACATCACCTTCAGCGCGCTCAGCCTGATCGGGCCCGAAAGGCTGCTCCAGGCACTGCGCTACGCCCTGATCCTGTCCCTCATCATCTGCTGGGTCTCGCTGCCCTTGACCTCGGCGGCGGTCCATCCGCCGACCGAGAGCGACAAGGCGCTGATCGGCGCCTGGCGCGGCTTCTTCTTCCACAAGAATATTGCCGGCGCGGTTATGGCGTTGACCTTCATGGTCGCGGCCAATGCCTGGGTCGATACCAAGAAATGGTATTATGCCCTCTTCTCGGTAATGGCCTTCGTTTTCGTGATCGGGACCAAGAGCAAGACCTCGCTCGCCTTGTCCTTCGCCATCCTGGGCGTCTGCGCCGTCTATCGGGCATTGAGCGATTCCACCCAGAAACGGGCGGTACTGCTGATCATGGTCGCGCTCGGCATGGTCGGGGTGCTGTGGCTCTATGTCGCTTTCCAGCCGGTGGTGGAGCGGATCTTCGCCGACCCCACCTCCTTCACCGGCCGCGTGTCCATCTGGGAAGTCGACCTTGCCTATCTCAAGGATCACCCCTTCCTGGGTGCGGGTTTCGGCGGCTTCTGGCAGGTCGGCGATCGCAGCCCCTCGCTCGATTATCTCAACCAGGCGTTTCAGACCCTGACCGCCCATTCGCATAATGGCTATCTGGAAATCCTGGTGACCACCGGACCGCTGGGCCTCATCATGTTGCTGCTCACCTTCCTGGCGCTGCCTGCCATCTGGTTCCTGACTGGGGCGACGCCGCAGAACCGGCCGATCATGGTGCCCTGCTTCGCGATCTGGGTCTTCGTTCTTTACCAGAATCTGCTGGAAACCTCGTTCTTCGACAAGGATCGGCAGGTCTGGGTGATCTTCCTGGCGGCCATCGCCGCCGCCCACGCCACCTACAAGGCGCGCCCGCTTCCGCAGTGGCGCCGCCGTTTTCTCGCCCGCCCGGAGGCTACCCATGGCTAATGTCGTCATCTGCATCGCGACCTGCAATCGCCCCCAGGGGCTGCGGCGCACGCTTGCCTCGCTCGCCGCGCTCGAAACCCGGCACCGGATCGATGTGCTGGTCGCCGACAATGACGCCAGGGAGCAGCAGGGGCTGGCCGTGGTGGAGGCGCTGGCGACGTCGGGCTATCGCTGGCCGATCGAGGCGCTGCTGGTGCGCGAACGTGGCATTCCCCTGGTCCGCAATGCGCTGGTCGAGGCGGCGCTTGCCCGGCCCGGCGTCACCCATGTGGCGATGATGGACGATGACGAGGCCGCCTGCCCCGGATGGATCGACGCGCTGGTGACGGCCGCCGATCGCTGGGACGCCGATGTCGTCGGCGGCGCGGTGCTGCGCGAGATGGACAGCCCGCTGCCCGCCTGGGCCTCGCGTCATCCGCTGCTCCAGCCCAAGCGGCGCGACAAGTCCGGCCCGGTCTCGCTGGTCGACAGCACCGCCAACGTGCTGATGTCCGCCAACGCATTGCGCCGCATCGGCGCCCGCCCGTTCGACGAGCGCATGGCGCTCACCGGCGGGTCGGACAAGCAGCTCTTCACCCGGATGCAGCGCGCCGGTTTCCGCTTCGCCTGGTCGGAGGAAGCGCTGGTCACTGAACTCATCCCGGCCAGCCGGGTTACCGCCAAATGGCTGCTGATGCGCGGCTATCGCGTCGGCATGACCGACATGATCGTCGCCCGCACCCATGGCGGCGCCCTTCGTGCGGCGCTCAGCGAAAGCCCCCGCATCGCGGTCGGCTTCCTGGTCGGCGCGGTCGGCCCCCTCACCACATTGGACCGCGGCAAGCGGGTGGAGCGCCTCGGCAAGCTCTATCGCGCCGCGGGCAAAATCGCCGGCCTCACCGGCGTCCATTATGAAGAGTATCGAAAGGTCCATGGCGCATGACCAACATCCCCTTCTTCTCCGTCGTCATCCCGCTCTACAACCGCGCCGACGTGGTCACCGACACGATCCGGTCGGTGCTGGCGCAGGACTGGACCGATTTCGAGATCGTCGTCGTCGATGATGGCTCGCATGACAATCCCGGCCCGGTGATCGAAGCGATCGGCGACCCGCGCCTGCGCTACATCCGCCAGGACAATGCCGGCGGTGGCGCGGCGCGCAATCGGGGCATCCTCGCCGCCGAGGGGCGCTATATCGCCTTCCTCGATTCCGACGACCTGTTCCTGCCCGGCAAGCTGTCGACCATGGCGGAAGCGCTGGCGGGCGACGGCGGCCGCACGGTTCTCTATTCGCGGATGAAAGTCGATCGAGGCGTCGATCGCTACTGGATCCGCCCCGACCGCGGCATTCGAGAAGACGAGGATGTCGGCGAATATCTCTTCTGCGCCAACCAGTTCATGCAGACCTCAACGATGGTCGTACCAACCCGGATGGCCCAGCAGGTGCTGTTCGACCCCGCGCTCAAGAAGGGGCAGGATCTCGACTTCTGCGTCCGACTTCAGGGCGCCGGTGCGCGCTTCCGGATGATCGAGCGCCCGCTCACCATCTGGCTGGACGCGACCGAGGTCGGCCGCACCTCCTATGTGCGCGGCTATGAAACCTCGCTCGACTGGCTCGATCGCTGCGGCCATATGCTGACCAACCGGGCGCGGCGCGGCTATCGTGCCACCGTGCTCGCCTATCATATGGCGCCGATCCGCCCGGTCGCGGCGATCCGCGACCTCGCCATCGGCCTGACCGCGGGCGGCGTGCCGCCACGGGTGATCGCGCGCCAGCTGCTGCGTTCCTACATGCCAAAGTCGCTCTATCGCTCGCTCGTCAACGGCTTCGTCCTGCGCTTCGGCAAGGCCGATGCCCTCAGTAGCGGCGCCCGTTCGTGATGGCGGCCTGGCAACCTCCGTCCGCGCTGCAGGAACAGGCCGCCTCGCCGCTCTTTTCCGTGGTCATCCCGACCTATCAGCGCCGCGACAAGGTGGTCGACGCGGTCCTGTCCGCGCTCGACCAGACGATCGCGCTGATCGAGGTGATCGTCGTGATCGACGGGTCGACCGACGACACCGAACAGGTGCTGGCCGGGATCGCAGACCCGCGCCTGCGTGTCATCGTCCAGCCCAATCGCGGCGCATCGGCCGCGCGCAACACCGGGATCGCGCAGGCGCGCGGGCGCTATATCGCCTTTCTCGACTGCGATGACCGCTTCCTGCCCCATCATCTCGCCGACCTGCTGCCCCTGCTGCAACAGCACGAGAATGTGGTCGCCTATGGCCAGGTGCTGGTCGATCGCGGCCAGGGCCGCAATTTCCTGAAGCCCCCGCGCGCGATCGCGACCGGCGAGACGATCGACCGCTATCTCATGTGCGATCGCGGCTTCATCCAGACCAGCAGCCTGGCGCTCAGTCGCGGCCTCGCCAACAAGGTCCGCTATCGCGAGGATGTGAAGTTCGGTGACGATACCGACTTTGCCGTTCGCCTGGCGCTGGCCGGCGGCCAGTTCCAGATGACCGCGCGGCCCGGCACGATCTGGGCCGACCGCGATGCCGAACATCGGCTGTCGGCGGTGCGCGGCAGCGTCGGCAGCCTCATCTGGCTGCGCGACCTGCGCCCCCATATCTCAGCCCGTGCCTTTTCCGCCTATATGGGCTGGCATGCGGCCAAGAGCATCTGGCCGACCAGCCGGTTTCAGGCGATGCGCTATTATGTCGGCGCCGTTCTGCGCGGCGCCTTCGGTCCTCGACTGGCCGCCACCGTGCTGATGCAGATCATCCTACCCGACCCGGTCTATCGCCGGATTTCCGACCGATGGATCGACATGGCCCAGATGGTGGGCGGGAGGCCGCGCCTGTGAAGCGTCGCGAATTTCTGGCCGGTGGCATGGCGCTGGCGGCGACGCTGCCTGCTGGCGTTGCGGCGGCCGCCATGCCGCCCGGCCTCGCCACCCATGCCCGTGCCAAGGGCCGCTATTTCGGCGCGGCGGTCAAGTCGCGCCAGTTGCGCGAGGATGCCGGCTTCACCCAGGCGGTGGCGCAAGAATGCAATATCCTGGTGCAGGAATATGAACTGAAGCGCGGCACGACCGAGCCCAAGCCGGGCCAATATGATTTCAGCGGTGCCGACCAGATCATCGATTTCGCCCAGAAGCATGACATGCGCGCACGCGGCCATGCGCTGGTCTGGTATGCCGCCCAGCCCAAATGGCTGGAGCCCGCGCTGAAGGCCGCCAGCGACCGCCAGCGCCAGACCCTGATGACGAGCTATATCACCACCGCCATGCCACGCTATGCCGGGCGCATCCAGGAATGGGACGTGGTGAACGAGGCGCTGGAACCCAATGACGGCCGCGCCGACGGGATGCGCGCCGACAGCATGTGGATGCAGGCGCTCGGCGAACATTATATCGACATCGCGTTCCACACCGCGCGCGAGACCGATCCCAGGGCGACCCTGTTCCTGACCGATTATGGCATCGAACATGACTCGCCCCGCTGCGAGCGCCGCCGGACCGCGATGCTGAAGCTGCTCGACCGGCTTAAAGCGCGCGATGTGCCGATCGACGCGATCGGCATCCAGGGTCATCTCAAACCCTATAAGGAGGGGTTCGACGAGCGCCGCTTCGCCGATTTCCTCGACCAGTTGCGCGGCTATGGCCTGAAGCTGGAGATTACCGAGTTCGACATTGCCGACATTGGCGGCCCACCCAACCCGGCCAAACGTGACAGCGAAGTTGCCAGTGTCGGCCGGGCCTTCATCGATGTCGCGCTGGACAATCCGGCAATGCAGGCCGTGCTCTGCTGGGGCCTGTCGGACCGCTATTCCTGGCTGTCCAACTACAAGGATTATAAATGGCCCGACGGCCAGCTGTCGCGCGGATTGCCGCTGGACGGTTCCCTGCGCCGCAAGCCGCTGTGGGACGCCATCGCCGCCGCCTTCGACGACGCGCCGCCGGCCGGGAGACATGCCGCATGAGAATTTCCTCGCTCACGGGCCTGCGCGGCATCGCCGCCGTTTCGGTCCTGCTCTACCATATTCCCCATGCGCCAGCCTTTCAGGCTTTCGCGATCCCGCTTTTCTCGCGCGCCTATCTGGCGGTCGATCTTTTCTTCATTCTCAGCGGCTTCGTCATTTCCTACGGCTATTATGACCGGCTGATGCACAATCTGGGGCGGTCCAGTTACATGGACTTCCTGATCAACCGCACCGCCCGCGTCTGGCCGCTGCACCTGATCGTGACGCTGGTGTTCATGGCCCGCATCCTGGTCAATGTGTCGGGGACACAGGCGATCCCGCTCGACCTGCCCAATATCCTCACCAACCTGCTGATGATCCAGAGCTGGGGATGGGGCACCCAGCCGATCGCCGGCAACAGCTGGTCGGTCAGCACGGAGGTCGCCGCCTATCTCCTCTACCCGCTGATCGCGATCATGGCCTTTTCCCGCTGGGCCTGGGCGCAACTGGCGCTGTGCGTCGGCATTCTGGTGCTGGTCGCCAGTTCCGGACGCGGCGCCAGCGGTCCGCTGGACGTCAACGATTATGACACAGTGCTGACGCTGCTGCGCTGCCTTGCCGGCTTTGCCCTGGGCGTCCTGACCTATCGCATCCGCGACATGGCGCTGACCCGCAACCTTCTCGCCGGCCCCGGCCGATTTGCCGCCATATGTGTCATCATCGCTGTCGCCCTGATGCTGCCCCGAGCCGCCGATGTGCTGGTCGTGTGCCTGATGCCCGCGCTGGTCCTCACCTGCTATTATGATGGCGCCGCCGCCCGCGCGGTGATGGCCAACCCGGTCAGCTATCATCTGGGCCTGATCAGCTACTCCATCTATCTGTGGCATCCGCTGGTGCGCGACATCATGGCCCGCGTCATGGGGATCGCCCATCGCCATGGCTTTGTCGGCCATGACTGGGTCTTCATCGCCGCCATGCTGATCGCGACCTGGCTGCTCTGCTGGGCCAGCTATCGCCTGATCGAGCTGCCGGGCCACAAGATCATCAAATGGCTGCAACGCGGCGGACGCGCCCGCCCGACCCCGGTCAAGGTTGCTGCCTGATGCCCGCCGCCCCGACCATCTGGATCGCCATCCCGACGTTCCGCCGGCCGGGCCAGTTGCGCCACCTGCTCGAAAGCCTGGCCGCCGTCGTGCCGCATGACGATGTCCAGTTGCTGGTCGCCGACAACGACCCCGTCGGGCAGGAAGGCGCGATGGTCGCGCACGAGATGCAGGATGATCCCGATTATCCTTTGCCGATCCGCATCCTGCATGTGCCAGAGCCCGGCCTTTGCTCGGTCCGCAACGCGATCGTCGCCACCGCACTGGCAGCTCCGGCAATGCAGTATCTGGCGATGATCGATGATGATGAATGGCCGCAGCCCGGCTGGCTCGACGCACTCCTCGCAGTTCGAGAGATGTGCGGCGCCGATGTGATCGGTGGTCCGGTCGACGCCCATTTCCTGCGCCCCCCGCCGCACTGGGCGCGCGAAGCGCTGGTATTCCGGGCCGAGGATCGGCCCTCGGGTGCAACCGACATGCTATGGGCCAGCAACAATCTGCTGCTCAGCCGCAAGGCGCTAGAGGCGCTGCCCGCCCCCTGGTTCGATCCGCGCTTCAATCGCAGCGGCGGCGAGGATCTGGATTACCTCACCCGCCTGCGCGATGCCGGCATCGGTTTCGGCTGGGCTGCAGATGCGCGCGTCAGCGAATGGGTGCCGCCCGAACGGGTCCGGCTCGGCTGGATACTGTCCCGCATGTGGCGGATCGGCTTTACCGAGACGCTGACCCGCCGGAAGCATCGGCCCGGCATCGTCGGCACCCTCACCCTGTTCGGGCGGACGTTGGCGGTGTTCGCGATGCGCACCGCCGGCCTCCTCGCCCTGTTACTGCCCGGCGCGCGACGGGTCGACATCGCCGGGCAGTGGATCAAATGCTGGGGCCGCCTCTATGCCCTGACGGGCCGGGGCAGCCGGGCTTATTATGGCGCGGAATAGACCTTGAAGCTGCGGATGGTCATGTCGCCGCTGCCATCGTCATAGGCACCCGTCGTCTTCACCGCGACATTCATCAGCGGATAGAAGCGGAAGCCCTTGAACGGGTTGACCGACTGGTAGGTTTCCTTGCCATCGACGAACCAGGTGATGTAGTCACGCTGGATATCGACCGCGAACTTGTGGAAGTCCTGCGAATAGCCCGACAGGCCATAGGCCTGTTCGGTCTGGATGACGATGCCACGCTGGTCATAGCGGGTGCTGTTGGCGCCGACATGGATCGTCTGGCCGACATGGCGATCGAAATCCCAATAGCTCTGATAGCCAAAGCCTTCATAGACATCGATTTCCGGCGGCCAGCCGCTGGTCGAGATCAGCCAGAAAGCGGGCCAGGAACCACGCCGATTGGGCATCTTCGCTTCCCACTCATATTGGCCATAGCCGATCTGCGAGGCGAGGAAGTTGCGGCCATCCAGGATCGACGCGCCATAATTATAGGTCACGCCCTGATAGCTGATCGGCGTCTTGAGCACCTGGCTGTGCAGCACCAGGCCCTTGTTGCTCCAGTAGACCGGCCCTTCGATCCCCGGATAGGTGGTGGTGTCGACATAGAGGCCGGTCTCGCCATTGCCGGTCTGCGCCCGGCCATGCGACAGGGTCGTGGCCCAACGGTCCCAGCCGCCATCGACAGACCGCTTGTGCGTGTCCTTGAGCAGTTCGAACTGCAGCGTGCCCGAGGCCGCGAAGGTCCGCGCTTCGCGGAAGGTGCCGGTCGCCTTCTCGGTCGCCGCGACATAGGCCTTGGCCGTGACGGTTGCCGTCGACTGCCCCTGCAATGCGCCCCAGGGCGCCTCGCGCAGCTTCACGCTGAACTGCTGGCCTTCGGTCGCGCTGATGACCGGCACTTCCACCGTCTGTTCCAGCGGATCGCCCGGCCGGAAGATGACGACGGTATCGACCGTCTTGTAGTTGGTGCCGGACGTGGCCTTCAGCGTGCCGGTGCCGTTCACCGTGGTGATCCGCGCGATCACCGTGTTGGGCGTCGCCCGATCGAGATAGACCGGGACATAGGCGGTGCTGCTGCCCGGCTTGTAGGTGGCGTTGCCGATCCAGAGCGTCGCCTTGCCCGGCAACACCGTGCCGTTGGCGAAGTCGAAGTCGGCAAAGCTGTTGCTGGTGCTGCTGGTCGTCGCCGTGCTGGTCGTCGTCGCACTGCTCGCACTGCTACTGGAGATGGTGACCGTGCCGCTATCGGCCGTGCTGGTCGATGAGCTGCTGGTCGTACTGGTTCCGCCCGACAGGATCGTGGCGGCGCCTGCCGCGAAGACAGACGTAATGATTGCTCCGGCTCCGATCATGGAGCCGGCCGATTTGCTGCGCATAATGCAACCCCCGTTTTGGTGTCCCTAAAGGGTCCGCCACGAGGGTTAACAATTGCTTCCAGACAAGCTCGCCTCGTCGCAAATCAGCCATTTTTGCGACGAGGCGAGGAACTTTTACTCGGCAGCTTCAACCAGCATTTCAGGCTCCGGCGCCATGCCACGGCCAACGCTGTCATAGATAAATCCAGCCGCTTCAGCGACTTCGGGCCGATAGATGTTGCGCAGGTCGACCAGGCCATTGCCGGCCATCACGCCGCGCAGGCGCGACAGGTCGAGCGCGCGCAGCGCGTCCCATTCGGTGACCAGCACGACGGCCGATGCCCCCTGCGCTGCGGCATAGGGATCGTGGAAGAAATCGACATTCTGCAGCAGCGGCTGGGCCGCCTCGATCCCTTCGGGGTCGAAGGCGCGGATCTGCGCGCCACCATCCTGCAGTGCCTGGATGATCGACAGCGACGGCGCATCACGCATATCGTCGGTATTGGGCTTGAAGGTCAGGCCCAGCACCGCAATCGTCTTGCCCCGCACCGATCCGTTGCACACGCCGATCACCTTGCGCGCCATGGCGCGCTTGCGGCTTTCGTTGATCGCGACGGTGGTTTCGATCAGGCGAATGGGCGCGCCGGAATCTTCCGCCGTCTTGACCAGTGCCAGCGTGTCCTTGGGGAAGCAGGAGCCACCATAGCCGGGGCCAGCATGAAGAAATTTTGAACCGATCCGGTTATCAAGGCCGATCCCACGCGCTACCTGTTGCACATCCGCGCCGACCCGTTCGCACAATTCGGCCATCTCGTTGATATAGGTGATCTTCATCGCCAGGAAGGCGTTGGCGGCGTATTTGATCAGTTCGCTGGTGCGACGACCGGTAAACAGCAGTGGCGCCTGGTTGAGATAGAGCGGGCGATAGACCTCTTCCATCACCGGGCGTGCGCGCTCGTCCTCGATGCCGACGACGATGCGATCCGGGCGCTTGAAATCCTCGATCGCGGCGCCCTCGCGCAGGAATTCGGGATTGGAGGCGACCGCGAATTGGGCGTCGGGATTGGTTTCGCGAATGATCCGTTCGACTTCGTCGCCGGTGCCGACCGGCACGGTCGACTTCGTAACCACAACGGTAAAGCCCTTGAGCGCCCCGGCAATCTCGCGCGCGGCATCATAGACATAGCTGAGGTCGGCATGGCCATCGCCCCGACGCGCCGGCGTACCGACCGCAATGAAGACGACATCGGCGTCTGCCACGGACGTTGCCAGATCGGTCGTGAAGCTCAACCGGCCCGCCTTGACGTTGCGCGCGATGAGATCGGCCAGGCCCGGCTCATAGATCGGCACGCCGCCTTCGCGCAACTTGGCGATCTTGCGCTCATCCTTGTCGACGCAGATGATTTCGTGGCCGAAATCCGCGAGGCAGGCGCCCGATACCAGACCAACATAACCAGATCCGGTCATCACGATCCGCATGACAATTCTCCTTGTCCAATGTGCAAGCTAATCGACAATATGCCCGCAACCGATCGCCCCGACCCGGACAGGACGCGACAGAGCGCTCCGGAAAATCCGGATGCGCGCACCTCTCGCCCTGACAAAGATCGAAGCCCCCGGCCTGTTCGGTCAGTTGCCGCGTCAGTGGAACCAGCCACCTGTTGACGCGATGCAGCATAAGTCGGGTCATGACGCTGTTGCAACGCGACTTGGCGCTACGCGGGCACATGTGGACGTGGGGCGAATGGAAAATGCGCCGAACTGCCGCAGCGCGCGGGCGCAATTAACCGGATCGGCGGATCAGTCCTCGACGATGCGCATCAATTTGCGTTCGACAGGCGCCAATATCCCCTGCAACTCCTGCCCGCGCTTGAGCACATGACCCGCTTCACCCACCAGCGCCCACATGCCCTGGCGGTTGCGCAACGCCGGCCGCTTCTCGATCCGATATTCAGGACGCTCGGCAGAACGCCGGAAAGCGGAGAAAATTGCCGCCTCACGCCCCAGGTCCATGGCATAGTCGCGCCAGTGTCCGGCAGCGACCATGCGGCCATAGAGATCCATGATCCGCTGCAATTCCAGGCGATCGAACCCGACCTGCCCCTGTTGCTGGCCGTTGGGTGCTGGGAACGGCGTCACATTGGACATCAGGCCCGGCCACGCTCCTTGAACAGGGCGACGTCATCGGCAGGCAGTTCGGGCGCCTGCTTCTGCGCCAGCAACTCGGCCAACCGCTTCTGCAACTGCTCCACTTCGCACTGCAGCAATTCCAGCTTCTGCTTTTCCGGATCGAAGCAATCGGAGCAGGGCGTGCCATAGGGCAGGAAGTCGCGCTGATAGGCGGTGACATCGACCAGCATCGCGCGCGCGGGAATGCCGACCATGGTCGCGGCCTCCGCCACATCCTTGGTCACCACCGCATTGGCGCCGACACGGGCACGGGCGCCGACACGGACCGGCCCCAGCACCTGCGCACCCGACCCCACGATCACGCCATTCTCCAGCGTCGGATGGCGCTTTCCGGCAATCCCGTTGGCGGGATCGGTCCCGCCCAGCGTCACATTCTGATAGAGGGTGACATCATCGCCAATCTCCGCCGTCTCGCCGATCACGGTGAAGCCATGATCGATGAAGAAGCGCTTGCCGATCTTCGCGCCGGGATGAATGTCATTGCCGGTCAGGAAGCGCGACAGATGATTGACCGCCCGCGCCAGGAAATAGAGCCGCGCGCGATAGAGACGATGCGCCACGCGATGGAAGGCCAGCGACCAGATACCGGGATAAAGCAGGATTTCCGCCCGCGATCGCGGCGCAGGGTCGCGCGACTTGACCGAATCCAGATAGGCGATGAGATTACGCAGCATCGAAACGTCCCTGAACGGACCCGCCCTGCTGGCGCGCCCCTTTTACCCTGTTGCCAGCAACATAGAGATTAAGCGGCAATTTTTCCAGAGCGCGCCCTAATTCGCCTTCCCGGCCCAAAACAGAAACTTGCTTGGCGCCTCAAGATATACCAATCATTGAGGTAGACAATTAGAACGAAGGTGATTGGATGATCGACACATTTATCGCCCATTTTGGCGAAATACTGCCCTTCATCCTGATCGGCTTCGGCGCGCAGATTATCGATGGCGCCCTCGGCATGGCCTATGGCGTGATTTCCAGCACCCTGTTGCTGGCCATGGGCGTGCCGCCCAGCCGTGCGTCCGCCAGCGTCCATGCCGCCGAAACCTTCACCACCGGCGTGTCCGCGATCAGCCATATCCTGCACCGCAATGTCGACTGGGGCCTGTTCGCCCGGCTCGTCATTCCCGGCGTGATCGGCGGCGTGGCCGGCGCCTACCTGCTCTCCAACATCGACGGCGCGATCATCAAGCCCTTCGTCCAGTTCTACCTGGCAGCGATCGGCATCTACCTGATCTGGCGCGGCTTCCATTTCCCCCCGCACAGCAAGAGCCCGAAATGGGTCGCGCCGCTGGGCCTGGTCGGCGGATTCATGGACGCGTCGGGCGGCGGCGGCTGGGGTCCGGTCGTGACATCCAACCTGCTGATCCAGGGATCGAGCCCGCGCCACACCATCGGCACGGTCAACAGCGTCGAATTCATTCTGACCCTGTCGATCAGCCTCACCTTCCTGTTCCATCTGGGCTGGGAAAGCTTCACCACCTACACGATCGGCCTGCTGATCGGCGGCGTGGTGGCAGCCCCCTTTGGCGCCATGCTGGCCCGCCATGTCGCGCCTAAAGTGCTGTTCGTGGCCGTCGGCATCATCCTGACCCTGACGTCGGCCTTCGGCATCGCCAAATATCTTGGTTATATCGGATAATTCGCTTATATTCGGATTTCTAATTCAGGAATCCGATAAATGTCGAACTACATGCCCACGCTCAAACAGCTGCAATATTTGGTTGCGCTGAAGGAACATGGCCATTTCGGCAAGGCAGCCGACAGCTGCTATGTGACCCAGTCCACCCTGTCTGCCGGCATCCGCGAACTGGAATCCCTGATCGGCGTCACGCTGGTCGAGCGAACGCGCCGCGTCGTGCGCTTCACGGCGCTGGGCGATCGCATCGTCGAAAAGGCGCACCGCGTCCTGCGCGAGGCGGAGGAGCTTGCCGCGATCGCCGAGGCGTCAGGCAAGCCGCTGACCGGCGAATTGCGGATGAGCGTCATCCCGACGATTGCGCCCTTCCTGCTACCCCGTCTGCTTCCCCGCCTGCGCGCCGACCGGCCGGAACTGAAACTCTATCTGCGCGAGGAAACGACCCAGGCGGCGATCGATTCGCTGCGCCATGGCAATGTCGACTGCGTGCTGATGGCCCTGCCCTATCCGACCGGCGAACTGGATAGCGAGATATTGTTCCAGGATCCGCTCTATGTCGCCTTCCCGCGCGACGATCCGACCAATCCGCCGGACTGGATCAAGCCGGACATGATCGACGAGAACAAGCTGCTGCTGCTGGAGGACGGGCATTGCCTGAAGGACCATGCGCTGGCCGCCTGCAATCGCCCCGACCTGCGCGCCAGCGCGACGATGATGGGCACCTCGCTCCACACGCTGATCCAGATGGTCGACAATGGCCTGGGCGTCACGATGCTGCCGGAAATGGCGCTGGCCGGCGGCATATTGGAACATACCAATATCACCGCACGCCCGCTGCAGTCCGATCATGCCTGGCGCGACATTGCCCTGGTCTGGCGCAAGAACAGCCCGCGCGAAAAGGAATTCCATCTGCTCGCCGAGATATTGCGCGACGCGGCGGACCATCCAGCAATCCGCGCCAACGCCGCCTGATCGATCAGCGATCCCAATCCTGCGCCTTGGCCTCATCCTCGGCGCGGGGCGCGACCCAGGCGCCTGCGCCATCGGCATAATGCGCCTTTTTCCAGAAGGGCGCGCGCGATTTCAGCCAGTCGATCAGGAAGGCGCAGCTTTCCAGCGCCGCCGCGCGATGCCGTGATGCCGTGCCGACGAACACGATCCGCTCGCCCGGCAGCAGCCGGCCATGGCGATGAATGATGGACAGTCCCAGCAGCGGCCAGCGCGCCATCGCCTCCTCCGCGATCCGTTCGGCCTGGCGCTGCGTCATCGCCGGATAATGTTCCAGTTCCAGCGCCACCAGCCCCTCTTCGCCGCGGACGATACCGGTGAAACTGGCCACCCCGCCGCCGCCCAGCGCTTCGAGCGCGGCAAGCTCGGCCGAAATATCGAAATCATCCGCCTGGATGGCGACCCGTTTCATCCACCCGTGACCGGCGGGAACAGCGCCAATTCCCGCGCCGTGCCGATTGCCTGATCGAAACCGACAAACTGCTGGTCCAGCGCCGCGCGCAACCGATCCGGATCGGCCAGCGCTTCGGCATAGCCACCGCCCTGCGCCGCCAGTCGCGCCACCAGTTCCGCTACAGTCTCATCCGGCGAAGCCAGTTCGACCCGCTCCTCATCGCGGCCAATGGCTTCGCGCACCCAGGCAAAATAGACGAGGGTCACAGTCGCCATGCCGGTCAATCCATATGCTTGATGCCAACGCGCAGATAATCCCAGCCGGTAATCAGCGTCAGGATCGCGGCGGCCCACAGGGTCAGGATGCCAACGCTCTGCACGAAGGGGAATTGCGGCACGGCGCCGGCCAGGATCAAGGCGCCCAGCGCGATCAACTGGAACGTCGTCTTCCACTTGGCGAGGCGCGACACCGGGACCGACACCTGAAGGCCGGCCAGAAATTCCCGCAGCCCCGACACGGCAATCTCGCGCAGCAGGATGATCATCGCGGCCGCGATATGGATGCCGGCGATGTCGCGCGTCGCGGCGAGCATCAGGATGACCGCGCCGACCATGATCTTGTCCGCGATCGGATCAAGGAACACGCCGAGCTTCGACACCGCACCCTGCGCACGGGCGAGGTAGCCGTCGAAATAGTCGGTGATGCCCATCAGGCAGTAGAGACCGAAGGCAAGGCCATAGCCCGTGGTCCAGCGCGCGCCCATCTCGCCGGGCCACAACAGGGCCACCAGCAAGGGCACGGTGATGATGCGCGAAAGCGTCAGCAAATTGGGCAGCGTCAGCATCAGGGCGACCTGCCACAGTCCCGCATCGGGCACAAGCGAAGGCAGCAAGAAGTGAACAGGAAATTGGACAGGCCCGCCTGCAGCGGCTAGACCGCCCCCCGGTCGTCCACAGCGAAAAGCCAAACGCACTCATGCAAGCCTCACTCAGGCTCCTCAAAAAGCGCCGTTTTCTGCCGCTTTTCATCACCCAGCTTCTCGGCGCCTTCAACGATAACCTGTTCAAGAACGCCATGGTGCTGTTCGTGGTGTATCAGGTCTATAATGACGAGCGGTCCGAAACCTGGTTCAGTGCGCTGGCCACCGGCATCTTCATCATTCCCTTCTTCCTGCTGTCCGCCCTGTCGGGCCAATTGGCCGATCAGCGCGACAAGGCCGTCATCATCCGCTGGGTGAAGGCAGCCGAAATCATCATCATGACGGTCGGCGCGACCGGCCTGGCGCTGATCTGGAGCGGCATTGCCGTCCATATCCTGGCGATCCCACTGCTGCTCGCCGCGCTGTTCGCGATGGGCATCCACTCCACCTTCTTCGGCCCGATCAAATATGCGATCCTGCCCCAACATCTGCACGATGACGAGGTTCTGGGCGGCACCGGGCTGGTGGAAGCCGGCACCTATATCGCGATCCTGGCCGGCACCATCCTCGCCGGCATCATCCCGATCGAGGCCGCGGCCATCGGCGTGGTGGTGACCGCCTTCATTGGCTATTTTGCCAGCCGGGCCGTGCCCCCTGCCCCATCGCTGCTCGCCAAGCAGCCGATCGACTTCCACGTCATCCGATCCTCGGTCGCGCTGGTGCGCGGCACGATGCATATTCCGCGCCTCTATCTGGCGATCATGTCGATCAGCTTCTTCTGGGCCGTGGGATCGGTGCTGTTCATCCAGTTCCCGCCGCTGGTGAAGAATGTCCTGACCGCGGACAAGTCGGTCGCCAGCCTGTTCCTGGCGATCTTCTCGATCGGCATCGCGATCGGATCGATCGCGATCAACCGGCTGCTCGCCGGCCATGTCTCGGCCAAATATGCACCCGCGTCGGTGATCGGCATGGGCTGCTGCATCATCGCCTTCCATGTGGTGTGTGACCTGTGGACGCCGGCGCCGGGCGGCCAGATGCTGCCGCTCGCCGGCTTCCTCGCCCATCCGATGGCGATCCCGCTGTCGCTCTGCCTGCTCGGCGTGGCGACCTTTGGCGGCATGTTCGTGGTGCCGCTCTACGCCTTCCTCACGACCACGGTCGAGAAGTGCGAAGCGGCGCGCACCGTGGCGGCCAATAATATCGTCAATTCCGGCGCCATGGTGGTCGGATCACTGATCGCGATCGGCCTGACCCTAGCCGGCCTGGAGGTGGTCTATCAGCTGCTGCTGGTGGCGGCGATGTGCCTGCCCTGCGCCTGGCTGGCCTGGCGGCTGCACAAGGCCTGTGACGGCCCGGCCTGCAGCGGCGAGCTTTAGAAGATGAAGCTGTAGAAAGCTGTGAAGAAGGCCGAGAAGCTCAGCACGAACAGCTTCCAGTCATTGTCGTCGGAGACGGCCACATCGCGGCGGCGACGCGCCTGCGACGACGCATCGTCCGTCAGCTGGAAAATGTGACGGGGCAGCCGCTGCCGAAAGGGGTGCCGGGCGGCTTCGTTGGTGAGGACGAGGACTCGGTTTCTCATAAGGATTGGTTAACGCGATATTTACCATTAGTTCCATGGCAAATTTCGTAAAATCCGGGATGTCCCGTCGCGGGACAGACTTGACCGTATCAACAACATAATACAGCATGGCCGTGCCGATGACCGAATTGCCCAACCCCGCCCCTACCGGCACGCCCGCCCCGGCTGCTGACGAAGCGCGCCCGTTCGGCGCCGGCCCGCCCAGCGCCTTTGCCCCGCCCACCCCGTGGAAGCGGCGGCTGCAGATTTTCGGCTGGATCGTGGCGGTGGGGCTGGCCCTGTTGATGCTGATCATCGCCTGGCTGGCGGTGACGGCGCCGATGTCGCGTTCGCTCCAGCCCATTGCCCCGCCCAGCATCAGCCTGATGTCGGCCGACGGCCATCTGGTCGCGCGGCGCGGCGCCATCATCGACAAGCCGGTGGAGGTGGCCAAGCTGCCCGCCCATGTCCCCCAGGCCTTCATGGCGATCGAGGATCGCCGCTTCTATGACCATTGGGGTGTCGATCCGCGCGGCATCGCCCGCGCCATGTGGCACAATATCTGGTCCGATGGATCATCGCAGGGCGGCAGCACCATCACCCAGCAGCTGGCCAAGGGCGTATTCCTGTCGAGCGATCGGACCATGGGCCGCAAGGCGCGCGAAGCGCTGATCGCCTTCTGGCTGGAGGCCTGGCTGACCAAGGACCAGATCCTCGAACGCTACCTCTCGAACGTCTATTTCGGCGACAATGTCTATGGCCTGCGCGCCGCCTCGCTCCATTATTTCGATCGTCAGCCCGAACGGCTGACCATATCCCAGGCCGCGATGCTGGCCGGCCTGCTGAAGGCGCCCTCGCGCCTTGCACCGACCAGCAACCTGAAGGGCGCGCGCGCCCGCGCCGCGCTGGTGACGCAGGCGATGGTCGAGGCCGGCTATATCAGCAAGGCCCAGCGCGATCAGCTCGCCCCGGCCCGCCTTGATGTGCGCGAGTCCCCGGATGCCACCAGCGGCACCTATTTTGCCGACTGGGTGCTGCCCGAAGCGCGCGACCGGGCGGGCGCCGTCTATGGCGCGCAGGAGGTGAAGACGACGCTCGACTGGCGCATCCAGCGCCTCGCCGAAGCCGCGATCCGGCGCGCGCCGCTGGGCGGGGCACAGGTGGCGCTGGTGGCGATGAAGCCCGACGGCAGCGTCGTCGCCATGATCGGCGGCAAGAATTACGAGAAGAGCAGCTTCAACCGCGCCGTGCAGGCGAAGCGCCAGCCCGGCTCCACCTTCAAGCTGTTCGTCTATCTCGCCGCGTTCCGCGCCGGCATGACGCCCGACGACATGATCGAGGATACGCCGATCACCACCGGCACCTATCGCCCGGCCAATCATGGCGGCAAATATCGCGGCCGCATCACGTTGCGCCAGGCCTTTGCCGCGTCGAGCAATGTGGCAGCCGTGCGCCTGACCCAGAAGGTCGGCGTCGACAATGTCATCAAGGTTGCCCGCGATCTGGGCGTTACCGCGCCGCTGACCGAGGATCTCAGCCTCGCGCTCGGCACGTCGGAAATCCCGCTGGTGGAACTGGCCGAGGCCTATGCGTCGGTGGCGGCCGGCGCCTATCCGGTGCTCGCCCATGGCCTGCCCCCCGAGGAACAGGGCTGGTTCGATCGCCTGATGAAGCGCCAGCGTCATTTCAGCGACGACCAGCTCGAAATGATCCGCGACCTCCTGTCGTCCGCCGCCAATCGCGGCACTGGCAGCGCCGCCGCGCTGCGCACCAGCACCTTTGGCAAGACCGGCACGACCCAGGATAGTCGCGACGCGATTTTCGTCGGCTATGCCGGCGGCCTGGTGACGGCAGTGTGGATCGGCAATGACGACAATGCCCCGCTGCCCGGCGGCGCGGCCGGCGGCGGTGTGCCAGCACGTATTTGGCGCAATTTCATGGCCGGCGCCATCAACGAGCCAGTCGAGAAGGTGCCCGAGGAAGAGCAAGATCCCGACCTGGTAAACGCCATCGCCAATGTCAGCGTCGAAACCGGCATCGGCAATGTCGGCGTCGGCATGGATCAGGGCGGAATGACCGTCACGATCGATGGCAACCAGCTTCGCATTCCGTCCGACCAGCCTTTGCCGCTGCCGCCGCAGGGCGTGCCCCCACCGCGGATCGCGCCGACCCAGCCCCAGGAAAATGAACCGCCGCAGCCATGACGGCGATTTCGACCCCCCGCATTTCATGGCTTCGCGCCCGCACGAACAAGCCGTAAAATTGCGTATATTATGTAATCATACCTAGTCTTAACCTACTGACAAATCTCCATTTCCCCTGCCCGTCTGATCGATGATATAGTGCGATTCCCTTCCACTTCAGAGGTCACACGATGAATGGAGCATATGGCCGGGAAGACCATTCGACTCAGAAGGCGCTCGCGGCCCGCTGGACCATAGCGGCCGAGGCCATGGAAGCCCTGGCCGGCGCGCGGTCCCTGGATGCGGTGGTCGCCGTCCTGCGCGCCTTCGCCCGCCGCGCCGTCGGCGCAGACGGTATCGCGGTCGTGCTGCGCGACGGCGACAAATGCCATTATATCGCCGAGGACGCCAAGGCGCCTTTATGGGCCGGGCAACGATTCCCGGCGGAAACCTGTGTGTCCGGCTGGGCGATGCTGAACCAGGAAACCGCGGTCATCGCCGACATATTCGACGATGTCCGGGTGCCGGTCGATGCCTATAGCCAGACCTTCGTCCGCAGCATGATCATGGTGCCGATCGGCCGGGTCGACCCGATCGCCGCCGTGGGCGCCTATTGGTCCGAACCGGCGATGCCGACCGACAATGAGATTTCGCTGCTCGAAGCGCTGGCACGGGCCGCGTCCACCGCACTCGAAAATGGCCGACTCTTCAGCGCACTCGAATCCCTGAACGATCATCTAGACCAGCGCGTGCGCGAACGCACGAGCGAACTGGAAAGCGCGCAGGACAAGCTGCGGCAAATCCAGAAGATGGACGTGCTGGGCCAGTTGACCGGGCATGTCGCGCATGACTTCAACAATCTGCTGACGCCGATCATCGGCGGGCTGGACCAGATCATCGCCGGTGGTCGATCCCCCGAAGCGGTCGCCCGTACCGCCAATATCGCGATGCAGGCGGCGGAAACCGCGCAGACGCTGGTCAAGCGGCTGCTGGCCTTCGGCCGTCGCCAGCCGTTGCAACCGACATCGGTCAATCTTTCCGAGACGCTGGAGAATATGCAGACCTTGCTGGTCAGCACGGTCGGCCCGCAGATCATTCTCCATGTCGATGCCGCGCCGGATGTGCCGCCGGTACGCGCCGATCGACATCAGCTGGAACTGGCCATCCTCAACCTGGTGGTCAACGCGCGCGACGCCATGCCGAACGGCGGCCAGGTCATCATTTCCGCCGAACGGTGCAAGAGCCGCCTCCCCGTGCCACTGATCCCCGGCCAATTTGTCTGCCTGCGCATCACCGACACCGGCATCGGCATGACCCCGGCGGTCCAGGCATCTGCAACCGAGCCCTTCTTCACGACCAAGCCGGTCGGTCATGGCACCGGGCTTGGCCTGTCCATGGCGCATGGCCTGGCCGGCCAGTTGGGCGGTGCGCTCGAAATCGTCAGCGAAGTGGGCCAGGGCACGGAAGTCCAGCTCTGGCTGCCGATCGAGAAGCAGAAGCCGGTGGCCGTGGTGGCGGATGGTGATGGCGGCGAGATCACAGCAACGCAAGGCAAGGTGCTGCTGATCGACGACAATGCCCTGGTCCGCCATGGCACGCGGGAAATGCTGACCGACCTTGGCTATGACGTGGTCGACATCGACAATGCCGAACTGGGACTCAGCATGATCGCCGCCGATTTCCGGCCCGACATCGTCGTCACCGACCATATCATGCCCGGCATGACCGGCGCCGAACTGGCGCTGCGGTTGCGCGTCGACCATCCCGAGATCGCGCTGCTCATCATATCGGGCTATGAAGGCGTCGACCTGATCGCCCCGGATATTCCGCGCCTTTCCAAGCCCTTCCGCCGCCAGCATCTTCAGGCCAGCATCGCGGCCGCGCAGGCGCAGACCGTGGGGCGTGCCTAGAGCGCCTGCCCCGCCGCCCAGCCGCTGGCCCAGGCCCATTGGAAATTATAGCCGCCGAGCCAGCCGGTGACGTCGACCGCCTCGCCAATGGCGTAGAGGCCCGGCACCTTGGCGGCTTCCATCGTCCGCGACGACAGGCCAGCGGTGGCGATGCCGCCGACCGTGACCTCCGCCTTGGCATAGCCTTCGGTGCCGGACGGTATGAAGGACCAGCCCGCCAGCCGCTCGCCAATCTGGCGCAGGGTCTTGTCGGGCAGATTGCCAAGGTCGCCCTGCGCCCCGATCCGTTCGAGCAGGGCGTCCGCCATGCGCTCGGGAAAATGCTCGGCCAGCATACGCCGCAAGCCGGTGCGTGGACGGTTGCGCTTTTCGGCCAGCAACCAGTCCACGCCGAGGTCGGGCAGGAAATTGACGTGGATCGGCGTGCGATGTTCCCAATAGGAGGAAATCTGCAGCATCGCCGGGCCGGAGAGGCCGCGATGGGTGAACAGCGCCGCCTCGCGAAACCGGGTCTTGTTCCAGCGCACCTCCACCTCGGCCGATACACCGGAGAGCGACTGGAACAGGGCGTCGTCCGGCCCCAGGGTGAAGGGCACCAGTGCCGGCCGGGGCTGCACCACCTTGAGATCGAACTGGCGCGCGACCTCATAGGCGATGCCCGTCGCGCCCAATTTCGGGATGGACGGGCCACCGGTCGCCAGCACCAAAGACGGCGCCGACACGATGCGATCGCCCAGCTTGACGCGAAACAGGCCATCGCCATGGCTGATATCCGTCACCGGCTGGCCCAGCGCCATGGTCACGCCGCCGGCCGCGCATTCCTCTTCCAGCATCGCCACGACCTGTTTCGCCGATCCGTCGCAGAACAGCTGCCCCAGCGTCTTTTCATGCCAGGCAATGCCATAGCGGCCGATCAGGGTAAGGAAATCCTGCGGCGTGTAGCGGCCCAGCGCCGATTTGGCGAAATGCGGATTGGCCGACAGATAGCGGTCGGCAGCGGTATGGGTATTGGTGAAATTGCAGCGCCCACCGCCGGAGATAAGGATCTTCTTGCCCGGTGCATCGGCATGGTCGGCCAGCAGCACCCGGCGGCCGCGCTGGCCGGCAGTCGCGGCGCACATCATACCCGCGGCGCCGGCACCCAGGATTATCGCATCATAATCGCCCATCACCGCCCCCGCTTGATCCGCACGATGGCCTCGTCCAGCGCGGACAGGAAGCGCGAACGATCCGTCTTGGAGAAAGGCGGCGGCCCGCCGATTGGATCGCCCACGGCGCCGGCGCGCAGGTCCGCCATGATCGCCCGCACAGCAATCGCGCTACCGATCGAGGCGCTGGTGAAGGGCTTGCCGTTGGGGGAGATCACCCCGGCACCGGCCTTGAGGCAACGGTCGGCGAGCAGGATGTCGGCGGTGATGCAGAGCGCATCGGCACCGGCGCGTTCGGCGATCCAGTCATCGGCGGCGTCGAACCCGTCGCTCACCACCACGCGGTCGATCAACTCATGCGCCGGAATGCGGATCGGGCTGTTGCTGACGATGGTGACCGGCACGCCATGGCGGAAGGCAACCTTGTAGATTTCCTCCTTCACCGGGCAGGCGTCGGCATCGACCAATATGTGCATCGCCGCGCTATCCTTTTCGTTCCGGCCGTTCGCGGCGGCGATAGGCGGACAGGGACAAACGCGCAATGGGCCGGGGAAACACCCCGGCCCACAGTTCGTCAACGCCCGACGATTTCGAGCAGGTGCGGCGGGTAGCGCTCGCCCTCGACCGGGATGGCGTCGGCCGCCTCCCGAATGCGGGTCAGGTCGGCATCACTCAGTTCGACCTTGGCCGCGCCCAGATTTTCCTCCAGCCGGTGCAGCTTGGTGGTGCCGGGGATCGGCACGATCCAGGGCTTCTGCGCCAGCAGCCAGGCGATCGCGATCTGTGCAGGGGTCGCCCCCTTCTCGGCCGCGATGCCCTTGAGGAGATCGACCAGCGCCAGGTTCTTCTCCCGCGCCTCGGCGGCGAAGCGCGGCAGGCTGTTGCGGAAATCGCCCTCGGCCAGCGCAGTATCCTTGCCGATCGCGCCGGTCAGGAAGCCCTTGCCGAGCGGGCTGTAGGGCACGAAGCCGATGCCCAGTTCCTCGCAGGCTTCAAGGATGCCGTTGGTTTCCGGGCCGCGGGTCCAGAGCGAATATTCATTCTGGAGCGCGGCGACCGACTGCACCGCATGGGCGCGGCGGACCGTTGCAGCTGACGGCTCGGACAGGCCGAAATGCCTGACCTTGCCCTCGGCGATCAGATCCCTGACCGCCCCTGCCACATCCTCGATGGGCACGGCCGGATCGACGCGATGCTGGTAGAAGAGATCGATCACCTCGACGCCCAGCCGCTTGAGCGAGGCGTCCGCCACCGCGCGGATATTGTCCGGCCGGCTGTTGAGCGCGCCAAGACCGGCGCCGATGTCGAAGCCGAACTTGGTGGCGATCACCACCTGGTCGCGCACCGGCGCCAGCGCGGCGCCGACCATTTCCTCGTTGGTATAGGGGCCATAGACCTCCGCCGTGTCGAAGAAGGTGACACCGAAGTCGACAGCTGCACGGATCAATCTGATCCCTTCATCCTGGCTGACGGCGGTGCCATAGCCGAAATTGAGGCCCATGCAGCCCAAGCCAATGGCCGAAACCTCCAGCCCGCTCTTGCCCAAAAGTCGCTTTTCCATAGCGGTCACTCCGATTTGATGTCCGAACGGAAGATAGGCTGTCGCCAAGCGGCGGATTAGATCATAAAAGCGGCAAGACTTTATATCCGGAGTTCATAAATGCGGCGCGAAGAGCTGGTCGACCTCAACGCCTTCCTGATGGTCGCCGACACCGGCAATTTCACCCGAGCGGCCGCGCTGCTCGGCACGTCGCAGTCCGCGCTCAGCCATACCATCAGGCGGCTGGAAACGCGCCTGGGCGTGCGCCTACTGACCCGCACCACCCGCAGCGTGTCCCTGACCGAGGCCGGCGATCGCCTGTCCGCCACGCTGCGCCCGGCGCTCGACAGCATCGCGACCGAACTGGCTTCGCTCGGCGACCTGCGCGAAAGGCCGGCCGGCACCATCCGCATCACCGCTGCCGAACATGCCAGCAACACGGTCGTCTGGCCAGCATTGCAACGGCTGTTGCCGCGCTATCCCGACATCCATGTCGAATTGAGCATCGATTCCGGCTTTGTCGACATCGTCAAGGAACGCTTCGATGCTGGCGTGCGGCTGGGCGAGGCGATCGCCAAGGATATGGTCGCCGTGCGCATCGGCCCGGACCTGCGCATGATCGTGGTCGGCGCGCCCGCCTATTTCGCCAGCCGCCCGGTGCCGCGCACGCCGCAGGATCTGGCCGCTCATGACTGCATCAATCTGCGCCTGCGCAGCGCCGGCGGCCTTTACGCCTGGGAACTGGAAAAGGACGACCATGAAATCCGGGTGCGGGTGGAGGGGCAACTGGCGTTCAACAGCATCGAGATGATCCGCCGCGCCGCCCTCGCCGGCTTCGGCCTCGCCTTCGTGATGGAGGATCAGGTGCGCGCGGATATCGACGAAGGCCGGCTGATCCCGGTGCTGGAGGACTGGTGCCCGCCCTTTGCCGGCTATCATCTCTATTATCCCAGCCGCCGCCAGCCGGCCGCTGCGTTCAGCATATTGGTGGACGCGCTGCGCTATCGCGGCCCCTAGGCCATTTTGCCGCCTTCTCCCGCAGGCATAACTGTCCTACATGGAGGGATAATGAGCGCATCCCTCTACAATAACGACATTCTTCGCCTCGCGGCGAGCATCCCGCACCACCAGCGGCTGGCCGATCCGCAAGCCAGCGTGGAGAAGCGGTCGCCGACCTGCGGCTCGCGCATCACGGCCGATGTCCGCATGGCCGACGGCAAGCTCGCCGAAATGGGCCTGGACGTGAAGGCCTGCGCGCTGGGCCAGGCCTCCGCCGCGCTGATGGCGGCCCAGGCGATCGGCCTCACTGCTGACGAACTGGCAGAGGCGCGCGACAAGCTGGCCGCCTATCTGTCGGGCGAGAGCGAAGATCTGGATTTCTGGCCCGGCCTTGCCGTGCTGGCGCCGGCCCGCGGCTATCCTGCGCGCCATCCCTCGATCCGGCTCGGTTTCGAAGCGATTGCCGAAGCCGCACGGATGGCGGACGCCTGATGCCGGTCGCCGAAACCGCCATGTCGGCCACCGACGTTCTCCTGTCCGAAGGCGTGATCCTGCTCGGCGTCGCCGTGGCCTTCGTCCTGCTGTTCCGCCGCTTCGGCCTGGGCGCGGTGCTGGGCTATCTCGTCGCCGGCGCGCTGGTCGGCCCGCAAGGGCTGGGTCTCGTCGGCGGCGCGGAATCGAAGCTGGCCATTGCCGAAATCGGCATCGTCCTGCTGCTCTTTCTCGTCGGGCTCGAACTCCATCCCGCGCGCCTGTGGCGACTGAAGCGCGACATCTTCGCGCTTGGCCTGGCGCAGGTCGTGCTGTGCGGCCTCGCCCTCATCGCCATCATCTTCTACTCGACCGGCTTCACCTGGGGCGCCGCGATCGCGCTTGGCCTGCCGCTCGCCCTCTCCTCGACCGCGCAGGTGCTGCCCAGCCTCAAGAGCAGCGGCCGCATCAACTCGCCCTTTGGCGAGAAGGTCTTCTCGATCCTGCTGTTCCAGGATCTCTCAATCGTTCCGCTGATTACCATCGTCGCGGCTCTTTCCCGCAATCCGGCAGATGCCGGCGGCCCGCCCGGATGGGTGCTGGCCGGCTATACCGTCGCCGCGATCGCCGGGCTGGTGCTGGCCGGCCGCTTCATCCTGCGACCGTTGCTCAATCTGGTCGGTCGGCAGGGCGAGCGCGAACTGTTCGTTGCAGTCGGCCTGTTCACCGTGCTGGCCGCCGCATCGGTGATGCACAGCCTGCATCTCTCGACCGCGCTTGGCGCCTTCGTCGCGGGCGTGATGCTGGCCGACTCGCCCTATCGCCACGAAATCGAATCCGACGTCGAGCCGTTCCGCTCCATCCTGCTCGGCCTCTTCTTCCTGGCCGTCGGCATGGTGCTGGACCTGCGCGCCGTCGCCGCCAATCCCCTGTTCGTCATCGGCATGGCGGCGATGCTGGTGGCCGCCAAGACCGCGATCATCGCCCTGCTCGCCCGGCTGTTCGGCATGGCCTGGCAACAGGCGCTGAGCGCCGGCCTGCTGCTCTCCCAAGGCGGTGAATTCGGCTTCGTCCTCTTCGCCCAGGCGCAGAATGCCTATCTGATCGCACCGCAGGCGGCGAGCCTGTTCAGCGCGATCGTCACCTTCTCGATGGCGACGACGCCCTTCCTGATGCTGTTCGCCCGCCGGTTCGAATTCGCCCAGCCCAAGGATCGCGACGACCTGCCGGGGCCGGAGGATGCGCCGCGCGGCAGCGCCATCATCGTGGGCTATGGCCGGTTCGGCCAGACCGTGGCCCAGATGCTGATGGGCCATGGCTTCGGCGTCGTGCTGATCGACAAGAAGCCCGCCCAGATCGAGGTGTCGAGCCGCTTCGACATGAAGGTCTATTATGGCGATGGCACGCGGATCGACCTGCTCCGCCGCGCCGGTGCCGACGAAGCCCGGCTGATCGCCTTCTGCATCGACGATCCTTCGCTGGATGGCCGTGTGCTGCAGCCCATTGCCGAAGCCTTCCCCCAGGCCGCGCTGATGGCGCGCGTGTTCGATCGTCGCCAGATCCTGGCGATGCAGGATATCGAACTGGCCGGCGTGGTGCGGGAAGTGTTCGAATCGGCCATCTGCATGGGCGTCCAGGCGATGCAGACGCTGGGTGTGCCGCCCGAAGAGGTCGAGGAAGTCGAGCGCCAGTATCGCGAGAATGACGGCCAGCGGCTCGCCCTGCAGATCGAGCATGGCAATCTGCTGGCGGCCAAGGATCTGATGTACCGCCCCGGCCGGGGCATGCGCCTGCGCGCGCGCGGAGATGGAGAAGAAGCATGATCGCCATTCTGGCCGCCCTGTCGGCAGCGCTTGCCATTGCTGCCGGTGCCTTTGGTGCCCATGGCGCCGCCAGCCCGCAGGCAGCGGAGTGGCTGCGCACCGGCGGCCTCTATCAGCTCATCCATGCCGTCGCCGTCCTGACGATCATGGGCATTACGCGCGGCGGCGCCCTGTTGCTGCTGATCGGCGCGGCGATCTTTGCCGTCAGCCTCTATGCCATGGCGCTGGGCTGCCCGCGCTGGCTGGGCGCAGTGACGCCGATCGGCGGCGCGATGATGATCGGCGGCTGGCTCTGGGCGGCCATTGCCTATTGGCAGCGCGGCTGAGCCAGCCACTTGCCGCCGCAGTTGGACACGCCTAGATAATCGCCATGGCAGATCATTCGCACCATCATCATCAGGAACCCACCGGCAAGAAGCTGGCCGACGCGGCGCAGGCTACGCTGGAGGCGAAGGATGAGCAGTGGACGCCGATGCGCGCCGCCATCTTCGACGCACTGGCGGCCGAAGAAAAGCCGGCATCGGCCTATGATATCGCCGACACTGTGTCCAAGGCGCGCGGCAAGCGGGTCGCGCCCAACAGCGTCTACCGCATCCTCGACCTGTTCGTGGCGAACAATATCGCGATGCGGGTGGAAAGCGCGAACGCCTATATCGCCAACGCCCATCCCGGTTGCCATCATGACTGTATCTTCCTGGTCTGCGACAGCTGCGGCCAGGTGACGCATATCGACAATGATCCCATCACCGGATCGCTGCGGTCGGTGGCGGAAAAGGCCGGATTCGCGCCGGTGCGTCCAGTGATCGAGGTGCGCGGCACCTGTAGCGCCTGCCACTGACGGGCGGTTCATGACCATCATCGAATGGGTCGCAGCGGCGCTCGGCCTGGTCAATGTCGCGCTGGTGGCGCGCCGTTCGCTGTGGAACTATCCGTTCGGCATCGCCATGGTCGCGCTCTATTTCTTCGTCTTCTTCGAGGCGAAGCTCTACAGCGACGCGCTGCTGCAAATCTTCTTCCTGGTGATCAACGCCTATGGCTGGTGGAACTGGGTGCATAGCGAGAAGGTCGCCGACGGCGGCATAGCGGTGGCCCGCCTTAGCGTTCCGGCCCGCCTCGCCTGGATCGCGGGCACTGCGCTCGCCAGCCTGGCCTGGGGCCTGGGCATGGCGCGCTTCACCGACGCCGCCGCGCCCTTCGCCGACGCCATGATCGCCGGCATGAGCGTCGCCGCGCAGATATTGCAGTCGCAGCGCAAGGTCGAAAGCTGGGTTCTGTGGGTGGCGGTCGATGCCCTTGCCACCGGCCTGTTCTGGAGCCGCGGCCTGACCGCGACGTCGATCCTCTACGCCATCTTCTTCTTCATCGCGCTATGGGGCCTGATCGCCTGGCGCCGCACGATGGACCGGGCGCCGGCATGACCCGCGGCTTCCTGCTCGGCAAGTTCATGCCGCCCCATGCCGGCCATCAGATGCTGATCGACAGTGCGCGGGCGATGGTGGACGAACTCACCATCCTGGTCTGCTGGTTGCCGGGCGATCCGATCCCCGGTCCACTGCGGCTGCAATGGATGCGCGAACTGGCGCCGGGGTGCCGGGTCATCGGCCATGATGCGGTCGTGCCGCAGGCGCCTGAAGACTCCGCCGACTTCTGGCCGATCTGGCGGGCCATCGTGGCGCAGGCCCATCCCGAGCCGATCGACCTGCTGTTCGCCGGCGAAGCCTATGGGCTGCGGCTGGCGCAGGAAGTCGGCGGCCGCTTCGTGCCGCTGGGTGCCCGCATCCTGGGCGCGGACCAGGACGGACTGGGCGGCCTGTCCGCCAGCGCCGTGCGTGCCGATCCCTGGAGCCAGTGGCGCTGGATCGCGCCGCCGGTCCGCGCGCATTTCACCCGGACGATCGTGCTGCATGGCGTCGAAAGCACCGGCAAGTCGATACTGGCCGAACGGCTCGCCCGGCATTTCGACACGATCTGGGTGCCCGAATATGGCCGCGCCCAGGCCGAAGTTCACAGTGTCGATATGGACGAGGCCGACCTGCTGCTGATCGGCGCGGCCCAGTTCGCGACGATCACCGCCGGCCAGCGGCTGGCGAACCGTCGCCTGTTCGCCGACACCGACGCGCTGATGACGGCGGCCTGGGCCGAGATGATGATCGGCCATGCGCCCGACGCGCTGCTCGCTTACCCGAAGGCCGACCTCTATCTGCTGCTGGAACCCGATGTCGCCTGGATCGACGATGGCACACGTATCTATGGCGACGATCCGGTGCGGGCGCGATTTGCCGATATCAGCCGGAACGTGCTGATCAACAGCGGCGTTAACTGGGCTTCGGTCGGCGGGGATTGGGACAGCCGTTTCACCCGCGCCGTTTCCCTGATTGAAGATTTGGCGCCCCCCTACATGACGTCAGGGTTCGACTTGGCGCAGGAAAGCGAGTAGGCAGTTCCCCATGTCCAATCCGTCCACGCCGTTGCTCGACACCGTCAAGATCCCCGCCGACCTGCGCAAGCTGCAGCCCGACCAGCTCCGCCAGCTAGCCGATGAGCTGCGCACCGAAACCATCGCCGCCGTCGGCGTGACCGGGGGCCATCTGGGGTCGGGCCTGGGTGTCGTGGAACTGACCACCGCCATCCATTATGTGTTCGACACGCCCAACGACAAGCTGGTCTGGGACGTGGGCCATCAATGCTATCCGCACAAGATATTGACCGGCCGGCGCGATCGCATCCGCACCCTGCGTCAGGGCGGCGGCCTCAGTGGCTTCACCAAGCGTGCCGAATCCGAATATGACCCGTTCGGCGCGGCGCACAGCTCGACCTCGATCAGCGCGGCGCTCGGCTTTGCCGTCGCCAACAAGATGCAGGACAAGCCCGGCAAGGGCATCGCCGTGATCGGCGACGGCGCCATGTCGGCCGGCATGGCCTATGAGGCGATGAACAACGCACGCGAGGCCGGCAACCGTCTGGTCGTCATCCTCAACGACAATGACATGTCGATCGCGCCCCCGGTCGGTGGCCTGTCCGCCTATCTCGCCCGGCTCGTGTCGAGCCGCGAGTTTCTGGGCCTGCGCGACATGGCCAAGAAGCTGGCGCGCAAGCTGCCCCGCCCGCTGCACAAGGCGGCCAAGAAGACCGACGAGTTTGCCCGCGGCATGGCGACCGGCGGCACTCTGTTCGAGGAACTGGGCTTCTATTATGTCGGCCCGATCGACGGCCATAATCTCGAACATCTGATCCCGGTGCTGGAAAATGTCCGCGATGCGGCCGAAGGACCGTGCCTGATCCATGTCGTGACCCAGAAGGGCAAGGGCTATGGCCCGGCCGAGGCCGCCGCCGACAAATATCATGGCGTGCAGAAGTTCGACGTCATCACCGGCACCCAGGCCAAGGCCCCTCCGGGGCCGCCCAGCTACACCAATGTCTTCGCCCAGGCGCTGATCGCCGAGGCCGAGCGCGATCCGCGCGTGTGCGCGATAACCGCCGCCATGCCGTCGGGCACGGGCCTCGACAAGTTCGAACTGGCCTTCCCCGACCGCATCTTCGACGTCGGCATCGCCGAACAGCATGCCGTGACCTTCGCGGCGGGCCTCGCGGCAGAGGGAATGCGCCCCTTCTGCGCCATTTACTCCACCTTCCTGCAGCGCGCCTATGACCAGGTGGTGCATGATGTCGCGATCCAGAACCTGCCCGTGCGCTTCGCCATCGACCGCGCCGGTCTGGTCGGCGCCGACGGCTCCACCCATGCCGGCAGCTTCGACGTCACCTATCTCGCCAGCCTGCCTAATTTCGTCGTGATGGCCGCGGCCGACGAGGCGGAACTGACGCACATGGTCCATACTTGCGCCGTGCATGACAGCGGGCCGATCGCGGTCCGCTACCCGCGCGGCAACGGCACCGGCGTCGCCATGCCGGAGGTTCCCGAAGCGCTGGAGATCGGCAAGGGCCGCGTCGTGCGCGAAGGGCGCCAGGTCGCCATCCTGTCGCTCGGCACCCGGCTGGAAGAAGCGATGAAGGCCGCCGACACGCTGGAGGCCAAGGGCCTGTCCGCCTCTGTCGTCGACCTGCGCTTCGCCAAGCCGCTGGACGAGGCGTTGATCCGCCGGATGCTGACCACCCATGAGGTGGCGGTGACGATCGAGGAAGGCTCGATCGGCGGTCTGGGCGCCCATGTCCTCACGCTGGCGAGCGACCTTGGCCTGACCGACAACGGCCTCAAGATCCGCACCATGCGCCTGCCTGACATCTTCCAGGATCAGGACAAGCCCGAACAGCAATATGCCGATGCGCGGCTGGATGCAGATGCAATCGTCGACACCGTGCTGACGGCGCTGCGCCACAACAGCGCCGGCGTGGAGGAAGCGCGGGCCTGAAGGTCCACGCTGGACCTCCCCACCCAACTGCCCTAGCCTGCCTTTCGCTGGACCATGTCCGGGAGAAGGCGGTTGGGCAGAGTATTGCCGGGTCGACATCATCGCTGGCTGCTGCTCCTGCCGCTGCTCGCCGCCTGTTCGCAGAAACAGGCGGTGGAGCCGCCTCCGCGCGCCAATGATCCCGTGCCGGCGACCAGCGCATCCTCCATCATCAGCGTCCCGGTGGAGATCGACCGCGCCCTGATTGCCCTGGCGATCGAGCGGGCCATGCCGCGACAGCTCTGGCGGATCGACCGGCCAGGCACGCGCTGCGTCCAGCCCAGGCGGGTCAAATTGCTCGGCAAGCAGATCAGGGTGACGCCGCCGATCGACTGCCACATCATCGGCGAAGTCACGCGCGGGCCGATCCGCCTGCGCGGCAATGGGCGCGACCTGATCGCTGACATCCCGATCCATGCGCAGGTCAGCGCGCGTGACATTGCAGGCCTGCTGAAAGGTGAGACCGCCACCGGCGACGCCATGGCCCATGCCCGTATCCAGTTGTCGCTCGACACCCAGTGGCGCCCCCATGGCACGCTGAGGCTCAGCTATGACTGGACCCAGACGCCCGGCATCGACTTCCTCGGCCAGCGCATCACCTTCGCCGACAAGGTGGATCGCAAGATCGCGCCGGTCATCCGCGACCTCGAACGGCAATTGCCGCGCGAACTGGCCAAGGTCGACCTGCGCAGCAAGATCGAGCGGCTGTGGCGCGCGGCCTTCACCAGCCTCTCGCTCAACGACCATGATCCGCCGGTATGGATGCGCGTCACGCCCCAACGCTTCCTGTTCGACGGCTATGGCAACAGCGGCGCGCAACTGCGCTTCCGACTGGGAATAGAGGCACTGACCGAAACCGTGGTCGGCGACCGTCCGGTCGATCCGCAGCCGACCGGACTGCCACCGCCCGCGCGTGCGCCGATCGATGACGCGCTGCATTTCTTCCTGCCGGTGCGGGCCGATTATGCGCAGTTGGAGCCGGTCATCCTGCGTGCCCTGCACAAGCGCGCCGCGCGCCCGTTCGAATTGCCAAAGCTAGGCCCTATCATCGCGCGCTTCGACAAGCTGACCGCCTATGGCACGACGGGCAACCGCATCGCCGTGGGCGTTACGCTCGCGGCGCGTCCGGCGGACAGCAAGCTCGGCGATACCCATGGCACCGTCTGGCTGACCGCCCGCCCGGTCAACCAGCCCAATTCGGCGCTGGTCCATTTCGAGGATCTGCAGGTGACCGGCACCAGCGACGGGATCGGCGGCGACATCCTGATCGCGCTGGCCGGAAGCCCCGCCTTTTCCAGCGTCATCGCCGACGCCCTCAGCCAGAATTTCACCCATGACCTGGAGGAGTTGAAAGGCAAGATCCGGCGCGCCATCGGCGAGCGCAAAACCCCACATTTCCGTATCCGCACCAATTTGGACAGCACGGAAATCGGCCAGATTAATGCCCACGGTCAGGGCCTGTATCTGCCGGTGCGGGCAACCGGACGGGCCTCGATCCGCTACGCCGGCGGGCCGTTATAGAGCAACCATATAGTTGCATATCCCCGTCTTGAGGCGCATATAGGCAATCAGGAGGTTGCCTATCATGACCGACAGCATCATCAAGACGATCGACATCGCCGCACCAGTGGAGCGGGTATGGGACGCCCTGACCGACCATGCGCAATTCGGCACCTGGTTCCGCGTCGCGCTCGACCAGCCCTTCGCCATCGGCCAGCCCTCGACCGGACACATGACCTATCCGGGCTATGAGGCATATCGCTGGGAGGCGCGGGTCGTGGCGATCGAGCCGATGACCCGTTTTGCCTATGAGTGGCCCGCGACCGGCGGCGACAAGGCGCTGATGGAGAGCGGCGTGCCGGTGCCCGAATGGACGCTGGTGGAGTTCGTGCTGGAGCCGATCGACGGCGGCACGCGCCTGACCGTCACCGAAAGCGGGTTCGATGCGGTGCCCGAACCACGCCGGACCAATGTCATGCGCGACAATGACGGCGGCTGGGCGGAACAGGTGAAGAATATCCGCGACCATGTCACCGGCTGAGATTTTCGCGGCACTGGGTGATCCCACGCGCCTCAGCCTCATCGCGCGGCTGGGCGACGGCAATGGGCGATCGATCGTGCAACTGGGCGAAGGCCTGCCGATCAGCCGTCAGGCGGTGGCCAAACATCTGGAGGTACTGCACGGCGCCGGGCTGGTGCGCAGGCGCAAGCAAGGGCGGGAAGTGCATTTCGCGCTACGCCGGGAGGCGGTTGCGGCGGCGCAGGACTGGCTCGGCCGGGTCGGCGCGCAATGGGATGGCACGCTCGCCCGGCTCAAGGCCTTTGCGGAAGGGGACGTTAAGACGCCCCCTGCCCCATAGATTATTGCTGCGGCGGGGTCGTCTGCGTGCCGGTGGCGGCGCGGGCGTCCTGGCCGTCGCCTTCGGGCGCAGCGATGATGTCGCGGGTGGTGGCGCCCTTGTCGACCACTTCGGTGCCCGGATCACCCGCCTGCGAGCGGATGCCGGCGGCGGCGGTGCCACGGCCGGCCGAGTTCAGCGCCGCGCTTTCCGATGCGCTGCGCGGGGCCGGACCGCCGAACAGCGCTTCCTGCGCGGCGCGGCTCGAATCGACCGTGGCAGCAGCCGGGGTGCCCGGCGCGGGCGGAACCAGCGCGAAATCGGGCGGCACGACCAGCGGCGCCTGGCGCGTCACAGCGAACTCGTCGGGACGGCCACGATTGAGCAAGCCGTTACCACCGCCGCCGCACGCCGACAGGGTTGCAACAAGGCCGGCGGCGAGGATCAGTTTACGCATTACTTCAGGGTCTCCGTCTTTGCGCCCTTCTCGCGCAGCAGCAGCGCCCGCGCAAGCAGGATCAGCACGCCGAACGTGATGGCCGCGTCGGCCAGGTTGAAAATCAGGAAGGGCCGCCACTCGCCGAAATGCAGGTCGGCATAGTCGACGACATAGCCCAGCCGCATCCGGTCGACGATATTGCCGATCGCGCCGCCCAGCACCAGGCCGAGCGCCGCGACGTCCGACCGCGCCTTTTCGCGCCACATCCACACGCCCACGAAGCCGGCGATCAACATGGTCATGCCAACCAGCATCCAGCGCATCGTGTCATTGTCGGCATGGAAGAAGCCCATCGAGACGCCGCGATTTTCCAGCCAGCGCAGGCGGAAGAAGGGCAATATCTCGATCCCCGCATCCGCCCGGCTCTGCAACGCGAGCGGATAGGTGACGGTATATTTGACCAGCTGGTCGAGCGCGAGGGTGACGATCGCGACCGTCAGCCCCAGCGGGCGATGGTTGATGGCACTCATGCCTTCAACACCTCATCACAGCGATTGCACAGCGTGCCATCTTCCTCGACCTCGGGCAGCAGGCGCCAGCAGCGGCCGCACTTGTGCCACTCGCTGGGCTTGACGATGATGCCGTCGCCCACGCCCATCTCGATCCGGGCGACGATGGCGATTTCGGCGAAGTTCACACCGTCGCTGGGCAGCATTTCGCCCATGGTGACATCGGCCTCCAGACTGGAGCGGATCACTTTTTCGCGGCGGAAAGGCTCGATCGCCTCGTTGACCTGCTCGCGCTGGTCGCGCAGCTCCGCCCATTTGTCGTTCAGATGATTGTCGATCCAGCGATGGTCGACTTCCGGCCATTCCAGGAAATGGACGCTATCCTCGTCACTTGGGAAGCGGCTCTGCCATACCTCCTCAGCAGTGAAGGGGATGATCGGCGCGACATAGCGGACCAGCGCGTGGAACAAAGTATCGAGCAAGGTGCGATAGGCGCGACGCTTGGGGTCCGACTTCGCATCGCAATAGAGACAGTCCTTGCGGATATCGAAGAAGAAGGCGCTGAGGTCGCTGTTCGCGAAATCGAAGATCGCGCGGGTATAACGGCTGAATTCCAGCCAGTTCTCGCTTTTCGCCGCCTTGTCGACCACCGCGCGCAGTTCCGCGTCGAGTTGGGCCAGGCGGTGAAGCATGTAGCGCTCCAACTCCGGCATCTCGGCGTAGGACACCGCCTCGCTCTCATCATAATCGGACAGGGCGCCGAGCATGTAGCGGAAGGTGTTGCGCAGCTTGCGATAAGCGTCGGACGAGCCGGCCAGCACTTCCTTGCCGATGCGGACGTCATCGAAATAGTCGGTGCTGGCGACCCAGACGCGCAGGATGTCGGCGCCGCTTTCGGCCATGATCTTGAGCGGATCGACGACATTGCCAAGGCTCTTGGACATTTTCTTGCCCGAGCCGTCGAGCGCGAAGCCATGGGTCAGCACTGCCTTGTAGGGTGCCTGACCACGGGTGCCGCAGCTTTCCAGCAGCGACGACTGGAACCAGCCGCGATGCTGGTCGGAGCCTTCGATATAGAGGTCGGCGCGGGTGCCCTCGCCATAACGGCCCTCGACCACGAAGCTGTGGGTCGAGCCGCTGTCGAACCAGACGTCGAGAATGTCGTTCACGACTTCATAGTCGGCCAAGTCATAATCGGGACCGAGCAGCGCCTGATGATCGGCACCGAACCAGGCGTCCGCACCGGCGCCCTTGAACGCTTCGATGATGCGGGCATTGACTGCCGGATCAACAAGATAGTCGCCAGTCTTGCGATGAACATAGAGCGCGATCGGCACGCCCCAGGCGCGCTGGCGGCTGATCACCCAGTCGGGGCGCCCCTCCACCATCGAACGGATGCGGTTGGTCGAACGCTCGGGCACCCAGCGGGTATGCTCGATCGCGTCGAGCGCGATTTCGCGCAGGGTCGGACCGTTGCCGGTGACGATCGGGGTCGGCATCACGCCGCCATCGACATCGGCCACCACGCCTTCCTGCGGCTTGTCCATCGGGATGAACCATTGCGGGGTGCAGCGGAAGATGATCTTCGCCTTGGAGCGCCAGCTATGCGGATAGCTGTGCTTGAAATCGTCCGATGCGGCGAGCAGCGCGCCCGCTTCGCGCAGGTCCGAACAGATCGGGCCATCCTTGCCGACGAACTTGGGGTTGATGACCGAGCCCTGCCCGCCCAGCCACAGCCAGTCGGCGCGATATTTGCCGTCGCCCTCGACCGCGAAGACGGGGTTCAGGCCGTTCGCCTTGCACAGCGCGAAGTCGTCCTCGCCATGGTCGGGCGCCATATGGACGAGGCCGGTGCCCGCGTCGGTCGTGACGAAATCGCCTGCAAGGAATGGACGCGGCTTGGCGAAGAAGCCGCCAAGCGCGTGCATCGGGTGACGCGCGACGGCGCCGGCAAGGTCGGCCCCTTTCAGAACACGATCATATTCAACAGAGACGCCGTTTTCATCGGCTCCTGCCCCGATCGGCGGAAGCCCCAGACGCTTCGCAACGCTATCATAAAGCGCCGAAGCAACGATCAACGACTGCTGAGTGCCCGACAAACCAACGATGTTGAGATGCACATACTCAACCTCCGGCCCATAAGCCAAAGCCTGATTGACCGGGATCGTCCAGGGCGTGGTGGTCCAGATCACCGCATGGGCGCCGACCAGTTCGGGCGCGTTCGGCGCTTCGACGATCTCGAACGCCACGTCGATCTGGGTCGAGGTGATGTCCTCATATTCCACTTCCGCCTCGGCCAGCGCGGTCTTTTCGACCGGCGACCACATGACGGGCTTGGCGCCGCGATAGAGCTGGCCGCTTTCCGCGAACTTCAGCAGTTCGCCGACGATCGTCGCTTCCGCGTCGAACTTCATGGTCAGATAGGGATCGGCCCAGTCGCCCATCACACCCAGGCGCTTGAACTGCTCCTTCTGCACGTCCACCCACTTGTCGGCATAGGCGCGGCACTGGGCGCGGAACTCGGACGCGGGCACCTCGTCCTTGTTCAGCTTCTTCTTGCGATATTCCTCCTCGATCTTCCATTCGATCGGAAGGCCGTGGCAGTCCCAGCCGGGCACGTAAGGCGCGTCCTTGCCGAGCAGCGACTGGCTGCGGACGATGATGTCCTTCAAGACCTTGTTCATCGCATGGCCCATATGGATGTCGCCATTGGCGTAGGGCGGGCCATCATGCAGGATGAAGCGTTCGCGGCCGGCGCGCTTCTCGCGCAGCTTGCCGTACAGGTCCATCGCCGCCCAGCGCGCGGCAATCGCCGGTTCCTTCTGCGCGAGGCCGGCCTTCATCGGGAAGTCGGTGACAGGAAGGAAGACGGTGCTTTTATAATCGGGCTGGTCGGTCATCGAATGTCCGTGCAAGTTTATGAATCCGTTCGCCCTGAGCGAAGTCGAAGGGCCGGCCCGAGGGAAGCGAGGGCTCAAACCGGGCCTCGGCTCCGCTCGGCCGCGTGTCTCGACTTCGCTCGACACGAACGGGAAAAGTGGAAGCGTCGCCCTACGCGAGGTAAGGCGTTCCCGCAAGGATTTGCCGTGCGTCGTCGCAGTCGCGTGCGATCTGCGCGATCAGCGGGTCGAGGCCGTCATATTTCGCCTCCGGCCGGAGATAGTGGATCAGCTGCACTTCGATGCTCTGATCGTAGAGGCTTTCGGCGAAATCGAAGAAATGCGGTTCCAGCAGCAGCTTGGGCGGATCGAAGGTCGGGCGGATGCCGAGATTGGCGGCGCCGTCCAGCACCCGGCCATCGGCCAGCAGCCCGCGCACGGCATAGATGCCGAAGGCCGGGCGCAGATAGGGGCCAAGGTCGATATTGGCGGTCGGGAAGCCGATGGTGCGGCCGAGCTTGTCGCCATGCTGGACCACGCCCTGGATCGTGAAGGGGCGCGTCAGCAGGCGGGTGGCAGTGGCGCAATCGCCGGCCTGCAATGCGGCGCGGATGCGGCTTGAACTGATCACGCCTTCGCCGTCCATGACCGGCGCGACCGCTTCGGCCGGCAGGCCCAGTTCGGCAAAGCTGGCGATCGTGCCGCTGCGGCCCTTGCCAAAGGTGAAATCCTCGCCCGTGACGACCGCGGCGACGCCCAGTTGCTCCATCAGCAAACGGACATAGCCGGCCGGGTCGAGCGCAGCGAGTTCGCGGGTAAAGTCGAACACCAGCATCGCGTCGGCGCCGGCGGCGGCGAACAGCGCCTGGCGCTGGTCCAGCGTGGTCAGGCGGAAGGGCAGCGTATCGGGCTGGAACAGGCGCATGGGATGCGGATCGAAGGTAGCGACGATCGCCGGCCGTCCTTCCGCCCGCGCACGCGCGATCGCGCGGCCGACCACCGCCTGATGGCCGGCATGAAAGCCGTCGAAATTGCCAAGCGCCATGACGCCGCCGCGCAGATGCGCAGGGATCGGGGCATTGCTGGTAAGCCGCTCCATGGCCGGGGCTATAGGGTGACACACAGGGCGTGGCAATTGGCGATCATGTCCACACATCCCTGTCGTCATTGCGAGCGTAGCGAAGCAATCCACCTACGCACATGGATTGCTTCGCTACGCTCGCAATGACGGAAGATTTACGGGCGACGGCCGAACGTCACGAAGCTGTAGGCCGGGCGCCCGTCCAGCGCGGGATGATCCGCGCGCGCTGTCTCGCGCCAGTCCACCGGATCGGGATAGGCGATATGGGTGTCACCTTCGGCGTCAACATGCACCTCGGTCAGCTCGATCCGGTCGGCCCGATCGAGGAACAGGCGATAGATTTCCGCGCCGCCGATCACCATCAGCACCGGTGCGTCGGCCAGCGCGATCGCCGCGTCGACATCATGGGTGACCTCCGCCCCCTCGCCCGCCCAGTCCCGGTCGCGGGTCAGCACGATATGGCGACGGCCGGGCAGCAGGCCGGGCAGGCTGTCGAACGTCTTGCGCCCCATCAGCATCGGATGGCCGGCGGTCAGCGCCTTGAAATGCCTGAGGTCGGCCGGCAGCCGCCAGGGCAGGTCGCCATCCCGGCCGATCACGCCATTATCGGCGCGGGCCAGGATCAGGACGATGTCGGGCTGCTCGCTCATGATCGCGCTTCCTCCGCCAAAAAATTTCGTCATTCCCGCGCAGGCGGGAATCCATCACCGAACCAAGCCGATGGGGCGAACGCGTGAGATGGATCCCCGCCTTCGCGGGGATGACGACGTGAATAGATTAAAGCGACAACCGCGTCACATGCCCCATCTTGCGGCCCGGACGCGCCTCATGCTTGCCATAGAGGTGGAGATGATTTTCCGGGTCGGACAGGATCGCCAGCCATTCCGCCGCATCGTCGCCGATCAGGTTGCGCATCTCGACCTGCCGGGCGGCGAGGCCCGTGTCGCCGAGCGGCAGGCCACAGATCGCGCGGACATGGTTCTCGAACTGGCTGGTGAGCGCGCCCTCGGTCGTCCAGTGGCCGCTATTATGGACACGCGGCGCCATTTCGTTGAACACCGGGCCGTCGGCGCTGGCAAAGAATTCCAGCGTCAGCACGCCGACATAGTCGAGCGCGTCGGCGACCTGCTTGGCCAGCGCGCGGGCGGCGGGCAACTGCCCTTCGATCAGCGATCCGGCCGGCACGGTCGACGTGGCGAGGATGCCGTCGACATGGACGTTGGCGGCCGAATCCCAGAAACGCACCGCGCCATCGGCGCCGCGCACCAGGATCACCGAATATTCCTGATCGAAGGTGACGAAGCCTTCGAGGATCGCGGGCTGGCGGCCAATCGCGTTCCAGGCGCCGACCGCGTCGCCGGGTTCGTTGATCCGGGCCTGGCCCTTGCCGTCATAGCCCATGCGGTTGGTCTTGAGGATCGCGCGGCTGCCGATCGTCTCGATCGCAGTTTCCAGATCGTCCAGGCTGTCGACCGGCGCGAACGGCGCGGTCAGGCCGCCCAGATCGGCGACGAAACGCTTTTCGGCCAGACGATCCTGCGCGATGCGCAACGCGCCGGCGCCGGGACGGACCAGCCCATGGCTCGCCAGCACCTCGACCGCCGACGGATCGATATTCTCGAACTCATAGGTGACGACGTCCACGCCCTCGGCAAAGGCGGCGAGCGCGGCGGCATCCTCATAGGCGCCCTGGGTCCAGCTCGGCGAGACATCGGCGGCGGGACCGCTTTCCTCGGGCGCGTAGATATGGGTGCGATAGCCAAGCTGGGCCGCGGCCATGGCGATCATACGGCCAAGCTGGCCGCCGCCAAGGATGCCGATGGTGGCGCCGGGAGCAATGGTCGTCATGATCGGGATCAGTCCTCGACGGTTTCGGCGACGGCGTCGGTCTGGCGCGCGCGCCAGGCATCCAGCCGCTGCGCCAGCGCATCGTCATGCGTCGCCAGGATCGACGCGGCGAGCAGGCCGGCGTTGATCGCGCCGGGCTTGCCGATGGCCAGCGTGCCGACCGGAATGCCACCGGGCATCTGAACGATGGAGAGCAGCGAATCCATGCCCTTCAATGCCTTGGACTCCACCGGCACGCCCAGCACCGGCAGACGGGTCATCGATGCGGCCATGCCGGGCAGATGGGCGGCGCCGCCGGCACCGGCGATGATAACCTTGAGGCCGCGGCCGGCTGCGCTGGTGGCATAATCATAGAGACGCTGCGGGGTGCGATGGGCGGACACGACCTTGCACTCATGGGCGACGCCCAGCGCTTCCAGCGTCTCGGCGGCATGACGCATCGTATCCCAGTCGGAGCGCGAGCCCATGATGATGCCGACTTCCACTGCCCCGCTCATAATTTGCTTCCCCTGATGGGGCGGCCCACCGGCCTGCCCGGAAAGCAAAGCCCCTTAGCGGCCGGGCCGCCAGGGGGCAATTGTTATGGACATTAAAATTCCGTTCGGGCTGAGCGAAGTCGAAGCCCGACACTGAACGAAGTGAAGTGGCTTCGCCAAGCTCAGCCAGTCCTTCGACTTCGCTCAGGACGAACGGCGCCCTTACCGTTCCGACAGATAATAGCGATCGGTCGCGGTCAGATCATCGGCCAGCTCATAGACGATCGGCTGGCCGGTCGGGATTTCCAGTTCGGTGATCTCGTCATCGGGGATGTTCGACAGATGCTTGACCAGCGCGCGCAGCGAATTGCCGTGGGCGGAGATGACGACGCGCTTGCCAGCCTTCAGGTCGGGCGCGATGACCGATTCCCAATAGGGCAGCACGCGGGCGATCGTGTCCTTCAGGCTTTCGGTCGACGGGATGGCGATGCCGTCATAGCGGCGGTCCTTCGACAGGTCGAACTCGCTGCCGGCTTCCAGTACCGGCGGCGGAACGTCGAAGCTGCGGCGCCAGATCTTCACCTGCGCATCGCCATGCTTGGCCGCGGTCTCGGCCTTGTTGAGGCCGGTCAGGCCGCCATAATGGCGTTCATTCAGGCGCCAGTCCTTCTCGACCGGCAGCCACAGCCGCCCCATTTCCTCCAGCACCAGGTTCAACGTCTTGATCGCGCGGCTCTGGACCGAGGTATAGCATTGGTCGAAATCCAGCCCCTTTTCCTTGAGCAGGCGACCGGCGGCGCGTGCTTCTTCCACGCCCTTTTCGGTCACGTCCACATCCCACCAGCCGGTGAAGCGGTTTTCCAGGTTCCAGGTCGACTGACCATGGCGGATGAGGACGAGCGTGGGCATCGGGCGTGTCTCCTGCACGATAGGGGCGAAAGATGCGCCTGCCATAGCGGGCAAAATTATGGGCGCAAGCTTGTCGCGGGTCAGGACAAGCCCACATTGCAGTCAAACCGGCGATGCGATAGCTCGGGACGACCAACGGAAAAGGAACGGCGATTTGGCATTTGTGAAGGGCGCGTGGCGCATTCTGGTCGCGATCAAGGACGGACTGGTGCTCCTGTTCCTCCTGCTCTTCTTCGGGCTGCTCTATGCCGCCCTGTCCTTCTCGCCCAAGCCGGCCAAGCCGATCGGCAGCGGCGCGCTGTTGCTGGACCTTGACGGCAGCATCGTCGAACAGCCGGCCGAGGTCAGCGCCACCGCCATCCTGTCGGGCTCGGGCGACCAGGCGAAGGAATATCGCCTGTCCGACATATTGACCGCGCTCGACGCCGCCCGCACCGACGACAAGGTGAAGGCGGTCGTGCTCGACCTCGACGATTTCACCGGCGGCGGCCAGGTCGCGATCGCCCGCGTCGGCAAGGCGCTGGACGCGGTGCGCGCCGCCAAGAAGCCGGTCTTCGCCTATGCCACCCTCTATAGCGACGACAGCTACCAGCTCGCCGCCCATGCCAGCGAAGCCTGGGTCGACCCGATGGGCGGCGTCGCCATCGCCGGGCGCGGCGGCTCCGGCCTCTACTACAAGGGGCTGATCGACAAGCTGGGCGTCAACACCCATGTCTATCGCGTCGGCACCTACAAGAGCTTCGTCGAACCCTATATCCGCGCCGACCAGTCGCCCGCGGCCAAGCAGGCCAATCAGGAACTGGCCGGCGCGCTGTGGCAGAACTGGCAGGACGACGTGACCAAGGCGCGCCCGAAGGCCAAGGTCGCGGCCTATGCCGCCGACCCGGCCGCCGCCGCCAGCGCTGCCGGCGGCGACATGGCCAAGGCTGCGCTGACCGCCGGGCTGGTCGATCATCTGGGCGATCAGGAAGCCTTTGAAGAGCGCGTCGCCAAGGTTGCAGGCGATCCGTCCGACAAGGACGAGACCGATTATGCCGCGATCGACTATGCCGCCTATGTGAAGGCCAGGAAGCCGGCCAATGACGGGCAGATCGGCGTCCTCACCGTGGCCGGCGACATTGTCGATGGAGAGGCCGGCCCCGGCACGGCGGCGGGCGACACGATTTCCGACCTGTTGCTCAAGGCGCTGGACGAGAAGGACTTGAAGGCCCTGGTCGTGCGCGTCGATTCGCCGGGCGGATCGGTGCAGGCGTCGGAAAAGATCCGCCGCGCCATCATGGAGGCCAAGTCCGGCGGCCTGCCGATCGTCGTGTCGATGGGCAATGTCGCGGCAAGCGGCGGCTATTGGGTCTCGACCCCGGCCGACATCGTCTTTGCCGAACCCGACACCATCACCGGGTCGATCGGCGTGTTCGGCATCATCCCGAGCTTCGAGGGCACGCTGGCCAAGATGGGCATCACCACCGACGGCGTGCGCACCACGCCTTTGTCGGGCCAGCCCGATATCGCCGGCGGCACTACCCCGCAATTCGACCAGATCATGCAGATGGGGGTCGAGGATATCTATCGCCGCTTCGTCGGCCTGGTTGCGCAGGCCCGGCACAAGACGCCGGCGCAGATCGACACCATCGCCCAGGGCCGCGTCTGGGACGGCGGCACCGCCCGCCAGATCGGCCTCATTGACCGGTTCGGCGACCTCAACGACGCGATCGCCGAAGCGGCGCGCCGCGCCAAGATCGATCCGGCCGAGGCCAAGCCCTACTGGATCGAGAAGCAGCCGGACAAGTTCGCCGAGTTCATCCAGTCGATCGCCGACCGCGAGAAGGACGATGCCGGCGCCCCGCGCGACCTGATCGGTCGCGAAGCGAAGCTGCAGCAGCGCTGGGCGCTGCAGGCCGTCGCCGATGTGCGCGGGCTGGTGAGCGGTGCGGGCGTGCGCGCCGACTGCCTGGAATGCCGCGGCTATGGCGCGCCCAAGCCTGTGAACCAGGCGGATGCGCGCGGATGGCTGGCGTTGCTGGGATCAGCCTGGCACTGACGCCAGGCCGTCACTTCCGCCCGAACAATTTCTCGATATCGCCATGGCCGAGCTTCACCAAGCTCGCCCCATGTGCGGATCAATAACGGCGGGCACATAGGGGGTCAAGTCGGCGGCTAAATACGTGATGCGCGACACCGACGAATCACCCTGCCCGCCCCTTCGCTCCGACATCATGGACCTGTTCGATCATCCACCCGAACCGTTGGACCATCTGAGCTTCCAGGTCGATTCGATGGGCATCCCCCTGCTCATCGCGACCGTCCATCCGGAGGATCGCGCCGACCTTGGCCTGGACCGCCCCCTCCCCATTTATCCGGAGCCGGACCCTTCGCCTGGTGCGGTCTTGGAAAGGGTTGCTCGGAGGATGTTGAAGTCGATGAACCTGCGCCGTCCTGCGGACGATCAACTGGACGATGCCGCGCGGGTCTTCCCAGATTTCGAACGGCCGGAAATTCTCCGGAGCGTGAACGATTTCAAAGCGGGGATGGAAGCCATCAGCGACACGCTCCCATTCTGAGACATAACCCGTTTGGGTGATGTTGCGTCGCGGCAAGAAGCGCTATCCGACTCGTGCGACCCGACGATTTGTCTTCACAATCGTCTACCTGGCCCCGTCCGAAATGGCGGGGCCATTTTAGTTGATCGATGGGCGCGAGACGCTGAAATCCGCCCTGCTAATAAGCATTCGAAATCTCTGCTCCACTTCGACCAACGCGCCTCGCGCTAACGCCTTTTCGGCAGCATCGGCGATCCATCCAATCATCCCGCCGTAGGCGACCAAGACTTCGTCATCCGCAGCTTCTGACGCCGCCAGCATCTCATGCTCTGGCAAAATCAGGGCACCCGTCAAATCGCCGAACGTCGCGGGGATCAGCATCTCGCCATTGACCACTTTACCAGCAGCCCAATCGATTTGGAGTGATGGGTTATCCATCGTCGGAGCATGACGGAAGCGCGACGCGTCAGCAAGACATATACAGCGCAGCTTCGGCCGCGCGCCGTTTCACCAGGCCAGGCAGCACCTTGCCGCCCCCACGGGTCCACCGGGCGAATTCCTTCCCGGCTCCGGCATAGTCACCGGCGAGATGCTTCTTCAGCAGGGTCGATGATTTCAGCGCCCCTTCGCCACAATTGAAAGCGAAGCTGACCATCGCATCGAACTGCCCCTGGCTCATCCGTCCACCGAGGCGATTGACAGCACGCTCGAACCGCAAAAGGTCGGCGGCCAGCAGCGCTTGGGATCGTTCGTGGGTGATCGTCAGGCCTGGTTTCACGTCAGGGCCAGTGTGACCCACGCCGATCGTGAGGATGCCTGCCGGACAGAGATAGGCTTGAAGGCGTTCGCCTTCGAATCGAGTGATAAGCGCCCGACCAGCGGGCGACGTTTTCAGGAGTTCATTCTAATATTTATGACGCAGGCGTAGCGATTGCTTTACCAGAGCGCGGTATGTCGTCGGGATGCGACACTCTCCTATGATCGTTGTCGGCGCGCTCGCTGCCGGATTGGTTGGCGGGACGATGCTCCCGCGCGTCGGCCAAGCCCCTGTCGAAGCGGAAGTGCCTGACGAAAGCTGGACGCCTCGCAACACTATCCCTCACGATAGCCCGATGACGGCGGATGAACTCGATCAGCAGCAACCGTCTTCGTCATCCGGTGGCGTCGCCCCTCCAACCAATCCCGCACCACCAGCCGAAACCGACGGTTCGACCTGGTCATATAGAAACTGCAAGGAAGCCCGCGCGGCAGGTGCTGCCCCGATCTATCGTGGCCAACCAGGATTTGGGGATCATATGGACGGAGACGGCGACGGCATCGCATGCGAGCCGTATCACCCGCGATAAGGCGATGGTTCGCTACCGACCAGATGCGCGCGCCTGGTCATCGTGATCGTGTTGATGCTGATTGACCCTATCGCTCGCTCCGCTAGGCTGCGGACGATCCCGGCCACAAACACCCCTGATATTCCCCCCGAATATGGTGGGCCGGGATCAACCCACTTGGGGACCAAATTCAGACGGTCTGTAAGCGACCATTTGCGGTCAGTCGGAGTCGGTGCGAATTTATGTGAAAGCTGACATAATTGTTGAGATCGAGCGGAGCGAATCAACGTCTCTTATCTGGAACGAGAGGTTTTGCGTGGAAAGCACCGGGCGGTTCAATGCAGACCTGCGAGCGCTTAGGTCGCGTAGTTATGACCGTTGCCAATCCTGCGAAGAGCAGTTGCCGCGCGATGTTGCGGCCTATGCTGGCTATGCTTTCGACGGAAGCGCCCGTTATGTCGGTGCCTGTTGCTTTTCCGAAATCCATGAACTGGCGACCCACGTCTATTGGTGGTGGGAGGCGGATAAGCGGGTCGCACCGGACACCGCGCTATGGCGATACATGGATTTGGCGAAATTCCTGTTGCTTTTGGAAGAGAAGACGCTGTTCTTCTCCCGCGCCGATAAGTTCGACGACCCTTTTGAGGGCGCATCTGGTCTCGCAAGCCGTGAAAAGGAGTGGGACGACTTTTACCTCGATCACTTCCGGGATGCCGTCAGAACTCCTCCACCTGGAGGCAGTCCGTTGCCCGATGAGGCTGTCGAGCAAAATGCCCAGCGCATCCTTGCCTCATTCCGCCAGATTGCTGCTCGGGATAGGCGCACGACATTTGTAAGTTGCTGGCACGCCAATTCAGGAGAATCGGAAGCTCTATGGCGCCTTTATTGCCCACCCGGATCAAGCGGAGTAGCAATTAAAACAACAGCTAACCGGCTACTACATGCGCTTGATCCATCCGCCCAAATCGAGATTGGTCGTGTCCAGTATGTCGATTTCCGAGAGTCTTTCGCAGGCTTTCATGACCGAATTTTTTGGAAACGCAAATCCCTCGCTCATGAATCCGAGGTCCGCGCTGTCTGCCGGGGTAACTTAAGCGACGACTGGGCAGGGCTACCGGTGTTGGTTGATCTGCCTACCCTGTTGGAACAAGTGGTGCCGTCTCCCTTTGCGCCTGCATGGTTTCAAAATTTGCTAGCATCGCTTGTTGACCGCTTCGGTCTTAAAGTGCCGATTGAAAATTCAGAGTTGCTGGCCCAGCCTTTTTTCTAATTCTCTGTATGAAATGGCGTCCGAAATTGGGGTGCCTCTTCTCGAATGGAGAACGTCGGCTCTCCACCCATCCCGGCTATTCGCGCGGGATGTCGTGGCCATATCGGAACAGATGGTAATAGCGGATGGAGAACCACCCGATCGCCATGGCTGTGCTGATGCAAGCTAGGATCGGCGCAATCTGCCCGGCATAGACGGCGAGCGTGGTAAAGATAGTGCCGACGCCCGCTGCTGCATCGACAGCAGTGCGACCATCGATCACAGCAGGAGGCCCATCACGCTGAAAATCGTCAGCGCAGCTTCCACCACGCCAGGATCAACAGCGCACCCGACCGCCAGCAGGAGGACAGAAGCCGCAGCCGCTAGCTTCTTTTTGTGCGCGCCGACGACCCCGGCAATTTTTCTAAGCGTTTCCATCGCCTATTTAGGCAATCAAGCGGCGATCCTCCTTCAAAGCGGTGGCTTGAAAGGAGGATTGTTGGTGGTCTGGTTATACTGGAACCAGGTCCGCCCTGCATCTTGCGCGCCCTTCGCCGTTTCAGAATCGATCTTGCTTTGGCGATATGCGAGTGCGGCAGTTTCAGCGGCCACCAGGTCAGATGCAGTCCTACCCATGTCGAGCAAAAGGGACGGCCCAGCCAGCAATTGGTCCATTGCCTGGCCGTCGCGCCCATAAACATTTGCGCCGTCCATCGACCGGAAACTATCCCAGGTAGGCGATTTCCCATCCCCTTGGGCCGTGACGATCTGACCGAATGACTGTGGCAAAGCCGATGCCACCCCTTGCGCGGTCTCGATCTGTTCAGGACGCCAAATCGGAGTCGTATAATCAAGATTGTCGAGCGCGTTGACCAACATGCCTTCGTTGATACGGCCCACAATCCGCTTCTGCTGCGCGGTGATCAGCCAGTTGACCACGGCTTCAGCCTTCGGCGACGCGGCACGGAGAGCATCGTTGAAACCCAGCTTCTCCGCGACGTGCAGGGCTGACATCCAATAGCCAGCCATAAAATCGTGCTGCCAGACGCCATAGGTGGCATCGTAAAGGCAGGGACCGAACCTCGCGGTCGCCGCGTAGATCGCATCGTTGGGGCCGTTCAATGTGGTGGGCGGGTTCAGATAACCCGGCGTCGAGGCGTAATAGTTGTCATAGAACGTCTCGAAATCGAAGACGACCCAATCCAGCACCTCTGCCCGCGAGTAGAGGCGTTGCGAATTCCGAGAGGCAGTTTTCCACATCAGCGCCGCATGGATGAACTTCCAGGCGGGACCACGCTGCGCAGGGTTGCCAGCCTCGCCCCAGGGCGACGCGAGGATATTGTTCATATACAACCGAATCTGGTCGCTGAACTTGTGGCCGAGCATCGCGAATTCGGGCGACTGAAACAGCAGCGAACCCCAGTGCGGAAACTGATGGCCGTGTGCGTCATCGATCATGTTCGTCCCAAAGACCGGCTTGGACGACGACACACCTCCAAACGGAACCTGGACCCGCAGCGGGTTGTGGCCGCTGGCCCATTCATACAATCGGCCACCCTGCACATAATATGCTTGATCTGCGGGCGTGCTTCCTTCGCCCCCGCCATAATAGTGGTTGCGCATCGTGATGTTGCGGCGCGCGTTGCCTTTGAACAGCGGCGTCAATCGCCCTTTCTCGAAGCAATGATAAGGATCGCTCGCGTATCCGGTGAGATAGTCGAGCGCGATTTCCTTCATGCCCCGATTGTCATGCGGGCGCTTCACGGTGACATCGCGAGCGTATCGGGCGACTGGTTCGGCCATGGCCTGGCGATCGTCACGCGTGCCGCCTGGGCCGGTGATAGGCGAACGCCCCATCTGATTGAACGGCGTGTATTTCAGCCACACGCCCGCGTTCGGGGTGATCGAAATTTGATCGGTGCCGACCTTCCAGGGATTGAGTGAATTCGCACCCGCCTGGATCATTTCGTTGTAGGTGCTGCTCTCCCACGGCATCCAGCGATAGTTCGCGAAGCCGTTCGACTGCCCATCGTTGCCCGCCGACCCTTCGTAAACGCGGAGATCGAAGCCGTTGACGCTGTAGCCGGTCTGGGACGCGAATGGCACCGCAAGATCAAAGGTCGGAACATTGCGCCAAACGAACTCCTGCGAATAAGCCACGGGATCATGCGAGCGCCAGATGACACCAGACCGCACGGTGCCTTTCGGATACCAACGGTTATCAGCCGTAATCATCGCCACGCCGCGACCGTCATACTGCCCTTCCCAAATCGCAGGCGTGGCAGTCGTGTTAAGAGGCTGGCCGTTGGGCTGCTCGATCCGGGCCAACAAAGTGCCCGCCGAATCGTAGATCATCCATTTGTGCGGGATCATGTAGCTGTCTTTGCTCGTCGGATCGCCGAACGGGTTCGCGGGCATGGTTGCGCTGTCCCAATCGTAGCCGAACTGGAACTGGACATAGTTGCCCATCCGAATGCCTTCACAATAATAGCTGATGCCGCCGATGGTCGGCACCGCCCCCTGGGGAAGGACTTCCATCCAGGAAGATTGTGATCCGAACAGTGTCGCATCTTCAAACCGGCAATTCTGCGCGGCTGGCTTGGTCATGATCAATTCGTTCGGATGCGCGACGCCAACGCCGCTGGACCAATCTTCCAGGACCGCCTTGTAGGCACGACCAGCGGGAATTTGCATCGGCCCCACGACCACGGTCAGATCGGTGGTCTGCGGACCACTAGCCGTATTAGCAGTATAGGTCACATGCCGTTCGGGCACAGCAGCGGTGTAACTAGACGCGTCAACAACCAGCGCCTCAAGATCGGAGGCTTGGATCGGACCGGAAACCACGGCTTCATAAGTCGAAGCGACACCAGGACGGTCAAAGTCGATCGTCACATACTCAACTTCCAAACCATCGACCGAATCGTTGGTATTGCTCGCTGTGGCGTTGACCTCGAACGGCACGGTGTTCGAAATGCGCGGCTTAACATTGGCGGGTTTCGACGCGCCAACCTGAACCCCATCGAGATAGAATTTGACCGTCCCGCCAACGCCGCCAACATTGTCGATATACTCGACTTCATAAAGCTGCATGATCCCATCCCCGCGATGGCGACGCGGGTCTTCGTCGCTAATGATATATTCTTCCGAGCCGCCGCGCCCGAGGGTCACGACCATGTTCTGACCCGACCAGTGCGGACGAAGCTGGATTTGCCCGAAGCCATACTGGTAGAGGGCGGCCAAAATCGGATAATTGTCGCCGGTGATCGCTGCTTTGATACCGATCTTGATACGCGGCGGCGTTTCGCTAGTCGCTTCATCAGCAACCTGACCAAACTCCAACCCGAGCGGCTGCGATTGCAGATAGGCATGACGATTGAGGACCAGGTGTCCATTTTGGAAATCGGTCGTCCCGTCACCATAAATTTTTTTGTCCAGCACCGCACTGGATGACACGGCGTTACCCGCAACCGGATATGGCGAACCGGTCGCCCCCGTCAGCCATTGCGACGCCACGGGGGTCGAGGTTTCCGCCTTGCGCTCAATCTTCACGGGAAAATCATTCGGGATGCCGATCGTGAATTCAGCCGTTGAGCCGCCGAGATAGATGCCGAGTGGGAAAATCGTTCCTGGGGCGCCGTAAATGGTGCCCGATCCACTGAGATCGATCGGTTCGGTCGGCACTTCGGGCTGGGGCGCTGGGGCGTTCGTTGCCCCAAGGATCAGCGACAGACCTGTCAGGGAGGTCGTCGCATACAAGGCGACGCGCGCGTTGGAATTCGCGAAGGGAATAGTGACCGACGCTTGCTGCGTCAGTTCAACACCAGGATCATTGGTGACGACGGGCACCATGACGTAGACACCCGTTTGGCCTGCCAACTGCCCCGCAGCTTCGCTGAGATTGACGATCTCAAGATGTCCCACGCCTTCGGGGCCGACCGGCCCCGCAGGGCCTGCCGGACCAGGAGGGCCAGCGGGGCCGGTCGATGCATCCACGAGTGGCTGGACCAAATCGAGGACGTTGTTGACCTGGCGGGAAAGCTGGTAGTTCTCGGGCTGGACAGGGATCAACGCGTAAGGAAGATCGGTCGCGGTTTCACCGGGATAAGGATCGACGAGCGTCATAGCCATTGCCCCGTCGATGGATGCGACGGGATAGTTGAGGCCTGCGATGTTGAGCAAAACACCGGCGTATCCAGTGGCCCAACTCGTTCCGGCCCCCGCTACTGCTTTCGATCCGTGGGTGACGCTGATTGAACCACCCTGTTCATAAGAGAATTCCATCTCCTATTTATCGATCAGTAGCCGAAGGCCATCCAATCGAAGCCGTCCAATCTCTGCTGATTGCCGGTGGCGGCCTGACAATAGAAGCTCGCCCCGGTGAGCGACCGCGTTGCAGTTGTCTGAATCCAAAGGTCGCGGTAATTGTTTGCCGTCGCGATATAGGGCGTCGCGGTCAGGCTCATCAGCGCCGTCGTGAAGGGTGTCGGGAACGTCACCGGAATAATCTGCTCGTCATTGATCGCCATACGAACCTGGCCCCACATGATGATCAAACCGCCAGGCAAAACCTGATATCCACCAGACGCATTCTGGAGCGACTGCCGGTTGATGAACTCGAAATCGATCGTGCCCGCCTTGAGCTTATCGACCTCAACGTTCGTCATTTTCACGCCATCGCCGTCGGCATAGAAAACCTGACGAGGTGCGACGCCTGGGGTGTAAATCCTGAAGGCGTCGGTCATGAATGCGGTGTCAACAACCCCGTTTTGGTTGGCCACACCAAACCCGCCTAACACTCTGGTTCCATCGGCAAGTGTGGATTGCACCTTGACTGTGTATTGAGCGTTTAGGTTGTCTAACGCGTCTGTGGCGGTGCTGGCCTCTATTTCAACCGCAGCTATGCGGTCCCCGTAGGTGGATTCGAGCGTCTGGATGGCGCTTGCTCGCGCTTCGGTCTCATCTGCAACAGCCTCTTCCACCGTGCGTATAGCGGCCGAACGATCAGCGATTTCATCGTCGATGCGAACCCCAAGCGCATCCACCCGTTCGGCCATCGCGCCATCTTTGTCGATGGTCAGTTGCCGCGAGTCCAATATCTCGCCCGACAAGTCTTCGGACAAAGTGGACACCCGCCCAGACATCTCGTCCAAATCTCTCGCAACCGCATCAACGGCGGTCGCGCGCGCGATCCTCTCTTCGTTGATCGACGCATTAACATCTTCACCGAAATTCGCGATCTGCGCGGTGATGCTCTCAGCCAGGGCTTCATCGGCGTCCGCTATGGTCCTGTTGATTTCCAGGAAACCGGATTCGATCCGATCTTCGCTGTTCTCGACGCGAGTGGTCAATTGGGTGACCTGCTCTGCTACCAGCGCGCCATCGTCCTCAATGCGTGTGGACAGCGATTGGATCGCGATCAGGTTCTGCTCGTGCAGTGCGACGGTCGCCTTCGCCTGCACCGCTGCGCCCTGGATATGGAGCGCTGACAGGCGCTCGATCGGCTCTTGCAGCAAGGGACGCACCAGTTCTGGCAGCTTGCGCCGCACGTTTTCGACATTGTCCGTTGCGCCATCCGCCTTGTCGTTTGCGGTGTCGGCTTTTTGCCCAGCGGCTTCGGCCTTCGCCGCAGCATCAGCGGCAGCAGCGCGCGCCTCTTCGTCAGTGATATCCAGGAGCAGCGGTGAAATCTGATCGTCGCTGTGGACGGTCCACGAGCGATCGTGACCGACTTTGATCCTGTAGGCAGGCGGTGCAGATGCGAGTTGGCTGTAGGTTCCCACGAGCGGTTCGGCGGTGCGGTCGCCCCGCAATTCTCCTGCGGGGCCCTCGCCATAAAAATCACCGGCGATCCATCGACCAGCCTGATCGGGCAGCAGATAGCCACCCGACTGGCGCATGGCTTCACGGACCTGGTCACCTACGCTGACCTGGCTATCGACATAGAGGGACCAGGCCTGTGTGAAGGGTGCGAAGGTCGAGGCATCGATCTCATCGGCATCAACGCGAGTGGACAACAGGTGGCGGACGATCTCGCCGACCGTCAGAAGAGACGATCCCCCAACCGTGGCGCCGATGACATCAGCGGTGATTAGGCCGCTGGGTTGACCACCGAGGCGATAGAGACCCTCCTGGGGGCAATGCGCCCACTGACCAGGCTGAAGGTCGAGGCCGATCAGCGCGCCATAGCTGTCCACCGTGGCGCTGGCGTTCGGCGCAACGGGCCAGGCGTTTTCATAGACACCCTGAACGCCGACCGTGGGACCATAGCCGTGATACTGATAGACCCAATAGGTTTCGTTGATCAGGACGCCCGAGATGTTCTTCGCCTCGCCAGAACACCACGGTTTCACGGCCCCTTTGATTTCGGGATCACCGTCGAGCGCTCCGGCGCCGCTGTAGGTCAGCGAGAGAAGGTCTTTGGCGATCTTGGCGTCGGGACCGGCCAGACCGATCGTGCATTCCAGGCCGTTCCGCGCCAACGCACCGCACGATCCGGCAAAGACCTGTTCGTATTCGGAGAAATCGGCGCCATCTTCGCCGATCCACATCTCCACAGGTCGGCCATCGAAAGAAAGCGATGCCCAGGCCGTGTTGTCGAAATCCGGGCTGACCAGGAAGACGACATCGCCGTGACTGACGGTCGCGGGCTGGAGTTCACCCGACGAAAAAATGGAGATGGAGCGTTCCCCCCAATCCTTCAGGCAGGGGGTCCAGGCATGACCGTCCAGCACGGTTCCGGCCGCCGAGGCGCCGAGCGAGGACATACGGAGAATTTGAGTGGCGCCGTTCGGGGCGCGGGCTTCGACTTTCAGTAGGAGGTTACGCACCCCATATTTAGCCCGCGCTGCTAATCGCCCGTGCCGCGCCGTGCTAGAAACACGTTAGCAACAAACGTTGAGCAACTTTTGCTGGACACGCGATCAAATTTAGCGGAGGCCAAAGATACACCAGCAGAACGGAGCCTGTGCAAGATGAACGCGATTGCGAATCTGATCGATTTCTGGCGTCAACTCGACATCGACAATGGAGTTCGTATTCACCCAAGTGATCGGGCTGCGATGCAGGGTGAAAATGCTTTTGACACGACTGCAATGCCCTACCCCTACGTGGGCGATATTCATGGTGCGGATGTGTGGGTGCTTATGTTGAATTCCGGTATTGGACCGGACGACGCGAAGCATGAAGCGCAGGACTATTTCTCCGAGCGCCTGCGCCGGAACCTTGTCCAGGATTTCGAGGGCGAGGAATTTCCGATGCTGTCGGTCGATCCCCGTCTCACCCACACCGGGACATACGCGTATTACAACGGCCGCAACCGCGTCGAGAAGCTGATCAACCAGCTTGCCGCCAACCGTGGCGTCAAAGAAGTCGAAGCCAGGAAGGAAATTTCGCGTCGCGTCGCAGTGGTTCAGCTTTTTCCATATCGGTCAAAGGATGGTGTTCCGGGCCGCCTGCTGAACAGCTCGGTCAAGAGCGTCGCGCTCGCAAAGGCAGCGGTCAAAGAGGCCATGCAATCGAAGCTGATTGTTGTCCCACGGGCGGCCACAAGCTGGGGCTTCCAATATGGTGTCCAGCGCGACAATCTGTTCACCTTCCGTGGAGATCAGGCACGGTCTGCCTCGCTTATGCCGGGCGGATCATGCGGCGGCGGTGACGCGATCTTGCGGCGCTTGGCTGCATAATCACGGTGCCAGGGCACGCACAGTCAATTCGAGATTGTGCGTGTTCCAGGCCGGATGACGAACGGGGATGGACTGCTGCACATGACCGAACAATGCGGTGGTCTGATGGCGCCCGACATCCTCGACGAACGGCACGAACAGGACCGGCGTGGTTATCCCGACGCGGGATAAGAATGGCGCCCATTCTGCATGGTAGGCGTCCGACGACACCCATGACATCGCAGCTTTGGTCTGCTGCACGGTCGGATAAGCGTCAAATGCGCTCCAGTTCGGGCCGGTGTAGCTGGGCGAGGAATCCACCCAGGTCGTCTCCGCATCACGGTCGATCGCATCGTGCGCGACAGCCTTTCCGATCACCAACCGCTGGGCTTCGATAAAGCCATCCAGGTGGCCAGGGGCGCCAATGTCGATCCGGACATAGCGGCTGACCATCGTCGAGGGTGCGCGGATGATCGTCTTGGCCCCTGCTCCATCAATCTTGGTGCCCGACCATGCTTGAACGGCGCTGGAATCCCATGATGGAGCGGAAACCGTGGCGGCGGCGGTGGCGGCGACGCGGACGCGGATGGTGTCGAAACTCCGGAGATTACTGCCGATCAGTGCGATGGTGTCGAACATGGCATCGACCTGCACCACAAACGAGGCGGTTTCACCACCAACGCGCCACACCAGGCCGGGAGGATTCTTCGAGAGGTTCGAAACAGGACGGTTCGCCGCAGCGTCACCGGACACCACAGTGAAGGGCAGCGGGGCGACAAGGATCGCGGTCATCCGCGCACCACCAGGGTCGAGCGACCAGCCAGGCGGGTCACCCGCGCTTCGATCACCCGAAAAACGCGGTCGGCGACATCATAGCCAGGCAACGCCACGCGAAACAGCGGCGGGTGACCGGCGAAATCGTTCAGGTCGATCACACCTTCGATCGAGACTTCGAACCCCTGGGTTGTCCGCCCCGCATCCGCGAGAATTTTCGCGGCCAGCGCCTGGGCCGCAGGCTCGCCCAGGTTCGTTTCGACGATGATCTCCCGCGCCGATGGCTCCAGCGCCTGGAGCGGGAGGTCTTCCTTGATTTCATATCTATATGCGTTGCGAACGAACGATCCGCGATTGCTGATTTCCATGGTCGTATTTAGACCGTCCGGGTCGTCGCCTGGCCGTTGACGTAGCTGGAGCCGGTGGCGTTCACGAAGGCATTGCCGAGACCACCGCGTGCTACGAGTTCGGCCATGTAGGCTTTGATCGCGGCAAGCTCCATGGTCTGCTGATCACGCTGCTGCGCGGCGGCTGCGCTCTGCTCGACGAGCTTCTGCTGGGCGGCTGCGGCAGCGTCCTGGGATGCCATCACGCGATCTTCGGTCGCGCTGATCGCGGCTGCATTGTCGCTCTTCAGCATCGACAGGATCGACTGGAACTGGCCGGTCGAGCTACCATACGCGCTGCCCGCGAGGCCAAAGATTTCGTTCGCAAGCGACGCAAAAGCGTCATTGTCGATCGACTTACCGGAAGCGAGATCGGCCTGGTATCCGGCATACTCGTCCAGGCTCGAATTCAGGCGCTGGAGAACTGTCCGACCCGAACCTTCACCGTTCAGCGTCTTCTGCAAATCGCGCAGAGACGATGTCTGATCCGCGATGATCTTGTCGAGTTGGACTTGCCTGTAGCGCTCCACATTCGCGAGATCGGTCGCCGTGGCGCCGTATCCCTTCATCTGACTGATCAGTTTGTCCAAGCCGCTGTTGACGTTGTCGATGCTCGCGCCGAGCGGATCGTCGAAAGCGGCAAGCTCCTTCAACATGCTTTCATATTGCGTCGCGACGGACAGCACGGTCTCGAAGCTGTCGTCGGACGAATTGCGAAGCGCGCGGTCGGCGAAGTCAGACAAACCAGACAGAACACCCTGCCTGATGGCCAACATGGCCGCATATGCGACGGCGCTTTCTGCATCGTCGCCGAAATCCGTCACGTCGCTATACTTGCCTTTGAGCTTCCCTGTTCTCCCCGTCGAACTGACACGCCAATCGCCCTTGTATTGGCCGATCGAGACATTCGGGTTTCCGGAGATCACCGCGCCGAGCGCATCAGCGATTTCTTGGACGCTGGAGCCGACCGCGCCGCCTGCCGTGCTGGCATTGTCGCGGAAAGACGATTTATTGCCAGCCACCGAGCCGGTTGCGAGCGATCCATCGACCAGGTCGATCTGGCCGGTCGCCCAACGAGTCTTCTTCAATAGTCCACCCGCGATCCCACCGATCAGGCCGCCGATGGCACTGCCAATCGGACCCGCGAAGCTGCCCAAGGCGCCGCCGATCATCGATCCAGTGGCACTGGTTTTGATGCCAGCCACCGACGCGAGATTCCCGGCGATCGAACCAACTTGTGCGCCAGCCCCCATCTGCCCCAGCGTCTTGCCGAGCGTTTTGGAAAAGTCGCCGTTCATGCCGAACATTTTGCCGAGGTCGTCGCCGAAATCTTTGAACAGACCCTTCGCGCCGTCTTTGAAGCTGTCGGCGACATCGCCGCCCAGCATCTTCGCGACCGATCCGAACGGACCCGCATTATTGAGATCGCCGGAAGTGGCGGCGGCAATACGATCCATCGCGCGGCCCATCTTCGAGATCGCCTTTCCAAAGGCACCACCGAATTCATCCGCGAGTGCATGGATACCGTCCGAGAATTCATAGATGGCTTCGGCCTTCACCGCGTCGATAGCGTTGCCCATCCCGGTCAGAACAGATTTCTGGACGCCCTTGCTGATCCCTGCGGCATCGGCTGATTTCAGAAATTCGGCGCGATCCTTCTCGATGTTGGCGATCCGCTGCGCGCGGTCATATACAGGCGAATATCCGGCCGCGATGTCCTTCGCTTTCGCGATAGCAGCCGCCTGCCCTTCCAACGCGGCCTGGGTGCGGAGGGCGGTTTCCAGCCGCTTTTCTTCCGTCTTCCAGGTGTCGCTGGCGAGATCAGCCAGAGTGGCGCCGGAGTTCAGCGCGTCGATCCGGAACTTTGCCAGGCTGTCCTGGATATCCTGCTCTTGCTGGCTGAGACCGACCTTCTTACCAGCGTTGATCAGGTTGGCGTTTTCGATTTGCCGAGCCTGATCGGCCATCGACGTGATCGATTTACCAAGGGCGATCTCGCGCAGCTTCGTGTCGATCTTCCCCTGTGCGGCGGCAAGCGCGGCCTTATCCTGCGCGGACAGCTTGTCGCCATATAGCTTCTGAAGCTCCAAAAATTTTGAATGCTTCTCAGCCTCCAATGGCAGCATCTTCGAAAGCGTCACGCTGTTGTCGAGCGTCTGCCAATATTCCTGGATACGCTTCTGCCGCTCTGCTTCGGCCTTCGCAGCGTCGGCCGCCGCCTTCACCGCATCCTTATGCTGCTACCCGCATCTCGCGACCCGCCCTGGAGACGTTCCAGGAGCATTATGGCCTCGATCTTCTCAGCGGTTGAAGATCGAGGCCATTTTCATCAGGCGGCCTCTTTCGTCCTGGTCAGCCACTGCCCCTCGACCAATTCAGCCAGACGTTCGATCTGACCAGGCCGAGCACCAAAGACCACCAGCATCAGCGGGAAAGGCGCACCAGGTAAAGGCCCCTCCTTTGTCAGAAAGCGAATGCGACCACGGATCAACAGGATGTCGCTGACCTTGGTCAACCGGTCATGAAAATAGGCACTCTCGGACCGAGCAGGGACCAGGCAGACGATCGTCTTCGCCCTGCCCGCCAACCATTCTTCCTCTGCCTTCCGCAACCATTTGAGCATCGCGCTGAAGGGTGGGTTCATCCACACCAGGGCCGCACACCATGGCTCTGCCAGGCCATCGCCGCCTTCCTGAAGACAGATGCGCCGGTCGGTGATCACGGGACTGTCAGGGTGACCGCAGGGGTCGAGATCGATCGATCCGAAGGCGTCATAGATATGAGCCATTAGCGATGGTGGCGTGAACCGCGCATCCTTGTCCTGGGCCTGCGCGATGTTCCAGTGGATACGTTCAGGCTCCCGCGCGCGGGCGTTCTGGCCGATGACGGACCAATACTTCATCAGCGCCGCCACGGACGCTTCGCCCCGCTCGATCGACGCCAGGGTCGTCCGAGAGATCGCCGCGCGTTCGGCGGCCTGCACCATCGTCCAGCCCAAATTCTTACGTCGAGCGATAAGCTGCTCGACGAAGGATCGTCCGGCCGCCAGGCCAGCTACACGATACTGCAATGCATCCATGACGCGGATCAGGAGCGGCATCGTCCCGACACCGTTTTCTAACCTGGCAATGGCCTTCACGCTGGTGTTCAAACCTTCAGCCAGGTCGCGCTGTGTCAGCCCCTTCGACCGGCGCGCTTTCTTGATCTCTTCCAACAACATGGCGCGCGCCAATGGCCAATCGAAGGAGGTATATCAACCCGATTTCGAGCGTGATCAGATTATGGGGTGTTGGGAGGACATTTTCTGGACAATGACGCTCCAGGCGAGCGATTGATCAGAATGTGGGCAGTCAGGAGGACACATTCTGATCATCGACGGGGGTGACTGGGCGTTGTCCAGAATATGGGGTGCCAGGCGGACACATTCTGATCATTCGGGAAAATGGCACCGGGATCATCTACCGGCGCCCGCTGTCCAGGCATCGTATCACCCCACCCTTGAAATCGACGATATTAAAGATTTATGGATTTTCAATAGGTTGCGACCTATCTGGGCGATCCACTATCAAGAGGACCAACATGACCGACACTGAACTGACCAAGATTTTCGACGCGATCCAGAAGAATGGCCAGCCACTCGAACTGGACGACGTAAGCTGGGGTGGCGAGAAATATTCCGACATCCACACTATCGCCCGCCAGGACGGGGCAGTCTGGGCGCGCAAGGTTGCCAATGGCACGCCCGGCAAGTGGACCCTGCTGGCCTAATTTGCGCCTCCAGGGGGCCGACATAGACGCCCCTGGGCAAGAGTTAGCCCTTCGGGCAAGAGTTGGGCAAGAGTTTGAACCAACTCTTGCCCGAATAATCCCTTGATTTTATTATGTTTTTTACCATTTGGGCAAGAGTTTAAGAGTTTTTATAAAATGGTATATAGAAATAATAAAATATTTTGAAGAAAAAGAGATATTTCCACTTATAGCTTTTCTGCAAAACTCTTAAACTCTTGCCCAAGAGGGGTCTTCTGTAGCTGTAAACCGCAGAAATCCGCCATTTTTTAAGGGCAAAAGTCGGGCAAGAGTTTAAACCAACTCTTGCCCAAACCATGATTTCTTGCCCGATTGAGCAGAACTCTTGCCCGAACCAGGCGGAACTTTTGCCCGATCATGGAAATTGTCGAATTTTGAGATTAAATATCGACATAATAAATCGATCGTTGGTATAAATAAGAATGTCCCGTGTCGCAGCGTGGCGTCAACATTTTCGCCATGTCGTTACACGGATACTCCGCCGACGATAAAGAATATTTGACCGTCCAGAGACTGCGACCTCTGGACGGTCATTCTTTATCTGGAGTATCTCGACTATGAACATGAATACCGTGGCGGTGCGGCCCACCGTCTCTTCTAACGACGATCTGTTCGCTTCACTGCACAATCGCGAGGCCATGCTGGACGCTGGCTTCTCCATCCTCCCCCTGGCAGACACCCGCAAAAACCCTGCCGGAAAGTGGATGCACTGGCAGAACCGCCGCCCCACTATGGACGATGTCATCGAGTGGATGGCTGGCGATGACTGCCCGCTTTCCGTCTTCAACACCGGTATCGTGACCGGCGCCATTTCCGGGATTGTCGTCCTCGACCTGGACAACCCGCGCGCGATCCGTTTCGCCGAGAGGATGGGCCTCCCCCGCACTCCGCTGGCCTCGACCCCGCGCGGTCGCCACGTCTTCTTCCGCCACCCTGGTCAGCACACCCCCAACGCCGTCGATATCTTCTCGAACCGCCGCGAAGCTCGTCGCTTCGCCCCTGAAGGGTTCGACCTCCGTGGCGATGGCGGTTTCGTCGTCGGCGCTGGCAGCTACTATATCCCTACGCAAGATGAACTCGATGACGGCAAGGTCGAAGGACCGTATCAGTGGATCGTCCGCCCTGAAGATGCGCCGCTCGCCGACCTCCCCGCCTGGGTGCTGGCGGTCTATAACTACCGCCATGTCGATCCGGACGCACCGATCATGAAGCCGATGATCGCCGCGAAGCCGAAGGAAAACCTTTCCCCTGCCGACGAGAAGCGCAACGCAGCCTACGTCGCTGCGATCGTGAAGCGCGTGGAAGACGAGATCATCTTCGCCCTGGATGGCACTCAGAACGACACGATCCTGACGTGCGCGAAGTCGCTGGGCCGCCTGGTAGGCGGCGACCTTATGACCCGCTGGGAAGCAGAAGCCATCCTGGACGCCGCCGCGTCGATCGGCGGTCATCCGCGTCACCGTGCCAAGCCGACCATCAAGAATGGCCTCGACTATGGCCTGCGTGATCCTCTCTATGGCCCTCCCGACGATCCGGATAAGCCGGTGAAGCGCCGCATCAACCTTGCCGCAGCCATGAAGGCCGCCAAGAAGGGAGGCGCGCGCAAGTGAGCAACATTACCCCCATCACCGCCGCACAGACCGGCCAGTCGGAAGCCGACCGCCTCCAGGCCAGCCTCGATCTCATCAACGCGAAGATTGCCGACCTCGCGGCTGACGTTTCTTCTGAAGCGCTCGACATGGAAAAGGTGCTGCTCGCCCGCGCCGAGCATGTCCGCAAAGCATTGAAGGACGCCCGCCGCCGCGAACGAGATGACATCGATGATATCGACGCCGATGATGCCAATGCCGCGATCGAAGAGGTAAAGGCCCAGATGCGCGCTTGGATTCAGGAGTATGACGCCCACTTCGTCGCTGCCCAAAATCATTACGCCCTTTTCAACGCTCGGACGCAGACTTGGGAGCATATCACCCCTGCCGCCCTGCCCGCCTACTTTCCGCTCTTGAAGGAGCGTCATGCACCGACCCTCTTCGCCGAGGTCATGCAGGAGGACGGCCGGAATTTCCTCTCGGAAACCTATAGCTTCCGGAAGGTCGATCCCACCGTGCTGAACAAGCTCCGGTTCCAGTTCCTCCAGCCGCAATCGGGCCAGCACCACTGGATTTTCGACACGCTGATCCGCAGTCTGTGCGGCGGAAAACAGGAAAACATCGCCCACCTGGAGCGCCTGATCCTCGCCAAGTATCATCGGCCGGAACAGACCAACCTCCCCGCCGTGGTTTTCATGGATCGTGAAGGGGGAACGGGAAAAGGCCTGCTCGGTATGGTGCTGGCGAAGGTTTTCGGCGACGGCCTGGTGCGCGCCAACGTGCCGATGAGCGAGGTGACGGGCAACTTCACGTCGTTCATCACCGGCAGCGCCGTCGTGATGATCAATGAAGCCCTCGCTGAGAAAACGGATTTCGACAAGCTGAAAGCGATCATCGGGTCGGCCCGGATCGTCAGCAATGCGAAATTCAAGGCGCCGTATGAAGTCGATAACACCCCCCTTTATATCATCAGCGGCAACAGCGGCACGCGCGTGGTCAACATCACCGGCACCGCGCAGGATCGTCGCTGGTCGGTGATCCGGGCGACGCTCGAATTCACGTCATGGCTCGCCCTCGACCTGGAAACCCATATGGGCCTGCGGATGACCGTGAAGGAAGCCGACCTCTGGGCGCGCGATAATCTCGATGCCATCCTTCATGACGCAGATGAAATCGCGAAATGGCTTGGTTCGCTGATCGCCCGCCATGGTCGGGTCAGCACGGTCGCGCCGTTGCGTGGGGAGGATTACCAGCACGTCCTGGCCAACACGCGCCCGCCGCACGAGCGCGTTTTCGCGAAGGTGTTTGGCGAGGATTTCCAGGCGATCAAGAAATCGACCCTCCATGCATTCTACCTTCACGCTGCCACGTCAGAAAACCACATCCGGAAGCTGGGCCGGACTGGCTTCTATGACGAGGCCGCGACGTGGGTTCGTAAAAACCGCCCTGACATCGAAGAGGCGACCGTGAAGGTTGGCGGATCGACCATGGCCGTGTTCCGCGTCCAGGGCCACCAGGGCGGCCCGGATGAAGACCAGTATGTCATCCACGACTTCACCACAAAGCGCCCGACCTGGATGATCGAACTCGACTGATCGGATTGGCGCGCCCATCGCAGGGCGCGCCAATCACTTCACTGAAATAACCACCCTGGCGGCGATACGCCGTCACAAAATCTGAGAAAGGACATGACTGACAAAGCAAAAGCACTTCAGGCCGCACTGCTGGCCGCCCGACAAAAAGCGCACGGCGACATTAACGCCCCCGCTCGACCCAGCCTTCGCATCGAATTATCCGCCAACCGCGCCGACGATGACGAACCTTGGCGCTTGGCGCGGGTCGGCGAGGCATTTGGCATGATGGTCGCCCGTTGGGCCGCCATCCGTGAAATTACGATGCGTGATGCGCGCGAAGAACTGGTCGAACACTTTAGCGAGTGGCGTGACCATAAGGGTCAGTTGCACGTCTATATGCGCAAAGCCGTCCCTGGCTTCATGTCACTGATGATCCGGCAGGCCTGGGAAGGCTGCTGCGAGACGATCATCATCTATCATCGCGGTGAACGTGACACGCCCGGATGTGCCGAACTGCCCCGCGCGAGCGCCTTCTAAGAAAAAACGCTCCAGGGAATGTCGAACCCTGGAGCGTTTAATAGTATGAACACCCTAACTGGGCGCGATGCGAGCAAAATAGAGAAACACAAGCCTCGCGTCCCAACAATATTTATCATATCATCGCCAGGATGATGCGCCTATAAAAAACGCGAAAAATTGGCCCTATTCGGCATATTTTCGAACGATCGGGTAAATAGCTGTGAGAAACACACCTTGGAGCTATTATGTCCGACTATGAGATGCGCATTTTTCTGCGCCGCCACTATCCCGACCTCGACGCCGAGACTTCTCGCGAGCTTCAACGCCTTCGCTGGATCATCCTGGGCGCCGATGAAGCCGCCGCGATCCAGATGGAAGAAGCCTTCCTCTAAAAATATCGCCAGAAATCTCAATCTACAGTAATATCATGATGGGGACGGCCATGATGGCGAACCCCACAAAATGGAGAGCCATGAAAGCCTACGACCTTAATGCACACTACAGTTGCACTACTATTCTGACCGACGAAGACCTTCTCGACTTCCAGGATGGCGCCCGCACCATCGACAGTTTCTTCGGCGCCAATTTGACTTTCCACCTGGAAGACGGTGGCGCGATCGTCCAGCACAACCGCCCTTGGGTAAACGCCCTGATTGGTAGCTGGGATGATCTCCGCGACGCTGAAGACGCCTACGCCCTCGCCGCCGCAGAATATGCGCAGCACCGCGCCGTCCAGGATGTCGCTGATGCTTATGCGGGAGGTGCCGCAGCATGATCACCATGATCGTCCCCGCCGCCATCCTTCGCAAGGATCGCATCATCCAGGCGCACGGCTCCGTCGAACCGTTCGGCTCAGACCATCTGATCTGTCGCTTCGCCAGTAAGGCTGATGCCGATCAGTTTCGCGGATCGTATGTGAATGAGAGCGAATGCAAGGCCAGCACCACCAGCGTTGCTGCTGCCAGCACCGCCAGCGTTGCTGCAACCAGCGCGGCCACCTCTCGCGCCAGCTACAGCGCCGACGCAAGCATCAGCGCCACTGCCACGCGAGCGGGGAGCGCAACCGATGCCGCGCGCCCTGACCTGCGTTCAAGTTCGTGCGGGACCAGCTACGCCACTGCCACCAGCGCCACCAGCCGCAGCGACGACGGCTTCATGGCCCATCTCACCCTCGACGGAGCCCGGCTGACCGGCACGCTGACCGGCGATTTCGTGCTGGGTCAGCGCCGCTTCATGATTGGAGACGAATGGCACGCTCTCCCCGTCGCGGAAAGCTATTCGATCACGATCCCGGCGAGCCACGCGCCCTTCGCGCTGATCCGGACGATCGCGATCCTCGCGAAAGTGAAATTCTCCAGCGGACCCCGCCTGGTCGAGGACGACAAACTGTTCTGCGTGATCCGCGATCCCGAAGAGGTGATCCGCTTTTTGACGCTGGTGTCGGCATGATCCGCGACCTCCTTCTCGCCATCGCTCCCGCCATGATTGAGGAAGTCCACGTTCCGAGCGGCCCTTTCGGATTGGGCAAAAACAAAGAGCGCCGCCTTCCCACCGCAATCCATGACTGGCTGCTCGACAATCCCGAGGGCGTTGAGATCGTCATCCAGGACGGCTGGCCTTACATCAAATTCCGCGATGATGCCGCCGCCGCGCTGTTCTGGTTCCGATGGTCCGATGAAATCACGGCCGGTCGCCGCGCCGCCTGGCAGGAAACCCAGCACTCGATCGACAATGCGGAACTTGAGATCGCCAAAATTGATCGCGATCTGGAAAGAATGCAGGATTGGCCTGACGCAGAACCCGACCCGGCCGAAGCCGCCCGCATCAGGGTGAATCTGCAAGAGATGGAAAACACGCGGTCGGTCTGGATGGCCCGAAAAGCGTCGTGGACGGCTGACCTGGAGCGCTGGTCATGATCTTCGATCTCCGTCTCCCCGTCCCAGCCAGCATGATCGACGAATATGCGATCAACCCATTTCCTGGCCAATTCGCGCTGGCCGAATATCGCCTTCCCGGCCGCATCCATGCTTGGCTGCTGGATCATCTGGACAGCGTCACCTGGGATCGTGACGCGAAACAGCCGACACTGGCGTTTGCCGATGATGCCATTGCCGCGATTTTCTGGCTGAATTTCGCCGACGATGTCTTCAGCGCACGTCGCGTCGATCAAGAAAAGCGTGACTGCGACGCAGCGTATCAACGCCATTTGGCAGCGAATCAACGGCTATTGGCAGAAATCGCCCAACTGAATGATGCGCTCAGGAAGAAAGTCGATGAGAAGCTCGCCGCGCGCCAGGAGGCTGGAGACGAGCCATGACCGTCATCGACCTCCCTCTCTACCGCGCCACGGCCAGGCCCTCCCACACTGGATGGGTCTGGTTCGATCGCAATCCCACCGTCGATTTCCACTCTATGGTCGAATGGCTCCAGGAAAACGTCCTGGGCGGCGGTGAAGCGGAGATCGTGCGATCGGAAAAAGTGGCGCGCTTCAGCTTCCAGGACGATGCGGACGCGGCGCTCTTCCGCTTACGGTGGTGCTGACGATGGATGACGACCACTGCGCTGATTAGCACCGAGAAAAAAAATCGACACGTCCAACGCATTGATAAAATGCGATTTTCTTCCCTCGTATACCTCTTTCGATTTTATGTGTTGACGCTGGAATTGAAAGAGGTATACACACATCGAAGATAGCAAACTTGCGTCTACTTCTTATTTTTGTTGCGCGACCGATTCGGAACAGCTAGATGCGGTTTCGACAGCGCGATTGTGCGCTTCCAGATTTGAGAAAGCGCCCCCGATGATCAGCAGACCTTCCGGCTAGCCAACCGCCCAGCCCCTACCATCTTTAAAAAATGCCTGCGCGCCAGGCCACGGGCGAACTTTGCCCGACAAATTTGAAGGACCATCATGACTTTTAATGTTTCCGATCGTAGCGCCGCCATCCTCGATCTTGTTTCACCCGCCGAATGGCCCTGGAATGAAAGCGGCTCCGGCACCTTCACCCTGAATGGCGTAAAGATCGAATGGGATCAGACCGCCACCAACACTCTCGACCCGGATGATTTCACCGACGATGAAGACCCCGCCGAATGGTTCAGGGTTGACTATCTCCGTATCAGCACCGCCACCGGCCCCGACTTCAAGGTCAAGGTGTTCACCGACGAAGGTATGGAGAGGCCTTGTCGCGAGCGCGAGCATCACAACGCGCATTTCATCGGCGGCCCGGTGAACATCGAGTATGACGGCGACTGCGAAGCGGCGCAGAAATGGCTGCTCGAATGCGGCGTCGAAGCCGAGGAAGACGACCAATGAACAACGGCACGCTTTGGCGCGACATCTTGGACGACATCAACCTTCCATACGACGATGGTGCTACAGAGGCTCAGGGCTTTTGCGACTTCGACAAAATTGTCGCGATGGACGACATCTATTGCAGTCACGTCTGGATCGTCACGGAAGATTTTGCAGCTTCTGTTTCGCTTCCGCACGGCAGCGACAAGTTCGAGGGGGACATGGCTCGCGAGTGCGTGTCAGGCGACGAAGCTGCGTATAACAAATGGCTGGTCGGGCGCCCCAATCTTCGCGTCGGCAGAATTTACGACGACGAGGATTTTGACGCTGCTATGGCTATCTTGGACCATGAAGGGCTTGTCGATACCGTTTGGGCGTTTGAAGTTCTTGAAGCAAATCGCGCGGCGATCGCCGACGCAGAATAACCGAACATAAAGGCCGCCTTGGGGTCGCACCCACAATCATCACAACATCGTCGAAATCCACATGCCGGGGCGCGCGGGGCGTTCCGGCCAGCGGGGGAACTATATCTGATGCATACCGATCTCGTGACCTATAACGACGTTCTCGATATCACCGTCCACCTGGGCCAGTTGAAGGCCTTGGTCACCGACAGCGTCATCAATGGCGCGAGGGTCATCGCGACGACCGAATATACGCTGATCCATCATCGCTGTTTCATCATCAGCGCGCACCGAGAAGACGACGGCCTGTCGATTTCTGGCGACATGATGGCTCTCGCCGCCTGGACGATGTTGCTCCCGGACGAAGTGCGCCCCGACCACCTGGTCCCGGACGAATGGGAGGCCGCAATTCCCTTCCCTACCGGCTTCCTGGCACTGCGGCCAACTACCATTACGTCCCGTCATGTCCCGGCGCCGAATTTCCATCATGTCTTCCGTGGAGAGGCCGTTAGCAGCGCGGTAAATTGGTTGCTGGGTGACGACCGCTTTGCGCACGGTCGCGACTACCTTTTGGCCGACGATATGACCTGGATCGGGCTGACCGACGATTGCGCAGACCTGTTGTGGTCGCCGGAAGAAACCGCATGATCGATAAAGCCCCACGATCTGCGCATGATCGTGGGGCTTTATCGTTACTCCGCTTCGAGCTTCATGCGGCCAATCAGCGCCTGCACCTTCGGATCATCAGAATGATCGTCACCAGGCTTCGCAAGGTTGACATCAAAGCTGTAGGCAGGCCGCCGCCCACGGCCCGGATAGATGATCGACACGCGGGCACCGCGCTTATATCGGACGAATACGCGCCTATCTTCCTGGCATTCGATCTTCTCAATCACGGAATTCAACCCGGCTGCGACCTTCAACCGTGCCACCCGGCGCACATCGAGATCGTCATCATAAAGCTGTTCGCGGATTTCATTCAGCCGCGAGAGATGTTCAGCCGCCGACGCCTGCCCCGAAGCCCGATCCTTCTGAACCTGAAGCTCGTCGATTTCCGCCTGGACCGATTTTGCGTTTTTCTCCGCTTCGAGCGCCATCTTCATACCCATCTCGCTCGCATTCTCCGCGAAAGCATTGAACAGCGTTTCAGCGCGGGAAACCGCAGCAGCATGATCCCGGCGTTTGTCTGCAATAAGGACGGTCAGGCGCCCGACCTCGTCCACCCTGGAGAACGAAGCATCGTCCAGGGCGAGATGCAGCGCGCTATCGAGCAACGCCCTTTCGAAGCCCACATAGGCGATCGACGTTCTGTTGGCGCAGTCGCCGCGCCGATTGGCGACACGGCAATATAGATATCCCTGATCCTGCTTGAGCGGCGCAGTCTCCTTGCCGTCGCGAATTACCGTCGCGCCCTTCAAGCGGCTCCGCACATACTCCATCGCACCGCCACACACGCCGCATCGCGTCAACGCGGATGCCAAGTTGGCGACCGCCACTGACCGCCCACCACCCTTCATGATTTTGCGATCGTCGGCGCTGAGATTGACCCGCTCGAAGACATCCGGCGCGATGATGCGCGGGAAGTATCCCCGGATCGGTTCACCAGCGGGCACGGGCTTTCCGTCGCTGTCCTCCATCATCATCTGATAGTCGCCGATGACTGCCAGGTTCGCCATGATACGAGACACCTGCTTCCGCTCCCAACATCGCGGCGTTCGGTTGGCGTAACGCGCCCACGGCTGCACCTTGGCCTCGTTCAAGCGCCGAGAAATCCGGAGTGATCCGTCGCCCTGGTCAGCCCATTCGAAAATCTGCCGGACCACCTGTGCGCGATCCTCAATCACGACCCATTTCCGGTTCGCATCCAACTGAAGCCAGGCAGGTCCATTCGACGTGGCAACCTTCCCGGACGCTGCATCTGCGCGCCGCCTAGCCCACTTATCCTTGCCGAAATCTGATTTGGTCTGACTTTCCTCGTTCGCCGTTTTGGCTTTGACGAGAAGTTCGATCACCGAGACGAATTCAATCGACTCATTGGCCTTATATATACGGCCGCCATCCCAACACGCGACCGTCACCCCGTTTTTTGTCAGGGCGCGCATGAGATCATATGTCTCGTTATAGTCGAGCCGCGACAGGCGGCTGAGCCTTTCAATTACCAAAATGGCGCCTGCGTGAAGACCATGCCTAGCGGCCACCTCAAAATCACCGAAAGCCGCCCCGGCATCCCGATGCTTTCCCGCAAATGCACTCTTGCCTTCATCAACCAGGATGGTCTCGACATCCCAACCGTTCGCCTCGCACATTTCCAGGCAGCGTTCTTTCTGACGGTCAAGCGAGACACCTTCGCGCTGTTCGAGCGTCGAGAATCGAATGTAGATAATAGCCTTCTGCATATGGTCGCCCTTTAGTGGCGGCCAAACAGCTTGGCCACCGCACTTAGGTCGAGCTTCACCCAGGTGGGCCGGCCATGGTTGCATTGGCCCGATCGCGGGGTCACTTCCATTTCGCGCAGCAGGGCGTTCATTTCCGCGACGCTCAGGATACGGCCAGCACGGACCGAGCCGTGGCAGGCCATGGTCGCGGCGACCAGATCGAGCCGCTCCTTGAGTGAGAGCGCGCTGTCATAGGCGGCAAGATCATCGGCAAGGTCGGAGACCAGCCCCTGCACATCGCCCTGCCCCAGCATCGCCGGGGTTGCCCGCACCAGCATGGCCGAGGGACCGAAGCGCTCCAGTTCCAGGCCGAATTCCTTGAGTTCGGCGACCCGCGCCTCCAGTCGGTCGCAGGCTGGCTCGTCCAGTTCCACCACCTCGGGCAGCAGCAGTGCCTGGGACGCGACGCCTTGCCCCTCCATCGCGCGGCGCATCCGTTCCAGGGTCAGCCGCTCGTGCGCGGCATGCTGGTCGACGATGACCAGACCATCCTCGGCCTCGGCGACGATATAGGTGCGGGTGACCTGACCGCGCGCGACGCCCAGCGGGAAGCTGTGCCCTTCGGGTGCGGGCGCGGCGGCGGGTTCCGCGCGCGCCTGGGGCGGCGGGGTTAGGAAATTCGGCCGCCGATCCCCTACCCCCTGATAGCCGGCGGGCGAGGATGGCGCGAACTGGCTGTAGCTCGGCGGCGCATAGGGCGTGGCCGCTGCCTCAAAGATCGGCATGGCGCCGATCGGCGTGGGCGACAGCGGCTCGGGCCTCCAGGCGTTGAGCGCGGCGGGATCGGCATGCTGGACCGCGCGAAAGCCCTCTGCGTCAAGGGCGCGGCGCAGGCCCGAGACGATCATGCCGCGAATCAGCGCCGGGTCGCGGAAACGCACCTCGGTCTTGGCGGGGTGGACATTGACGTCCACCTCCAGCGGCGGGACGTCGAGGAACAGGGCGACCACCGGATGGCGATCGCGCGCCAGCATGTCGGCATAGGCGCCGCGCAGCGCGCCGATCAGCAGCCGGTCGCGGACCGGGCGGCCGTTGACGAACAGATATTGATGATCGCCCACGCCGCGATTGTAGGTCGGCAGCGAGGCAACGCCGGAGAGTTGCACCCCGTCCCGCTCCAGGCTGACGATCACATGATTGTCGGCCAGTTGCCGGTCGGTGAGCGCGGCGACCCGCTCCTCCCGCGCCTCGCCCGCCTGCACGCCCAGCACGCGGCGACCATCATGCTCGACCGAGAAGGCGACCGACGGATGGGCCATGGCCAGGCGACGCATGACGTCGAGGCAGGCGGCATATTCCGACTTGGCCGAGCGCAGGAATTTGCGCCGCGCGGGCACCCTGGCGAAGAGCTGGTCAACGGTGACGCGGGTGCCGGGCGGCAGCGCGGCCGGCCCTTCGGCCACCAGCACGCCATTGTCGACGGTGCGGTTCCAGCCATCGGCGCCGCGCGGCCGGCTGTCGATCGACAGGCGCGCGACCGACGCGATCGAGGGCAGCGCCTCGCCCCGGAACCCCAGCGTCGCGACATTCTCGATCGCGTCGTCAGGCATCTTGGATGTGGCATGGCGCTCCAGCGCCAGGGCCATGTCCTGCGAATCCATGCCGCAGCCGTCATCGCTGACCTCGATCCGGTCGAGCCCGCCGCTCGACAGGCGCACGGCGATGCGCGTCGCGCCGGCATCCAGCGCGTTTTCGACGATTTCCTTGAGCGCGCTGGCGGGTCTTTCGACCACTTCGCCTGCGGCAATGCGATTGACCAGATGTTCGGGCAGACGGCGTATTGACATTGATTAGTGACTAGCCCAAGCGAGCGCTTTCCGCGAGCCGCGACCCCAAAAATATTCCAGCATAGATTTGGGCGGGACGGAGCGCGGACACGAACACTGCCGTCCCGGCGCAACCGGGCGAAACAGGATGAAGCATGTCGATCTTCTCGCGCCTCTTCAAATTTTCCTCCCAGGACATGGCCATCGACCTGGGCACCGCCAACACCGTGGTCTATGTCCGTGGCCGCGGCATCGTCCTCAATGAACCTTCCGTGGTCGCGGTCGAGACGCTGAACGGCGTCAAGCGCGTCAAGGCTGTCGGCGACGATGCCAAGCTGATGATGGGCAAGACCCCGGATTCGATCGAGGCGATCCGCCCGCTGCGCGACGGCGTCATCGCCGACATCGACGTGGCCGAGCAGATGATCAAGCATTTCATCAACAAGGTGCATGGCGGCAAGCACAGCCCCTGGCGCGCACCCGAGATCGTGATCTGCGTGCCATCGGGTTCGACCAGCGTCGAGCGCCGCGCCATCCGCGACGCCGCCAGCAATGCCGGTGCCAGCCAGGTGTTCCTGATCGAGGAACCGATGGCCGCCGCGATCGGCGCCGACATGCCGGTGACCGAACCGATCGGCTCGATGGTTGTCGATATCGGCGGCGGCACCACCGAAGTCGCCGTGCTGTCGCTGCGCGGCCTCGCCTACACCACCTCGGTCCGCGTCGGCGGCGACAAGATGGACGAGGCGATCGTCAGCTTCGTGCGTCGCCACCATAATCTGCTGATCGGCGAAGCCACCGCAGAACGCATCAAGAAGCAGTTCGGCGTCGCCCAGCCGCCCGAAGACGGCGTCGGCGAGACGATCCACATCAAGGGTCGCGACCTCGTCAACGGCGTGCCCAAGGAAATCAGCATCAACCAGGGCCAGATCGCCGACGCACTGGCCGAGCCGATCAGCACGATCGTCGAAGGCGTCCGCATCGCCCTGGAAAACACCGCGCCCGAACTGGCGGCCGACATTGTCGATCAGGGCATCGTCCTGACCGGTGGCGGCGCGCTGCTCAACGGCTTGGACGATGAACTGCGCGACGAGACCGGCCTGCCGGTCACCATCGCGGAAGATCCGCTGACCTGCGTCGCGATCGGCACCGGCCGCGCGATGGAGGATCCGATCTTCCGGGGCGTGTTGCAGACTGCCTGATCCGGGGGACATAGACGATGGCGCGGCCACCCAGCCGACGCCCCGGTCATAACCGGAAGGCGCAATATAGCCTCTTCGCCAGCTATGTGGTGGCAATGGCCGGGGCAGCGATCGCGCTGCTGCTGATCGTTGTCGCCATCTTCGATCCGACCGGCTTTGCCGCGATCCGGACAGGGACGGCGGAAATCACCCGCCCCCTGTCCACCGGCATGAAGCGGACGGTGAGCGGCGTCAGCTCGATCGACGAGGTTCTGGCCGCCTATTGGCGCGCCGGTTCCCAGAATGTCGGCCTGCGCCGTCAGGTCGAGGCCGATCGCAACCGGATCATCGAGGCAAAGGGCATCGCGCAGGAAAATGCGCGGCTCAAGAAGCTGTTGAAGCTGGTCGATGTCGACAGCAGCGCGCTGCTGTCGGCGCGCCTCATCAGTTCGTCCGCCAGCAGCGCGCGTCGCTTCGCCCGGCTCAACGCCGGCAGCTGGCAGGGCGTGCGTCCGGGCATGCCGGTCCGCGCAGCCGAGGGGCTGATCGGCCGCGTCCATACCACCACGCCCAACACCGCCGAAGTGCTGCTGCTGACCGACACGAGCAATATCGTGCCGGTGCGCCGCGCCAACGACAATGTCCCGGCCATTTCCACCGGCGGCGGCGACGGATCGCTGGAGATCCGCGCACTGGCGGCCGGTCGCAATCCGTTCAAGCCGGGCGATCTGCTGGTGACGTCGGGCATTGGCGGCATCTTCCAGCCCAATATCCCGGTCGCGGTGGTCGTCCGCGTCCAGGGCGAGATCGCCTATGGCGTGCCGCTCGCCAACCCGACCAAGGTCGATGCCGTGGTGGTCGAGCGCGCCTTCGAGCAGATCGTGACCCGCCCCGATCCGGGCGTGGCCGCGACCAGCGACCCCAATGGCCTGGCCGCCGGGAACGCCGCGACGCCATGATCGATCGCAATCTGCCGCCGGTTCCCCGCCTGGGCCGCCATCCGTCGCGCTGGCGCCTGGCGGGAACGCCGGTGGTGACCGTGATGCTGGGGTCGATGATGACGATCCTGCCCGTCATCGCCCAGTCGCCGGCGATGCCGCCCTTCGGCCTGCTGATCCTGCTGGCCTGGCGACTGCTGCGCCCGGAATTGTGGCGCGCCTGGGTCGGCCTGCCGCTCGGCCTGTTCGACGACATGATGAGCGGCCAGCCGATCGGCTCGGCGATGTTCCTGTGGACCGTGATGCTGATCGGCATCGACGCGATCGAGCATCGGCTCGTCTGGCGCAGCTATCGTCAGGACTGGTTAATCGCGACCATGGCGATTATCTTCTGCCTGGCCGGCGGCGTCTTCTTCGCGCGGATTACCGGCGGAGGTCCTGTGAAACTGTTGCTGGTCGCGCCCCAAATGCTCTGGACGATATTGCTCTTTCCCTTCGTCGTCCGGCAATGCGCCCGGATCGACCGCTGGCGCGTGATGGCATGAAATTCCCGACGCCCAAGCGCAAGATCGTCACCGAAGCCACCCAGAGTTTCACCTTCAGCCGCCGGGCCATGGTGGTCGGCGGGCTGCAGGGCGCAATCGGCGCATTGCTGGTCGGCCGCATGGGCTGGATCAGCATTGCCGAGAACGAGAAATATCAGCTCCTGTCGGAAAGCAATCGCGTCAACCTGACGCTGATCCCGCCCCGGCGCGGCTGGATCGTTGATCGCAACGGCCGTCCGCTGGCCAATAACCGCACCGATTTCCGCGTCGACCTGATCCCGCAGCGGATCGTCGATGCCGAGGCGACGGTGGGCCATCTGGCGCAACTCCTCTCGCTCCAGCCCGACGATGTCGAGCGGATCAAGGAGGAACTGGACAAGTCGGCCGGCTTCCGCCCGGTCCAGGTCGCCGACAAGCTGACCTATGACCAGTTCGCCGCCGTTTCCGTCCGCCTGACCGACCTGCCCGGCGTCGCGCCGAGCCAGGGCTTTTCGCGCCATTATCCGGCCGGTGCCACGGTCGGCCATCTGCTCGGCTATGTCGGCGCGGCGACCGCGGAAGACTATAAGAAGCGCAAGGATCCACTGCTCATCACGCCGGGCTTCAAGGTCGGCAAGGACGGGCTGGAGCGCGCCTATGACGAGCATCTGACCGGCAAGCCCGGCGCCAAGCGGGTGGAAGTCACTGCGCGTGGCAAGATCGTGCGCGAACTGACCACCCGCCCCGATACGCCGGGCAACCCGATCAAGCTGACGATCGACGCGGGCCTGCAGGAATATGCCGGCCGGCGCCTCGCCACCCAGAGCGGCGCGGTTGTGGTGATCGACTGCCATAATGGCGATGTGCTGGCCTGCGCATCTATGCCCAGCTTCGACCCCAACAGCTTTTCCGACGGCATCAGCCATCTGGAATGGGAAATGCTGTCGAAGGACGACCATGTCCCGCTGCGCAACAAGGTGCTACAGGGCCTCTATCCGCCCGGATCGACGGTCAAGCCGATGGTGGCGCTGGCGCTGCTGGAGGCGGGCGTGTCGCCAGCCGAAACGGTCAGTTGCGGCGGCGCAATCCGCGTCGGCAACACATTGTTCCACTGCCACAAGAAGCGCGGCCATGGCCCGCTCAACATGCGCGGCGCGATCGCCCAGAGCTGCGACATCTATTTCTACCAGATGGCCCAGCGGATCGGCATGGACCGCATCGCCAGCATGGCCCGGCGCGTCGGCATGGGCCAGCGTTTCGACCTGCCCTTCCCCAGCCAGAGCTATGGCACGGTCCCAGACCCGGCGTGGAAGCTCAAGAAATATAACCAGAAATGGCAGGTGTACGACACCGTCAACGCGACCATCGGCCAGGGCTATATGCTGATCAATCCGCTACAGATGGCGGTGATGGCAGCGCGGCTGGCGACCGGACGGCAGTTGATGCCCAATTTCCTGCATGGCGCGGCCCGACCCGAGCCGGCACTGGTCGGCGTGCCCGAGGAGCATCTGGTGACGATCCGCGACGCGATGAGCGCGGTGGTCAATGGCGGCGGCACCGGCGGCGCGGCGCGCATGAGCATCCCTAATGTGCTGATCGCCGGCAAGACCGGCACCGCGCAGGTGCGTCGCATCACCATGGCGGAGCGCGCTGGCGGGGTGCGCGGCAATGCCGGCCTGCCTTTCAAGCTGCGCGACCATGCCCTGTTCCAGGGCTTCGCGCCGTTCGACAATCCTCGCTATGCCATCGCCTGCATCATCGAACATGGCGGCCACACCATCCGCAACGAGGATGCGCCGATGATCGCCAGCGACACCATGTCCTATCTGTTCGATCCGCAAAAGGCGATGGAGAAGCTGGTCACGCTGGAAAAGGGCTGGGGCGGCACCCCGGCCGAACGCCAGGCCCGGCAGATGGCCGCGTTCCGCCTGGCCAAGGCGATCGAGAAGGGACAGGCGCCGCCGCCGGCCGCCGCCGCCAATGGCAGCGAGGCCGCCAATGCGACCGCGCCAACCGCCAGCACGCCCGCCGCCAGCCCGCCACCACCGGCCCCGTCATCGGCTGAGCCCGATGATGGCGACGACCTGCCCGCGCCCCCCGGCCCTGGAAACCCGTAATGAGCATCATACCCCAGTCCGTCACCGAATTTCCCTGGCGCGTGCTGGGCCTGCTTGCCGCCATCGCCCTGTTCGGCACGCTGGTGCTCTACAGCGCCGCAGGCGGCAGCATCACCCCCTGGGCAATCAACCAGGGGGTGCGCTTCGTCATCTTCGCCGTCATGGCGCTGGTGCTGAGCCGCATACCGCTGGAGCTGTTCGCCCGCTTTGCCTTCCCCGCCTATGGCGCGGTGCTGGTGTCGCTGGTGCTGGTGGAACTGATCGGCGGCGTCGCCGGCGGCAGCCAGCGCTGGATCAACCTGGGCTTCATGCAGTTGCAGCCGTCGGAATTCATGAAGCCGATCATCGTGCTGGCGGTCGCCCGCTTCTATGCGATGCTGCCAGTGGGGGAAATCCGCCGCTGGAACGCCATCTGGCCCGCGCTGGTGCTAATCGGCGTTCCCTGGGCGCTGGTGCTGGTACAGCCGGATCTGGGCACTGCCACGATGATCCTGGCGGGCGGCATCACCGTCATGTTCCTGGCCGGCCTGCCGCTGCGCCTGTTCATCGGTTCCGGCCTCACCGTCGCCGCGATCATCCCGATCGCCTTCAGCTTCCTGCACGACTATCAGAAGAAGCGCGTCCTGATCTTCATGGACCCGGAAAGCGATCCGCTGGGCGCAGGCTATCATATCAGCCAGTCGAAGATCGCGATCGGCTCCGGCGGCATCTGGGGCAAGGGCTTCCTCCAGGGCACGCAGAGCCATCTCCAATATCTGCCCGAAGGCCATACCGACTTCGTCTTCGCCACCATGGCGGAAGAATGGGGCATGGCCGGCGGCGTGTTCCTGATCGGCGCCTTCATGCTGCTGTTCCGCTGGGGCATCCGCGTGTCGCTGCGCACGCCCGACAAGTTCGCGCGCCTGGTCGCGGCGGGCCTCACCACCACCATCTTCTTCTACATGGCGATCAACCTGATGATGGTCATGGGCCTTGCCCCTGTGGTCGGCATCCCCCTGCCCTTCATGTCCTATGGCGGTTCGTCGATGCTGACGGTCATGCTGTGCGTGGGCATCATCATGTCGATCGACCGCTCGACCAAGCGCACCACGCGCATCGGCAACTGGGCCTGAGCGGGCCTCTCGCGAAAAAATTGTGCGATAACGCAATTTACTGTTTGCAGAATCAAATGTGCCTGCTAACAGCCCGCCCACACCGAAGCGATCAGCCACCAAGACTGACCGGCAACGGGATGGACGCATAGCTCAGTTGGTAGAGCAGCTGACTCTTAATCAGCGGGTCCTTGGTTCGAGCCCAAGTGCGTCCACCAAATCCTGCATCGGCCTGATGCAGGTTCGATCCCCCAGCGGATCGCTTATAGGCCAGTGTGGACGCATAGCTCAGTTGGTAGAGCAGCTGACTCTTAATCAGCGGGTCCTTGGTTCGAGCCCAAGTGCGTCCACCACCCCTTCCCATCACCAGAGGCGATAGCCAACCGCAGATCCCACATCGGGCGTTTTTAGCGGCTGTTAGCGCCAGTCCCTCTAGGTCGGCGCGCTACACCGCCCCGACACGAAAAAAGCCGCTGAAAACCGGATGATCCGGCCTCCAGCGGCTTGCCCCGAATGGCTCTTCGGCCTTTATCAGAATTTGAAGCGGACGCCCGCCGTGAAGGCACGGCCGATAAAGTCGTAGACCGCGATATTGGTCGGCAGGTTCACCCCCGGCACGGTGCCCGGAATGATCGGCGGCTGCTTGTCGAACAGATTGTTGACGTTGGCGAACAGCTCGAAATTGCCATTCCCCTGGGGCACGGTGAAGCGCATGGCCAGGTCGGTATACCAGACCGCCTTCACCTTATCGTCGACGAACTCGATCGGCACCGGCCCACCGGGAATATCCAGCCGCATCTTGTGAATATATTGTTCGGACAGGGTGATGCCGAACGGCCCGTTGCTGTAGTCGATCGAGAAATTGCCGCGCCAGCGCGGGAAGCCGGCCGGGTTGCTACCGACCACGCTGACGCCCGCATAATGGGCGATCGGCGCGCCCGCATATTGCTGGGCATCGAACTTGTCGAGATAGTTCATGTAGAGCCGCAGGCTGAGCGCCCCGTCGCCCAGCGCGGTGCGATAGCTGGCGTCGAAATCGATGCCGGCGGTCTTCAGGAAGGCGATGTTGGCCGGCACGATATGCACCAGCGAGGGCAGGCTGGTCGGCGTCGCCCGATCGATCAGGCCGCATTCGGCCACGCCCGATCCGCCCGCATTATAGCAGTTGGTGATGATCTGCTGTGACGAGAGCGTATCGATCAGGCCAGTGACCTTGATCTTGTAATAGTCGACCGACAGCGAGAAGCCGGGGAAGAAGGACGGCGTCAGCACGCCCCCGATCGTCAGCGTCTTGGCCTTTTCCGGCTTCAGATTGGCGTTGCCGCTGGTGACCGTGTTCACATTCTGGTTGAGGCCGCTGCCATAGCTGCCGTCGGCCGTCTGCAGATCGTTGACGATGCCGATGCCGCTCTGCGCGCCCGAATAGAGTTCGAACAGGTTGGGCGCACGGATGTCGCGCGACAGGGTGGCACGCAGCAGCAGGTCATCGACCGGCTTCCAGGTTGCGCCAACCTTCCAGGTCTCGACCGTACCCGACGTCGAATAGTCGGTGATGCGGCCCGCGCCGTTGATGCTCAGTTCCCGGAAGAAGGGCTTGTCCTTCAGGATCGGCACCGCCAGTTCGGCATAGGCTTCCTTGACGTTCAGGCTGCCATGGGCCGTGCCGACATTGGTCAGCCAGTAGAAGTTGGTGGTGGCCGGCACCCCGCGCAGTCCGGCGAAATAGGCGCTGCGCTCGGCCGCCGTGTCGAGCAGCGAGGGATCGGCATTGCTGGTGAGGTTCAGCGTCTGCTTGCGATATTCCGCGCCGACCGCGAAGTCGACCGGCCCTGCCGGCAAGTCGAACAGGCTGCCACTCAGGTTCACCGCAAAGCTGTCCTGACGGATGCTCGCGCGGTAACGCGACGTGCCGGTCGCATAGGCATAGCCTTCGGGCGTCGACTTGGACGGATCGCCATGCAGCACGTCGATCGGCTTGCAGCCCGCATATTGGCTGGCATAGGTCGGATCGAGCAGCACGCGGCAGGTGATCTGGCCAGTGCTCGGATCGACCACGGCGTCGGCCGCCGCATAGAGCTTCTTGCTGTCATAAAGGCCGGAATTGGCTAGGATGTGCTTGGAGTCGCCATGCGAGTAGGTGGCGCTCCAGTCGAGCCCGCCCAGCTTGCCGGTGAAGCCGGCATTGACCATCCAGTAGTCGGTCCGTTCCTTGGCGATGGCGGTCGGCTGGCCGGCATCATATTGGCCGACCGTGTAGCTGTCCGTCGCGGACGTCAGCGCCGAATTCAGCGCGGAGGACAGATAGGGATTGCCCTTGTAGATGGTGACACCCTGCGACGCCGGGACGAGCGCATTCACCTGGGTCGAATATTCCAGGTCCGAGCGCGACCAGCTGCCCTGGACGAAGGCGTTGATGTCGTCGGTCACGTCATAGCTCAGCCGTCCGAAGGCCTGATAGGTGGTCAGCGGGATGACCGCCGCGCCAGTATCCGGGATCTGATAGCCGTCGCCGCCCGACTGGAAACCGGTCGTGCCGACCGCCGTGCCGGTGTTGAACGGCCGCGTCGTGCCGTCATTGTTGATGACCTGCCCGACATAGGGATTGCCGGCCACGCTGGAGGCGGTGATGCGGCCATTGGGCGCCAGCGCCGAAATCAGGATGTTCGACCCGATCGTATAGGGATTGCGCGCACCGCCAGGCGCGCAGACCGACGCCGGCTCGCTCGCCAGCTTGGTGCAACCCACGACGCTGCCGACATAGCTATAGCCCTTGGTCGCATAGTCGCGATCGCTGCGCAGCATGCCTTCATTATTGGAATATTCGCCGCTCAGCAGGATATGGCCGCGTCCGCCGGCAAAATCCTGGCCGACCGCCAGGCCGAGGCGCTGGTTGGCATTGTCGCCCTCATCCGAAATACCCGCCTGGGCGACGCCCTTGATGCCGGTGAATTTCTTGTCGAGCACGAAGTTGACGACACCCGCGACCGCGTCAGACCCCCATTGGGCCGAGGCGCCGCCGGTCACCACGTCGACCCGCTGCATCAGCAGCTGCGGCAGCACATTGGTGTCGATCGTGCCGATATATTCGGTCGGCGACACACGCATGCCGTCGAACAGGATCAGCGTGCGCAGCGGCCCCTTGGGATTGGCGCTGGGCGTGCCCAGACCGCGCAGGTTGAGCACATTGCCGTGGATCGGCGCGTTCGAGAAATTCGACGCCGACTTGGAGGGGCTGAGCGAATTGGAGAATTGCGGCAGCTTGTTGAGCGCGTCGGGAATGCTCGACGGCGTCGTGCGCGACAGTTCCTCTGTCGTCGCCACCGTCACCGGCGTCGGCGCGGTATAGCCGTCGCGCACAATGCGCGACCCGGTAACGACGATGTCGGATGTGCTGACCGGCGCGGTACTACCCTGCTCGGCGGCCTGCTCCGGTGCCGGTGCGGGCGGCGCCGCATCCTGCGCCAAGGCGCTGCCCGTCATCGCGACGATGCTGGCGCCGATCGCCAGCGACGACGCAAAAATCTTGTGCTTGGACATTGGTCTTTCCTCTCCCTGGACGCAATGTGTCGGCTCGTTGGCCCACACCTGTCATTATTATCCCGGTGTGCATTTTTATTTCTATCGCTCCAGCGGTGGATGTCAACTAATTTTGCACCAGTGGTAAATGTTTGATCGAAAAGAATTTGCCCCCTTGCCGCAACGGAAATCCGGCCTTCTTATTAGGGACAGGGGATAAAGCCGCGAAAAGCGGCGCATCATATATTGACCTACGGTGCAAAAATGTGCGTTATGCCGGCAACAGATCGTGCCGCTCCGCGGACCAGGCACGGCGATCAGGATGGAGAAGGTCGGTGTCGAGCCTGCACAACAGAGAATCGGTAATAATCAGGGCGTTCCACCGATGAGCGAACCTGCCTTGTCCCTGTCAGCTTCGCCGTCATCCTCAGCGCCGATCGACAGCCCCGCGCCGCCGCCCCCTGCCCCGGCCACCGCCGAATATCCCAGCCCCTTCATGGGCTGGCTGACGGTCGCGATCCTGTTCCTGCTCTATATCCTGTCGCTGACCGACCGGAACATCATGGCGCTGATGGTCGGCCCGATCAAACAGGATCTGGGTCTCTCCGACCTCCAGATCAGCCTGCTTCAGGGGCCGGCCTTCGCCGTCCTCTTTTGCCTGTGCGCCATCCCGCTCGGCATGGCGCTCGACCGGTTCAGCCGCCGCATCGTCCTCTATCTATCGGTCACGGTCTGGAGCATCGCCGCCGCCTCCTGCGGCCTTGCCGGCAGCTTCATCGGCCTTGCCATGGCGCGGGCCGGGGTGGGCGCGGGCGAGTCGGGCTTTGGCACCGGCAGCTATTCGGTCGTCGGCGACAGCTTCCCCCCGCACCGCGTCTCGCTCGCCATGTCGGTCTTCATCATGGGCGGCGTCATGGGCGCGGGCATCGTCTTCCTGCTGGGCGGCCCGATCGTCGGCGCGGCGATGAAGGCCGGCCCTGCCACCTGGCCGCTCTTCGGCACGCTCCAACCCTGGCAGCAGGTGTTCATCATGACCGGCGCGCCCGGCATCCTGCTCGCCTTCCTCGTCTTCCTGTTCCGCGAGCCGCCCCGGCGCAAGGCCGTGAGCGCGGGCGCGGGCTATGGCGAGGCATGGGCCTATATCCGCCGGCACAAGCCGCTCTACACCGCCGCCTTTGTCGGCTTCGGCTTCGCCTATGCCGCCACCATCGGCTTCCAGCTCTGGACGCCAGTCTATCTCGCTCGCGTCCATGGCTGGCAGCCGGCACAGATCGGCCCGGTGATCGGCATCGCCCAAATCGCTGCCGCGGCGCTGATCCCGCTCCATGGCTGGACCGTCGATCGCCTCTATCGCCGGGGGCGCAAGGACGCGCATCTCTTCTGGTGCCTGATGACCGTGCTGGCCGCCGCCCCCTTCGGCATCGCCGCCTTCCTGGTCGCCAGCCCCTGGGCCACGGTCGCCTGCTACTGGTGCTTCATGGCGCTGATCCTCTCGACCGCCAGCATGGGGCCGGCCACCGTCCAGGTCGTCACTCCGGCCTATCTGCGCGGCCGCGTCTCGGCCCTCTATGTGCTGGCATCGGGCCTCATCGCCATGGCCGGCGGCCCGGCCTTCATCGGCCTCGTCACCGACAAGCTGTGGAGCGACGAGATGAAGGTGGGCCTCTCGCTCATTACCAGCGTCTTCTGCGTGCTGCTGCCCGCCGCCCTTCTCTTCGCCCTCGGCCGCGCCTCGATGCGCCGCGCCCATGAAGGCGAGCCGGTCTGACCGGCTGTTCCCGAAAGGACATAAAGATGATCGAAACCCGCCGCCCCGCTTTCATCGACGGCAAGCCCAAGCAGTTGCTGATCGACGGCCAGCATGTCGACGCCCTGTCGGGCAAGCGCTTCCAGAGCTTCAGCGCGTCCACCGGCGAACTGGTCGCCGAACTGGCGCTGGCCGGCGCCGAGGATGTCGACCGCGCCGTGCGCGCCGCGCGCGCCGCCTTCGAAGGGCCATGGAGCCGGTTCAAGCCGGCCGAGCGCCAGGCGGTGCTGCTGCGCCTCGCCGACCTGGTCGATGCCGAGTTCCAGGATCTCGCCCTGCTCGACGTGATCGAGATGGGCCGGCCGATCACCGCCGCCATGGGGCTGCGCGGCATGTTGCAGCGATCGCTGCGCCATTTCGCCGGCGCCGCCACCGCCATCCATGGCGAGACTTTGTCCAACAGCTTTCCGGTCGATCTCCTGTCCTACACGCTCAAGGAGCCGGTCGGCGTCGTCGGCGCGATCATCCCCTGGAACGGGCCGCTGTTCAGCGCCGCCTGGAAGATCGGCCCGGTACTGGCCACCGGCTGCACCATCGTCCTGAAGCCGGCCGAGGATGCCTCGCTCAGCCCGCTGCGCTTTGCCGAACTCTGCCTGGAGGCGGGCGTGCCGCCCGGCGTCGTCAATGTCGTCACCGGCGCGGGCGAGACCGGCGCGGCCCTTTCCGCCCATCCCGACGTCGACAAGATCGCCTTCACCGGCTCGTGCGAGACCGGCCAGCGGATCATCGCCGCCTCGGCCGGATCGGTGAAGAAGGTGACGATGGAACTGGGCGGCAAGTCGCCCAACATCATCTGCGCCGATGCCGATCTCGACGCCGCCACCCCGGCCGCCGCGATGGGCGTGTTCAACAATTCGGGTCAGGTCTGCGCCGCCGGCACCCGCCTGTTCGTCGAACGGCCGGTCTATGAGGAAATGGTGCAGCGCATCGCCGCCTTCGCCGCCAATCTCAAGATCGGCCCCAGCCTCGATCCCGAAACCGTGATCGGCCCGCTGGTATCGGCCAAGCAGTTCGCCCGCGTCTCCTCCTATCTCGACATCGGCCCGCAGGAGGGCGCCCGGCTCGTCACCGGCGGCCATCGCGTCACCGGCGGCGCGCTCGACAAGGGCCATTGGGTCGCCCCGACCATCTTCGCCGATGTGACCGACGAAATGCGGATCGCCCGCGAGGAAATTTTCGGGCCCGTCTCCTGCATCCTGCCCTTCGACAGCCTGGACGAGGTGATCGGCCGCGCCAACGCCACCCGCTTCGGCCTCGCCGGCGGGGTATGGACCCGCGACATCGGCAAGGCCATGACCGCGGTCAAGCGCATCCGCGCCGGCTCCATCTGGGTGAACCATTATTTCGCCATGGACCCGTCGGTCCCGTTCGGCGGCTACAAGATGAGCGGCTATGGGCGGGAGGGCGGCGCCGAGCATATCGACGCCTATCTCCAGACCAAGGGCGTGTGGATCCGCACCTGAGCGCCGCTGACCGAGGGGCCGGTCAGCGCCCCTCGGCATAGGCGCGGATCAGCGCATAGAGATAGTCGCGCCCATCATAGACGCTCTTCACCCGGATGCGCTCGTCCACCCCATGCGCGCCATTGCCGTCGGGATCGAGGAAGATGCCCGGCACGCCATAGGTCGGGATACCCGCCGCGCTGAGATAGCGGCCATCGGTGCCGGCGGTCAGCAGGTTGGGCACCACCGGAATGCCGGGGAAATGCCGCTGCGCCAGTTTTTCGGCCGGTCCCATGATCCGGGGATCGAGCGGCGGCGGCACGGCCGGCGCCCCCTTGTCGCCCTTGCGCGTCAGGGCAATGCCGGACGGCAGCGCCGCGCGCAGCCGCGCCTCGACATCCTCCACCCTGTCGCCGGGAAATAGACGGCACTGGATCGTCGCCTGCGCCCGCTGCGGCAGCGCGTTTTCGGCATGGCCCGCCTCCACCTGCGTCGCGACACAGGTGGTGCGCAGCATCGCATTATAGGTGACGTCGCCCGTCACCGTCGCGACCGTTGCGGCATCGTCCAGCCCCTGGCCCAGCCGCTCCATCGTCTGCCCCATCACGCCGCCGACGATCGGCCCCATGCGGGTGAAATAGCCGCGATTGGTCGGGTTGAGCCGGATCGGGAATGACAGCCGACGGACCGCCTCCAGCGCATCGGCCAGGTCATAGATCGCATTGTCGGGACGCGGCCGGCTGCTATGGCCACCGCTGTTGCGCGCCTCGATCGTGAAGCTCTGCGCATATTTCTCGCCCACCGCCAGATAGAGGGCGATCGGCCGGCCATCCTTGTCGCTGATGCCATAGCCACCCTCGTTCAGGGCAAAGCCCGCCTGCACCGCATCGCGCCGGTTGCGTAGCAGCCAGTCGACGCCGTTCACCGCATCGCTGCTTTCCTCGCCACAGGTCAGCGCAACTTTGATCGTGCGCCGGGGACGAAAGCCCGCCGCCTGCATCCGGATCAGGCTGTCGATCCAGATCGCCGACAGCGCCTTGTCGTCGATCACCCCGCGCCCGATGAAATAGCCCTTCTCCTCGGTCAGGCGGAACGGATCGCGCGGCCAATCCTCGCGCCGGGCGGCGACCACATCGATATGATCGACCAGCAGCATCGGCGCGGCGCGCGGATCGCTCCCCTCGATCCGGGCGATCAGGCCGCCATCCTTCTCATGCCCCTCCGGCACGAAGACCTCGGCGCGGTCCGGCCCGAACCCGGCCTTGCGCAGCCGATCGAGAATCCGGCCTGCCGCGACGGTGCAACTGCCGGTCGGGGCGCTGGTGTCGGTCTCCACCAGTTCGCGATAGATATCGCGAAAGGCGATCTGGTCGGGGCGCAGTTCCGCCGCCATAGCCGGGCCGGATGCCAGCGCGACAAGGCCACCAAGGGCCAGCAGGGAGCTTCTCATTTCTGGATGTCGAGCGCGCGTTCGGGGCAGGATTTGGCGCCCATCCAGGCCAGCCTTTCCTGCTCTTCCGACACATCGATGTCGCCGGGCATGATATAGCCCTCGTCATCCAGCTCGAAGATGTCGGGCGCCATCGCCCAGCAGCGGGCATGGCCCTGGCATTTCTCGCGATGCACGATGATCTTCATGCCGCATCCTCCTGCGACCAGTCGAGGATCAGGTTTTCGATCCCGAACACATGGCCGCCATAGGTGACCGGCGCGGTGCCGGACTTGATGCGGAAGGTCGGGATGCGTTTCAGCCATTCCTCCAGCCCCACGACGATCTCGCGCCGCGCCAGATGCGACCCCAGGCAGCGATGCGGCCCATAGGCAAAGGCGGTATGGCGATTATCCTCGCGCGCCAGGTCGATGCGTGCGGGATCGGCAAATTCCAGCGGATCGCGATTGGCGATCATCGTCGCGCAGGACACATAGTCGCCCTTGCGGATCGGCGCGCCCTCGAAATCCACGTCCTTCGTCGCGACCCGGATCATCTGCACCGTCGGATAGGCGCGCAGCAATTCCTCCGCCGCCAGCACGATCCGCTTGGGGTCGTCGCGCAGCCATTGCTGGTCCGCCTGATGCCGCGCCAGATAGTTGAGATCAAAGCCGATCGCGGCCGCCACCGTGTCCAGCCCGGCGATGAACAGCAGCACGCCCGTGCCCCTGATCTCCATGTCGGTCAGCGGCCGGTCGTCGATCCGCGACTGCACCAGGAAGGACATGAAATCATCGACCGGCTGCCGACGCCGGTCGGCCGACAATTCGTCGATGAAGGCAACGATCGTGCGCGCTGCCGCCGGCCGCTTCACATTGTCGCCATGCAACAGGTCATTGGCCCAACCGACAAATTCGTCCAGCCTATCGTCCGACAGGCCCAGGAAGCGCAGGAAGATATTAACCGCGAAGGGGAAAGCAAAATCGGTCATCACGTCGCAGCTGGTGCCCGACGCCGCGATCCGGTCGATCAGCACGCTCGCCCTTTCGCGCACCGCCGTCTCCAGCGCCATTACCCGCTTGGGCGACAGCAGCGGGTTGAGCAGCGAGCGGAACTTGCCATGTTCGGGCGGGTCCAGCTCCAGCGGGATCATTGGCCAGCTTTCGCCCAGTGCCGAGGCGAAGATGCTGCGGTGGCTGGAGAAGGTTTCGGGATCCTGCAGCACCCGTCGCTGGTCCTGCGCGCGCGTGATGACCCATGTGCCCTTGCCGTCGCGGGTATTGACCGGCGAATAGAAGATGCGCGGTCCATCATGCACCACCGCGCTCGCCGCCTGCGGGTCGCCATTGGGCGTCGGCTCCAGCCCCGGCGAACTGAACAGGCTGAAATTGCCGATCATGTCGGGCGGCACGTGCGCCGGGATCGGACGGGCGGCCATGGTTTCCATAATGCGCTCTCCTGCAGCGGTGGCCGGTTCTCGCATCCTGTCGGACCGGCCTTATCAATTTTGCATTATGGTATAGTTTATGAGCACGCCGCTGGCTGTCAATCGGGCAATCGTCGTTACGATATTTTCCCGCGCGCGGAGCACGGGCACCACCGCATTTCCAAGCTTTTCCGTCACATTGCGCAAAATTCGCGATTTCCGTTGCGGATGAAAATTACCCTTGAGTGCAAAATATAACTAGCCACCTGTGCAATATTGACCTAAGGAATCGGTCATGGATCGCAAGCGGCCATCCGAAAGCCGCGAGCAGCCCGACGGGTAACACCGGGACGGCGCGCTCGCCTTTCGAGCAGAACAGGGATGTGAGTGGATGGCGGAAATGGAGCCCATCGATAGAGAAGAATTCCGGCAGGAGGCGCGCGCCTGGCTGAAGGCGAATTTTCCGCCGGCGCTGACCAATGTGCCCGGCCTCCTCTTCCAGGGCGACGCCCATGCCGCCGCCGCCAATGCCGACTACCAGCTCTGGCGTGAGCGGATGACCGACAAGGGCTGGGGCGTGCCGACCTGGGCGCCGCGCTATGGTGGCGCCGGCCTCACCGAAGCCCATGGCAAGATCATCGGCGAGGAACTGGCCGCGATCGGCGGTTTCAACCCGATCCGCAGCTATGGCACGATGATGCTTGGCCCGACCTTGCTGGAATATGGCGACGAAGCACAGAAGCTGGAACATCTGCCTTTCATCGCCAGCCATGAACGGCGCTGGTGCCAGGGCTTTTCCGAACCCGGCGCGGGATCGGACCTGGCCGCGCTCCAGACCAAATGCATCGACATGGGCGACCACTGGCTGGTCAGCGGGCAGAAGATCTGGACATCGGGCGCCGACCAGGCCGACTGGTGTTTCGTCCTCGTCCGCACCGACACCGAGCGCAAGCAGGGCGGCATCAGCTTCCTGCTGGTCGACATGCAATCCGAAGGGATCGAGGCGCGACCGATCGTCCTCATCAGCGGATCGACCCATTTTTGCGAGGTTTTCTTCAACGATGTGAAGGTGCCCAAGGGCAATCTGGTGGGCGAGGTCAACCAGGGCTGGACCATCGCCAAGCGGCTGCTGCAATTCGAACGCAACAGCCTGTCGGAGGTGAAGGCCGACATCACCCCTCTCGCCCCGCTGGCCCACGATTATCTGGGCACGGATGCGCTCGGGCGGATCGACAGCCCGGACCTGCGCGCCCGGCTGGTGCGCAATGCGATGCGGCATGAAGCCTATATGGCGACGGTCCGCCGGCTCGCCGCCGAAGCCAAGAATGGCGGCCCCAGCCATGGCGTGTCCGCACTCAAGAATTTGTGGTCCGGCATCATCCAGGAACGGGCCGAGCTGCTGGTCGAGATCATGGGCGCCGACGGCCTGGGCTGGGCCGGCGATCCCTATAGCGCGGCCGAGAAGGAGGCGACGCGCGCCTGGCTGCACAGCAAGGCCTTCTCCATCTACGGCGGCAGCTACGAGGTGCAGAACAATATCACCGCCAAGCGCACGCTGGGCCTGCCGGGCTGAGCATGGGCGAGGACGAGAGAAGAGACAGGATGCGGGAGGACGCGCCGTGGCGGTGCTGAACGAAGAACAGACGATGCTGAAGGACATGGCGTCGGAATGGGTGCGCGACCGCCTGCCCGTGACCGCGCTGCGCGGCCTGTACGATCATGGCGGCGGCGGCGGCAGCGGATCGGACGGCTATGATGCCGACGCCTGGGCCGAAATGGCGCAGATGGGCTGGTGCGGCATCATCGTGCCGGAAGCCCATGGCGGCGCCGATTTCGGTTATCTCAGCCTTGGCCTGGTGATCGAGGAACTGGGCCGCACCCTGGCCGCCTCACCGCTCATCAGCTCCGCGCTGGTCGCTGCGTCTGCGCTGCGCCTCGCCGGCACGCAGAATCAGCAGGCCCGCTGGCTGCCGGGCATCGCTGATGGATCGCTGATCGGCACGCTGGCGCTCGACGAAGGGCCGCATCATGCGCCAGAGCGCACCGCGCTGGCCGCCACAGCATCGGGCGATGGCTGGGCGCTGTCCGGCACCAAGCGCCCGGTGCAGGACGGCATGATCGCCAATCTCGCCATCGTCGCCACGCGCACCAGCGGCGCGCCGGGCGATCGCGACGGCCTGACCCTGTTCCTGATGCCGACCGACAGCGCCGGGCTGGAGCGGCAGGCTCTCGACCAGATCGATGCCCGCCGCCCGGCCCTTTACCGCTTCGATAGTGTCAACATCGCTGTCAACGATGTGCTGGGCGAAGTCGGCAAGGCCGCCGACCTGATCGACGCGATCCGCGACCGGGCCGCGATCGGCATGGCGGCCGAAATGCTGGGCAGCGCGACCCAGGCCTTCGACATCACGCTCGATTATCTCAAGACCCGCGTCCAGTTCGGCGCGATCATCGGCTCCTTCCAGGCGCTCCAGCATCGCGCGGCCGAACTGTTCGGCGAATTGCAGCTGACGCGATCGGCGGTCGAAACCGCGCTGGCGGCGATCGATGCCGATGATCCTGCACTTCCCGCCCTCGCCTCGCTCGCCAAGGCAACCGCCGGCGAGACGCTGCACCGCATCTCCTCGCAGATGGTCCAGCTGCATGGCGGCATCGGCATGACCCATGAGCATGATGCCGGCCTTTACTTGAAGCGCGCCCGCGTCGCGGAGCAATGCCATGGCAGCACCGCCTGGCATCGCGAGCGCTGGGCACGCCTCAATGGCTATTGAGGGGCCGATGACCATGAAATCGCGCGAAATACAGTTGAAGCGCCGCCCGGTCGGCGCCCCGGTGGCGGAGGATTTCGCCACCGTCGAGCAGGCCGTGCCAGCGCCCGGCCCCGGCGAGGTTCAGGTCCGCAATCTCTGGATGGCGGTCGACCCGGCGATGCGCGGGCGGATGAGCGACGCCAAAAGCTATGTCCCGCCCTTCGCGATCGATGCGGCGATGGAAGGACCGGCGATCGGCGAAGTGATCGCCTCCAACGATCCGGCCTTCGCCCCCGGCGACCTGGTCTTTTCCCGGCTCGGCTGGCGTGAGGCGTTCAACGCTCCCGGCAGCGCGCTCCAGCATCGCGATCGCCAGGCACTGCCACCCCAGGCCTATCTCTGCTTCGCCGGCATGACTGGCCTCACCGCCTATGCCGGCCTCATCCGCATTGCGGAGTTGCAGCCGGGCGATACCGTCTTCGTGTCGGCCGCGTCCGGCGCGGTCGGATCGATCGCCTGCCAGATCGCCCGCAACATGGGATGCAAGGTGATCGGATCGGCCGGCGGCCCGGACAAGACCGCCTTCCTGCGCGATGTGCTCAAGGTCGAAGCCGCGATCGACTACAAGGCGGAGCCGAACCTGACCAAGGCCCTCGCCCGCGAAGTCAAGGCGATCGGCACCAGCGGCATCGACGTCTATTTCGACAATGTCGGCGGCGATCATCTGCAGGCCGCGCTGTCGCTCGCCAATGATTTCGCGCGCTTCGCCATCTGCGGCATGATCTCGCAATATAATGTCACCGACGCGCCGACCGTGCCGCGCAACCTCACCATGCTGATGACCAAGCGGATCCGCATGCAGGGCTATATCGCGCTCGACCATATGGATCTGGAGGCGGAGATGCTGGAACGCATGACCGCCTGGAACCAGGCCGGCCAGATGGCCTCGGCCGAAACCGTCTATGATGGCATCGACAAGGCACTCGACGCCTTCTGGGGCCTGTTCTCGGGCGCCAATATCGGCCGCACCATGGTCAGGCTGGGCTAGGGGAAATTCCATGTACGACATGCTCAAGGGCCTGCGCGTGGTCGAGGGTGCCGCCTTCATCGCCGGCCCGTCCTGCGGCCTGCATCTGGCCCAGATGGGGGCAGAGGTGATCCGCTTCGATGCTATCGGTGGCGGCCCGGACTATCGCCGCTGGCCGGTCGCGCCGTCCGGCGCCAGCCTTTATTGGGAAGGCCTCAACAAGGGCAAGAAGTCGATCGCGATCGACCTTGGCCGGCCCGAAGGGCGCGAACTGGCGGTTGCCATCGCCACCGCGCCGGGCGACAATGCCGGCCTGTTCCTCACCAATTATCCGGTCAAGGGCTTCCTCAGCCATGACACGCTGGCCGCGCGCCGTGCCGACATTATCAGCGTCCGCGTGATGGGCTGGGCCGATGGATCACCAGCGGTCGATTATACCATCAACGCCGCCGCCGGCGTGCCGATGATGACCGGCCCGGCCGACGATGACCGCCCGGTCAACCATGTCCTGCCGGCCTGGGATCTGCTCGGCGGCGCCTATGCCGCCTTTGCCATGACGTCCGCCCTGCTGCGCCGGCGCGCGACCGGCCAGGGCGCGGAAATCCGCGTTCCGCTGTCAGACCTCGCTGCATCCACCCTGTCGCATCTCGGCTCCGTGGCGGAAGTCCTGTCGGCCGGCGACCGACCGCGCATGGGCAATGACCTGTTCGGCGCCTTCGGCCGGGATTTCCTGACCGCCGACGGCAAAAGGCTGATCGTCGTCGCCATCACCCCGCGCCAATGGACCGGCCTGCTCAAGACGCTGGACCTTGGCGAAGCGATCGCCGCGATCGAAAGCCAAACGGGTGCCAACTTCGCCAGGGATGAGGGCGCCCGCTTCACCCATCGCGCCCGGCTCTTCCCGCTGTTCGAAGCCGCCTTCGCCGCGCGCAGCAGCGACACGCTGAAACCCGCCTTCGACGCGGGCGGCGTCACCTGGGGCGAATATCAGTCGCTGCATCAGGCGGTGACACAGGACGAACGGCTGTTCACCGCCAATCCCCTGTTCGAGACGATCGCCCATCCCAGCGGCCTCACCTACCCCACATCCGGCCCGGCGGGCACGCTGGCCGGCGAGGCGCGCGGTGCCGTCGGTACGGCCCCACGCCTTGGCGAGCATAGCGACCAGATATTGAGCGAGCTGCTGGGGCTCGACAGCGGCGCGATCGGCCGCCTCCATGACGAAGGACTGGTCGCATGACACTTTCCCCATCCGATATCGCCCATTGGCAGACATGGGCCGGCAGGACCGAGAGCCGGACCGAAATGCTCGACCGGGAAGCGCTGCGCCGCTTCGCCGCCGCGATCGGCGAGCCGCTCGATGTCGAGGCAGTCCAGCCCTCGCTGGCCCATTGGGCCTTCTTCCTGCCGGTTGCCGCCGCCGACCAGATCGGCCCGGACGGCCATCCCAAACGCGGCGGCTTCCTGCCGCCGATCAGCCTGCCGCGCCGCATGTTCGCCGCCGCCGAGATGCAGTTCCACGCGCCCTTGATGCTCGACTGGGAAGCGACCCGCACCTCGACCGTGCTGGACATCGCCCACAAGAGCGGCCGCAGCGGCGAGCTTGTCCTCGTGAAGGTCGGCCACAGCATCGTCCAGGCCGATCGCGAACGGGTGAGCGAGGTGCAGACCATCGTCTATCGCGACACCGGCGCACCGACGCCCGCGATCGTCCCCGCCGCTTTTGATGTCAGCCCCGATGATGTGAACTGGGCGCCAAACAGCGTCGACCTGTTCCGCTTCTCGGCCGTCACCTTCAACAGCCATCGCATCCATTACGACCTGCCCTATGCGACCGGCGAGGAGGGCTATCCCGGCCTGCTGATCCACGGCCCCTTCACCGCCGCCAGATTGTTCGGTCACGCCCGGCGCGGCGGCCGCAGCCCGACCCGCTTCGCCTTCCGCGCGGTCGCGCCGATCTTCGCCGGCCAGCCCGTATTGCTGCGCGAGGATGAAGCCGGCCGCTGCCGCGCGATCCGCTGCGACGGCAGCGACGCGATGGTCGCCGACATCGGATATTGAGAGGAGATTTTTCATGGACGCCGAGACGTTCGACCTGTTCCGCACCACTGTCCGCCGCTTCGTCAGCGAAAAGCTGATCCCGGCCGAGGACGCCGTCGAGGAAGCGGATGCGGTTCCCGAAACCATCATCCAGCAGATGCGCGACATGGGCCTGTTCGGCCTGTCGGTGCCGGAGGAGTTTGGCGGCATCGGCTGCACCATGGCGGAGGAAGCGGCGATCATCCGCGAAATCACCCGCGCGTCGGTCGTGTTCCGCTCCGTGATCGGCACCACGGTCGGCATCGGCAGCCAGGGCATCGTCATGGACGGGACCGAGGAACAGAAGCGCGAATGGCTGCCCAAATTCGCCACCGGTGAAGCGATCGCCAGCTTCGGCCTGACCGAGCCGGAGGCCGGGTCCGACGCCGGTTCGCTGCGCACCGTCGCCATCCGCGACGGCGACACCTACCGCATCACCGGCACCAAGCGCTTCATCACCAACGCGCCGCGCGCCAGCGTCTTCACCCTGATGGCCCGGACCGAACCGGACGTGAAGGGCGCGGCCGGCATCTCTGCCTTCATCCTGCCCGCCGGCACGCCCGGCATCAGCTTCGGGAAGCCCGACAAGAAAATGGGGCAGAAGGGGTCGATCACCACCGACGTGATCCTGGACGATGTCGTCGTGCCGGCCGCCAACATCATTGGTGGCGTACCCGGTCGCGGTTTCAAGACCGCGATGAAGGTGCTGGATCGCGGCCGCATCCATATCGCCGCGGTCGCGCTCGGCATGTGCCAGCGGCTGATCGACATGGCCCTGCAATATGCGATGGAGCGCAAGCAGTTCGGCCAGCGCATCGCCGATTTCCAGCTGGTCCAGGCGATGCTTGCCGACATGAAGGTCGACATGCTGACGACCGAGGCGCTGATGCAGTCGGTCGCCGCCAAGTTCGACGCGGGCGAGCCGGTCAGCCTGGAGTGCGCCGCGCTCAAATATTACGCCTCCGAAGCCGTTGGCCGGATCGCCGACCGCGCCGTCCAGATATACGGCGGCGCCGGTTATATGGCCGAGTATAAGGTCGAGCGCTTCTATCGCGATGTCCGGCTGCTGCGCATCTATGAGGGCACCAGCCAGATCCAGCAGACCATCATCGCCAAGCAGATGATCCGCCAGGCCGAAGCGGCCGCCTGATCCTCCCCATTCCCGCAAAGGACATCGCATGCGCAGAGCCGCCATCGTCGCCCCCATCCGCACCGCCGTCGGCAAATATGGCGGTTCTCTGAAATCCTTCAGCGCCGGCGATCTGGGCGCGGTCATCATCAAGGCGCTGATGGAGCGGACCAAAATCGATCCCGAACGGATCGACGATGTCGTCTTCTCCCAGGGCTATGGCAATGGCGAGGCGCCCTGCATCGGCCGCTGGTCGGCGCTGGCGGCGGGTCTGCCTGAAAGCATTCCCGGCGTCCAGCTCGACCGGCGCTGCGGTTCGGGGCTTCAGGCGGTGATCGACGCGGCCATGCGTATCCAGACCGGCGCCGCCGACATCGTCGTCGCCGGCGGGGTCGAGAGCATGTCCAATGTCGAATATTATTCGATGGACCATCGCTGGGGTGCCCGTTCCGGATCGACCCAGTTCCATGACCGCCTGACCCGCGGCCGCGTCATGTCGCAGCCGATCGCCCGCTATGGTATCATCAGCGGCATGATCGAGACGGCGAACAATCTCGCCAAGGATTATGACATCAGCCGCGAGGCCTGCGACGAATATGCCGCGATGAGCCATCAGCGCGCCGCAGCCGCCTGGGCCGCCGGCAAGTTCGACGACGAACTGGTCCCGGTCGCCGTGCCGCAGCGCAGGGGCGATCCGCTGATCTTCGCCATGGATGAGGGCATTCGTGCCGACGCCACGCCGGAATCGCTCGCCCTGTTGAAGCCGATCGAGAAGGATGGCGTGGTCACCGCCGGCAATGCCAGCCAGCAGAATGATGCCGCCGCCGCCTGTCTGGTGGTCGCGGAGGACAAGCTGGAGGAACTGGGCCTTGAACCCATGGCCTGGCTGCACAGCTGGGCGGCGGCCGGCTGCGATCCCTCGCGCATGGGCATCGGCCCGGTGCCGGCAGTCGAAAAGCTGTTCGCCCGCAATGGCCTTGGCTGGAACGACATCGATCTGGTCGAACTCAACGAAGCCTTCGCGCCGCAGGTTCTGGCCTGCCTCAAGGGCTGGAACTGGGACGATCGCGACAAGCTCAACGTCAATGGATCGGGCATTTCGCTCGGCCATCCGATCGGCGCGACCGGCGGACGCATCCTCGCCAATCTGCTGCGCGAACTGCAGCGGCGCGACGGCCGCTATGGCCTGGAAACCATGTGCATTGGCGGCGGTCAGGGCCTGGCCGCCATCTTCGAACGGGCGGTCTGACCACCGCCTTTCGGAAGCCCCCTGGGCCGGCGTCGAGGCATGCGACGCCGGCCCATTTTTTGATTGTCAATCAACAGGCCGGCGATCGGGCGAGAAGGCGATGATCGTCACGCCCAGCAGAGCAACGGTCCCGCCCGCAATCATGCCGATGGTGATCGGCGTGCCGAAATAGAGCGAGGCAAAGACGGTCGACATGACCGGCGATGCCAGCATCAGCGGCATGATGGTCGAGATCGGATAGCGTTGCAGCAGCCAGGCGAGCGTCCCCTGGCCCAGCACCGTCGCGCCCAGGCAGGAAAAGGCGAACCAGCCGGTCGGCACCCAGCCGACATGGGCCAGCCCCGCAATCGCGGGCCGCTCGAAAATCAGGGCAAAGGGCGCCAGCACCGCCGCGCCCATCAGCCCGTTCCACGCCTGGCCGTTCATCACGCTCACCCCGGTCAGCTTGCGCTGCACCAGGGTCGCGCCGCCCCACACCATCGCCGCGCTGGCCATCACCAATACGGCGGGCACCTCCGCCAATATATGCGGGTCGAACACCAGCGCCACGACCCCGGCAAAGGCCATCAGCACGCCGACAATCTTGCGCCGGTTGAGCCGCTCGCCCAGCAGCAGAGCGCCCAGCAGCAGCGAGAAGGGCACGCTCAATTGCCCCGCGATCGCCAGTGCCCCGACATTGGTCGCCATGAACAAAGCCAGGTTCAGCAGCAGCAGGAACAGCCCGCCATTGAGGAAGCCATAGAGCATCAGCCAGCCCGTCCGGCCCGGCAGCCGACGCAGCGCCGGCGCACAGATCAGGAAGACCGTCCCCATCCGCAGCGCCACCGACAATAGCGGCGCGGTCGCATCCACAACCACCTTCATCGCGATCACGTTGAGCGCGAACATGATGTTCACCAGCAACGCCAGCGCCATCCCGCCCGGCCCGAACCGATGGTTCGCCATGGGTCCGCCCTCGGCCATTTCCGCATCCTTCCCGCTTCAACCGCCGTTCAGACTCAGACGGCTATTGGCTTATTTATGCACACTGGTATAGATTTTGACCAGAGAAGAAGGGAAGAGGAATCAGGATGTCGATGAAGCTTGTTTCGCGCGTGACGATGTTCGCTATGGCAGTCGCGGCTACCGGCCCGGCGCTTGCCCAGACGGGCGACGCGACCAAGGGCAAAGCGGTCTTCGCCCGCTGCGCCGTCTGCCATTCGGTCGATCCGGGCGTGAAGAAGCTCGGCCCCTCGCTCTCGGGCGTGTTCGGGCGCACGTCGGGCACCGTCCCCGGTTTCACCTATTCCCCGGCGATGCAAAAGGCCAAGATCCGCTGGGATGCCAAGTCGCTCGACGGCTTCCTCGCCAAGCCCAGCGCCTCCGTCCCCGGCAGCCGCATGGTCTTTGCCGGCCTGCCCAACCCGGCCGATCGCGCCAACCTGCTCGCCTATCTCGCCGGCGCTACCAAGAAATAGCGCCAAAAGTATCCCATAGTGCAATAATTCTTGCCCTCCATTCCTGCACCCGCTATCAGAATCATCAACCGATGCAGCAGATAGACGGGGACAGGAGCGGATGGCGATGACAGCGGTCAAGGCGGGCAGCCGATGAGCGGCCACGCGCTTGAAGGGATCAAGGTTCTCGACCTGTCGCGCGTGCTCGCGGGGCCATGGTCGACCCAGATACTCGCCGACTTCGGTGCCGACGTCATCAAGATCGAACTGCCCGGCCATGGCGACGATACCCGCGCCTGGGGCCCGCCCTTCCTGACCGGCGCCGATGGCGAGCCGGAAATCGGCACCAGTGCCTATTATCTGTCCTGCAATCGCAACAAGCGCTCCGCCGCGATCAACCTGGCGACGCCGCAAGGTGCCGAGCTGATCCGTCGGCTGGCCGCGGAAGCCGACATATTGGTCGAGAATTTCAAGGTCGGGGGCCTCAGCAAATACGGCCTCGACTATGCCAGCCTGAAGGCGATCAACCCGCGCCTCGTCTATTGCTCGATCACCGGCTTCGGCCAGACCGGCCCCTATGCCGACCGGGGCGGCTATGATTTCGTTGCCCAGGGCATGGGCGGCTTCATGAGCATCACCGGCGAAGAGGATGGTGGCCCGCTGCGCGCCGGCGTTGCCATGGCCGACCTGTCGACCGGCATGTTCGCCACCGTCTCCATCCTCGCCGCCCTGCGCCATGCCGAACGCACAGGCGAGGGGCAACAGATCGACGTGTCGCTGCTCGACACCCAGATCGCGATGCTCGCCAATCAGGGGATGAACTGGCTGGTCGGCGGCATCGTGCCCGGACGCCTGGGCAATCGCCATCCCACCGTCGTCCCCTACAAGACATTCGAGGTCGCCGACGGCATGATGATCATCGCGATCGGCAATGATCGCCAGTTCCGCGCCTTCTGCACGGAAATGGGCCATGCGGAACTGGGCACCGATCCGCTCTACGCCACCAGCGCCCAGCGTCTCATCAACCGTGACGCGATCGAGGCGAAGGTACAGGAGATCGTCCGCCCCTTCGCCCGCGACGACCTGATGGCGCGCTTCGTCGCCGCCGGCGTCCCCGCCGGCCCGGTCAACAGCATCCAGGATGTGTTCGAGGATCCCTTCATCGACGCCCGCCAGACCGTCCATCGCTATCGCCGGGAAGAGGATGGGGTCGAGATACCGACCGTCGCCTATCCCGGCAAACTGTCGGCGACGCCGGCCGATTATCGTCACTGCCCGCCGCGCGTGGGCGAACATAGCCGCGAAATATTGGGGGAATGGCTCGGCCTCGACGACGGCGCGCTCGACGCGCTGACGAGCGACGGCGCGATCGCCCAACGCCCCGTGAAGGAGAGGACACAGGCATGAAGATCGACCAGGGGGTAGCCGCCATCGTCACCGGCGGGGCATCGGGTCTGGGCGAGGCGACGGCCCGCGCCATCGCGGCGCAGGGCGCCAAGGTGGCGCTGTTCGATTTCAACGAGGAAACCGGGACGAAGGTCGCGGCGGACATCGGTGGCACCTTCTGCAAGGTCGATGTCACCGACGAGGCCTCGGTCGATGCCGGCTTTGCCAAGGCGCGCGCCGCCCATGGCCAGGAACGTATCCTGGTCAATTGCGCGGGCACCGGCAATGTCATCAAGACCGCCAGCCGCGACCGCGAGACCGGCGAGATCAAGGCCTTCCCGACCGACCAGTTCGAACGGATCATCCAGATCAACCTGATCGGCACCTTCCGCTGCTGTGCCAAGTCGGCCGCCGGCATGCTCAGCCTCGACCCGCTGGAGGACAAGGCGCGCGGCGTCATCATCAACACCTCCAGCGCGGCGGCGGTCGACGGCCAGATCGGCCAGGCGGCCTATTCCGCGTCGAAGGGCGGCATCGTAAGCCTGACCCTGCCGATGGCGCGCGACCTGATGGGCGAAGGCATCCGCGTCAATGCGATCCTGCCCGGCATTTTCGACACGCCGCTGATGGCACGGGCCAGCGACAAGGTGCGCGATGCGCTGTCGGCCACCGTTCCCTTCCCCAAGCGTTTTGGCAAGCCCGAGGAGTTTGCCGCAATGGCGCTGGCGATGATCGAGAATGACTATTGGAACGGCGAATATGTGCGGCTCGACGGTGGCCTGCGCATGCCGCCGCGCTGAGGGAGAGGGACGATGTCCGAAGAAGCGCAGCCCGAATTCGTGACCTACAATGTGGTGGACGGCGTCGCCTGGGTGATGCTGAACCGCCCCCAATATGGCAATGCCCAGAATTACCGGCTGCTCGGCCAGCTTGACGACGCCTTCAAGCGCGCGGTCGAGGATGACGGGGTCAAGGTGATCGTGCTCGGTGGTGAGGGCAAGCATTTCTCCGCCGGCCATGACATCGGCACCCCGGACAAGGACAGCCACATGCCGCGCACGCGCACCAGCATGTGGTGGGACCATCTGAACAAGGGCGGCGCCGAACGCCAATATGTGCTGGAACAGGACGGCTATCTGGGCCTGTGCCGGCGCTGGGCCGACATCCCCAAGCCGATGATCGCCATGGTGCAGGGCGCCTGCATCGCCGGCGGGCTGATGCTGGCCTGGGTCTGCGACCTCATCATCGCGTCGGAAGATGCCTTCTTCCAGGATCCGGTGCAGCGCATGGCCCAGCCGGGGGTCGAATATTTCGCCCATGCCTTCGAACTGCCGACCCGCGTCGCGCGCGAACTGCTGCTGCTCGGCCGCCGCATGCCGGCCCAGCGCGCCTATAATTTCGGCATGGTGAACGAGATTTTCCCGCGCGAGACGCTGCGCGAGGAAGTGGCCAAGATCGCCGCGGAGATCGCCCAGCATGAACGGTTCGGCCTGGCCCTGACCAAGCAGGCGTTCAACTTCGTCGAGGATGCGCGCGGCAAGCGGCAGGTGATGGATAGCGTGTTCCACATGCACCATCTCGCCCATGCCCATAATCAGCTGATGACCGGCAATCTGGTCGGCGGACTGGATGCCAAGGCAATGGCATCGGCGAACAAGAAGCAGGCGGGGGAAGGATGAGCGCGACCATGGAGATGGACAAGAATATCCTGGTCCTGCCCGATCTGCCGGCCTTGCTGTCGGGCGCAGCCGATGCCGCGCACGCCTTCGTCGCCGCCGCCCGCCCGCATGTGAAGGCCCGAATCTGCAGCGAGGGCGGCAAGGTCGATCGCGTCCTCGCCGATGTCGAGCAGCATGTCGTCCACGGCTTTGGCTGGTTCGCCGCCTATGCCGAAATGCTGCGCGAAGTCGCCAGCTGGGCGGCCAGTCTCGACGCCCAGGGCAGCTTCGGCGAGATCGAGGCACTGCTCGCCCAATTGCTCTTCGCCGAATATGGCGCGCAGATGCTGGGCGGCATCCCGATGAATCAGGGCGAGGTGATCCGCCCCACCGACCTGACCGACGATCTGTCCGCGCTCGACGCCCCGGCCCTGCGCACCCTCATTCGCAGCGGCGGCGGCCAGGCAGTGAAGAGCGCCATTGCCGGCCATCTGGTCGATGCGCGCGGCCGGGCGACGCTGGAAAATTGCGGCCTCGACGAGATGTTCGACATGGTGCGCGACCAGTTCTTCGCTTTGTCGAACGAGAAGGTCGCGCCCTTCGCCCATGAATGGCATCTCAAGGATGAACTCATCCCGCTGCCGCTGGTCCAGGAACTGGGCGAGATGGGCGTGTTCGGCATGACGATTCCAGAAGAGTTTGGCGGCCTTGGCATGGGCAAGACCGCGATGTGCGTCGTGTCGGAAGAATTGTCGCGCGGCTGGATCGGCGTCGGCAGCCTCGCCACCCGGTCGGAAATCGCCGCCGAACTGATCCTGACCGGCGGCACCGCCGAGCAGAAGGCCCATTGGCTGCCGCAGATCGCCAATGCCGCGATCCTGCCGACCGCCGTCTTCACCGAGCCTGACACCGGCTCCGACCTTGGCGCACTGCGCACCCGCGCGACGCTCGCCGACGGCGAATATCGGGTCAGCGGCAACAAGACCTGGATCACCCATGCGGCCCGCGCCGATGTGATGACCCTGCTGGTCCGCACCGATCCCGACACCCGCAACTATAGCGGCCTGTCGATGCTGATCGCGCCCAAGCAGCGCGGCACCGTCGACGTCCCCTTCCCCACGCCCGGCATGAGCGGCGGCGAGATCGAGGTGATCGGCTATCGCGGCATGAAGGAATATGAGATCGGCTTCGACGATTTCCGCGTGCCTGCCGCCAATCTGCTCGGCGGGGTCGAGGGCCAGGGCTTCAAGCAGTTGATGGCGACCTTCGAAAGCGCCCGTATCCAGACCGCCGCCCGCGCCATCGGTGTCGCTCAGGCAGCGCTCGACATCGGCCTTTCCTATGCGCTCGACCGCAAGCAGTTCGGCCGGCCGATCTTCGACTTCCCGCGCGTCGCCAACAAGCTGGCGATGATGGCGGCGGAGATCATGGGCGCGCGCCAGCTCACCTATTTCGCCGCCCGGCGCAAGGATGAGGACAAGCGGTGCGATCTGGAAGCCGGCATGGCCAAGCTGATCGGCGCGCGGGTCGCCTGGGCTGCGGCCGACAATGCGCTGCAGATCCATGGCGGCAACGGCTTCGCCACCGAATATCAGGTCAGCCGCCTGCTGGCCGACGCGCGCATCCTCAACATTTTCGAGGGCGCCGGCGAAATCCAGGCCCAGGTCATCGCCCGCCGCCTGCTCGACGAAGCCAATTGAAGGATCGGCCCTTCCCCGCCACCGGGGAAGGGCCGATCCATTCCCCTCAGAGCCGTTCCACGATCGTCACATTGGCCATGCCGCCGGCCTCGCACATGGTCTGGAGGCCATAGCGCGCGCCACGATCGTGGAGGGCACTGACCAGCGTCGCCATCAGCTTGGCGCCCGATCCGCCCAACGGATGGCCCAGCGAAATCGCCCCGCCATGCACGTTGAGCCGCGCCGGATCGGCGCCCAGCGCCTTGGCCCAGGCCAGCGGCACCGGCGCGAACGCCTCGTTCACTTCATAAAGATCGATCTCGCCCAGCGTCATGCCTGCCCGCGCCAGCGCCCGCTCGGTCGCCGGGATCGGCGCCTCCAGCATGATGACCGGATCATGACCCAGCACGGTCATTTCATGCACCCGCGCCAGCGGCGTCAGGCCATGGGTCTTGAGGCCCCGCTCATTGACGATCAGCAGCGCCGCGGCGCCATCGCAGATCTGGCTGGCATTGGCGGCGGAAATCACCCCGCCCTCGGTCAACAGCTTGACGCTGGCAATCTTCTCCAGGCTGGCATCGAAGCGGATGCCTTCATCCACCTTGTGGACCAGCGTTTCGCCCTCGGCGGTCTCGACCTCCAGCGGCACGATCTCCGCATCGAACTTGCCGGCCTGCGTCGCCGCCGCCGCGCGATGATGGCTCTCCAGCGCATAGGCGTCGAGCGCGGCACGGTCGAAGCCATATTTGCGCGCCATCATCTCGGCCCCGCCAAACTGGCTGAACGGCGTGTCGGGATAGCGCGCCTCGATCCCCGGACTGCGATAGGTGCCGAACCCATGTTTGGCCGCCAGCGTCCAGGGCAGCCCCATCGGCACGCGCGTCATGCTCTCGACACCGGCGGCGATCACCACGTCCTGCACGCCCGCCATCACCGTCGCGGCGGCGAAATGCAGCGCCTGCTGCGACGATCCGCACTGGCGGTCGACATGGGTGCCGGGCACGGATTCGGGCAGGCCGCTGGCCAGCACGGCGTTGCGGGCGATGTTCGCGCCCTGCTCGCCGCCGGGACAGGCACAGCCCATGATGACATCCTCGATCGCGGCCGGATCGATCCCGCTGCGGCCCACCAGTCCCGCCAGCACGCGCCCGGCCAGATCCGCAGGATGCACCCCCGCCAGCCTGCCGCCCCGCTTGCCACCGGCGCTGCGCGCCACGGCCGCAATATATGCCTCCGCCATCCGACTCCTCCAATTATATACCTAGATGCAATTTTATTGCCTTACCCCGCCCGTTCAGCAGAACCAAGGCAATTATGCACCAACGGAAAATATTTGGAGATGCTCGGGCAGGTCGACATCGTCGGCGAGACCGGGTCGCCGGATGACCGATACGCGATGTCCGGCTCGTTCGGCTTCCCCGACATGGGCAGCACAACTCTTCGGCCCGAAGCGCAGCGGAATGAGGCCGGGCCACTTCAGCAGCAGCGCGTTCGTCCCCTGCCCCTCACGATCGGTGGCGATCACCACATCGGCGGGTTCCTGCACCATCGCGCGCAGGTCCGCGGCCGCCAGCATCGGCAGGTCCGCGCTCAGGATCAGCACCGGGCGATCGGCCGGCAACGCCTGCATCGCCGCCATCAGCGCCGGCACATGGCCGGGTTCCCGCTCGGCCAGGACAGTCGCGCCCCGCTCGGTCGCGAAACCGCGCACCTCCGGGCAGGCGCTGACGACATGCACGGCCGAATCCGGGATCGCATCGCGCGCCACTGCCAGCACATGCCCCAATAATTGCCGGCACAGCGCCGCCCGATCCCGTGGCCCCAGAACCTGCGCCAACCGGCTCTTGCCCTGCGCGAAGCTCTTGGCCGGGATCAGGATGGACAGGGTCATGGCGCCGCGCGCCGCAAGGCTGCCGCAAAATCGATCATCTGAGCGGCCAATGCCCGCTGCTGATCGACATTGCGCATCAATATGTCGGCACTGCGCACCGCCAGACCATCGTCGGACCAGCCCGCCGCATCGGCACCGTCCACCATCAGCCCGTCGATCAGCCCGTCATAATGGCGGGCGATCGTCGCCGGCGTCGTCGGCAGGCCCAGTTCGGTCATGATCTTGGCCGCCGGCCCCTTGACCGCCTGTCCCGCGATGAACGGCGACAGCGCCACGCACGGCACGCGCCGCGCTGCCAGCCGGTCCCGCACGCCGGGCACCGCCAAAATCGGGTCGATCGACAGGATCGGGTTGGACGGACAGAGAATGATCGCCTCCAGCGCGGGATCATCCAGCGCCGCCAGCAGCCCGGCGCTCGGCCGCGCCGCTGCTGCGCCGTCGAACCGGATCGATTTGAAGCGCGGCCCGCATTGATGGCGCACGAAATAATCCTGGAAGGCCATTTCGCCCTGGTCGGTATCGATCATCGACCGGACCGGATCGTCGCTCATCGGCACGATCGCGGGCCCGATGCCCAGCCGCGCGGCGATGTCGGCAGTGACCGAAGACAACGTGCCCTCGCGCAGCAAGGCGGTGCGCAGCACATGGGTCGCCAGATCCCGATCGCCCAGGTTGAACCAGCTTTCGCCGCCCAGCCGCCTTGTCGCGTCCATGAAGGCCCAGCTTTCATCGGCCACGCCCCAGCCCCGCACGCTATCGTTCATGCCCGCCAGCGCATAGGTGACGCTGTCGATGTCGGGCGAGATATGCAGGCCCATATGGACAAAATCATCGCCCGTGTTGACGGCAATGGTCAGTGCGCCCGGCGGCACGACGCCGGCCAGGCCATTGGCCAACTTGGCGCCGCCGACGCCCCCGGCCAGGGCCAGCACGCTCATGGGAACAGGTCCATCGCCGGTTCGCGGATCAGTTCGGCCGCGCTGCCCTCATTGCGGCCCCGCGCAATGCCGCGCGCCACGACGATCGGCCGGCCTTCCCCGGCCTGCCCCATGATCAGCGAGGCGGCGGCCGCCACCTCGTCGGCCAGGCCCAGTTCGCTGGTCTGCAACGGCCGGCCATGCAGGTCCGGCGCGCCGCGCAGGTCGAGCAGGCCGCTCATTCCGGCCACGCCGATCGCCACGCCGCAGGTGCCCTTGCGCCAGGCCCGGCCCAGGCTGTCGATGATGACCACCGCGATATCGATCCCCAGGGCATCACGCACCGCCTGCCGCAGCGCCGCAGCGCTGCCATCGGGATCGAGCGGCAGCAGCAGCGCGACGCCATCCCCATCTTGCGCGATGTTGGACTGGTCGATCCCGGCATTGGCCAGCACCAGACCCAGCCGATGGCGCACGATCAGTACGCCCGGCCGGACCCGCATCAGCTTCTCGCTCTCCGACAGGATCAGTTCGACCAGCCGGGGATCCTTGTGGCATTGCGCTGCCAGGTCGATCGCCTCCTCCGAGGGCGACACGCTGGCCAGCGGCACTGCGCGTCCCTCCGCCTTGGATATGATCTTCTGCGCCAGCACGACGATGTCGCCATCCTGCAGCGGCAGGCCATTGGCATGGCAGGCCGACAGCAGCATGGCCGACAAATCGTCGCCCGGCGCAACCATGGGAACCCCGTTCAGGGCCGATAATGTGACGGCGGCCGGTGCGACTATCATGGATGCAGCTTACACTCCGGTGATGCGAATACCCGATCCGGGTACCTTGTACCGCCGATTGAGCGCAATCAAGACCGACGTAAGTCCTTCTGCAACAACCGAATTGCACAAGGGGCCGGCATTCCAGGCGCGCAGGCCGATTTCCTGCGCCAGTGCGACCACCTGATCCGCCGCCTCGCTGTCGTCGGCGCAGACCAGCACGTCGCACTCGATCTCCTCGTCCAGCTTGGTCAAATGATGCGCGCTGATATTCTGGAAGGCGGACACGACGCGGACGCCCTCGCCCAGCATCTTCTGCACCGCCTCGACCGCCGATCCGCCCTCGGGCAACTGCACCCGGCTGACCTTGGGCGGCACCAGCGGCACGGTCACGTCGATCAATATCTTGCCCGCCAGCGCGTCGGCGACATCCTTCACCGTCGATTGCTGCGCAGCATAGGGCACGGCCAGCACGATGATGTCGGCCTGCGCCGCCGCATCGGGATTGGCCGCGCCGACAACCGAACTCCCGCCCAGCGTCGCGTTCATCGCGTCGGCCGCTTCCTGCGCCCGCTCGGCGGTCCGGCTGCCGATGATGACCTTGTGCCCCTTGTGCGCCCAGCGCAGCGCCAGGCCGCCACCTTCCTTGCCGGTCCCGCCAAGCACGGCGATCGTCGCCAAAGCCTCATTCTGCATATTCAAACCTCTCCTGGTTCGTATCGGCCTCGCGCCGCCGCTTGCGCGGGGGCGTCAGGACCATGGGTGTCAGTTCCGCCGCGGTCATTCCGCGTGCGTGAATGTCTTCGCTTACGCCGCCATAGGCGGTGCTGCGCTGCCGGGGCGTGCGGTCGATCGACCGGATCAGCGCCTCCGTCGCGGCGGGCGGCATTTCCTGGCCATGCTGGGTGCCGGCCGCGCGCGAGATGCTCTCGTTCATCAGCGTGCCGCCCAGGTCATTGGCGCCGCCCTCCAGGCAGGCCTTCACCCCTTCCGGCCCCAGCTTGACCCAGCTGGTCTGGATCGACCGGATATGCGGGTGCAGCGCCAGCCGCGCGACCGCGTGCATCAACCGCACCTCGCGGAAGGTCGGGCCATGGCGCGACTGGCCGCGCACGCCCATCGGCGCCTCCATATGGACGAAGGGCAAGGGCACGAATTCGGTGAAGCCGCCGGTCCGCCGCTGCAGGTCGCGGATGCGGATCAGGTGCCTTGCCCAGTGGCGCGGCGTGTCGACATGGCCGAACATGATCGTCGCGGTGGTGGTGAAGCCGACGCGATGCGCGGTCTCGATCACCTCCAGCCATTGCGCCGTGTCCAGCTTGTCCGGGCAGATGATCGCCCGCACCTCGTCATCCAGTATCTCGGCCGCCGTGCCGGGCAGCGTGTCGAGCCCCACCGCCTTCAGCCGGCGCAGGAAATCCTCGACCGGCAGGCCCAGCGTCGCCGCCCCCTGCCACACTTCCAGCGGGGAAAAGGCGTGGATGTGCATCTCGGGCACCGCCGCCTTTACCGCGCGGGCCAGGTTCAGATAGGTGTCGCCGGTATAATGGGGGTGGATGCCACCCTGCAGGCAGACTTCGGTGCCGCCCCGCTCCCACGCCTCGCGGGTGCGGCGCACCACTTCCTCCAGGTCCAGGTCATAGGGCTTGCCGCGCAGCGCCTCCGCCTTGTCGCCCTTGGAAAAGGCGCAGAAGCTGCATTTATAGGCGCAGATATTGGTGTAGTTGATGTTGCGGTTGACGACATAGCTGATCGTGTCGCCCATCTCCTGCATCCGCAGCGCGTCCGCGCTGGCGCAGACATGCTCCAGGTCGGTCTCGCGCGCGGTGAACAGCGTCTCGATCTCGGCTTCTTCCAGCAGCGCCCCGGTCACCGCCCGGTCGACGATCGCCACGATCGCGGGATCGACGGGCAGCGCCGACGGGCGCGTGACGCGCGGCTCCAGCGCGATGCCCGGCGACCAGCTATCCTCGCGCGCAAAACCCATTGCATCGGCATGGGCCAGCACATGGCGAACCATCGCCTGGTCCTGCCAGCGGTCATTATCCTGCGCATAGGCCGGATAGACCGGCAGCCGGGCGACCAGCATCCGCCCTTCGCCCTCGGTCGCGGCGCGCAGCCGCTCGACCGCCGGCCAGGGCGCTTCCGGGTTCACATGGTCGGGCGTCACCGGCGACACCCCGCCCCAATCGTTGATCCCCGCCGCCATCAGTCGGGGGAAGTCCGCCGCCGACAGGTTGGGCGGCGCCTGGATATTCATCTCTGGCCCCAGGATCAGCCGCGCCACCGCAATCGTCCACAGCAGATCGTCCATGTCCGGTTCGGGCGCATTGGCCATCACCGTGCGTTCCTTCGCCCGGAAATTCTGGACGATCACTTCCTGGATATGGCCATAGCCATCCTGCAGGTCGCGGATCGCCTCCAGCGCCTCGATCCGTTCCTCGCGCGTCTCGCCGATGCCGATCAGGATGCCAGTGGTGAAGGGAATGGCCAGTTCACCCGCCAGCCGGGTCGTCTCCAGCCGCGCCGCCGGTTCCTTGTCGGGCGAGCGATAATGGGCGCCGCCCTTGCGGCAGAGCCGGTCGGACACCGACTCCAGCATCAGCCCCTGCGACACCGACACCCGGCGCAGACCGGCCATTTCCTCGCGGGTCATGACCCCGGCATTGATGTGCGGCAGCAGTCCGGTCTCGTCACGCACCAGCGCCGCCATTTCCGCCAGATAGGACAGGGTGCTGTCATGGCCCAGCCGCGCCAGTTCCTCGCGCGCGGCAGCAAAGCGCAGTTCCGGCTTGTCGCCCAGCGTAAACAGCGCCTCAGTGCAGCCCGCCGCCTTGCCGGCGCGTGCCACCGCCAGCACTTCCTCGCGCGTCATATAGGCATTCTCGCCCGGCCGGGGCGGCTGCGAGAAGGTGCAATAATGGCAGAGATTGCGGCATAGCTGGGTCAGCGGGATGAATATCTTGCGCGACCAGCTCTGCACCCGGCCATGGCCTTCGTCGCGCAGCGCCGCCGCCTGCGCCATCAGTTCGGCCAGCGGCATCGCCAGCAGCTCTGCCGTGCGCGCGTGCTCCGCTTCGCCAATCCTTTCCGTAACTGCCATCATCCCGCTCCGCTTGTTTCGTCTTCTATGTTCTGATTGTGATTGCGCCCCGGTTCAACCGACAGGGCCGGGTCGATCCGCAATAGCGCCGTCGCGTTGCCCCAGTTGCCTGAGCATCGCCGCCGGAAGATCCGCCGGCGCCTCCAGCAGCGCCACCAGCGTCTGCAGGAAATGCTCGACGCTCGCCTCGCTGCCCCACATCGGATGCGCCCGGCTCTCGTCGGCCAGCGCGCGCTGCCGGGCCGACAGCACGGCGCTCAGATACGCCCCCATGAACACGAAGCGCTGGTTCTGCAGCGCCACCGGCAAATCCGCCATCATGCCCCGCAAATGGTCCAGGCACCGGCCATAGGCATTGTTCCAGGCCGGATCGATCGCATCCAGCATCATGTCGCGATGGGTCATGGCAAAGATGACGATGAACTGGACATAATGGCTATCGGGCAGCGCCAGCACCGGCCGCACCAATATCTCCACCACTTCGCGGATCGTGCGCGGCCCACCCTGCGCCTCCAGCCCGTCGAGCGCCGCATTGCGCTCCCGCTCCAGCGCCATCGCCCCATCCATCACCAGCGCCCGGACCAGCGCCTCCTTCGACCCGAAATAGTAACTGACGGCACCGTGATTCTTCTGCCCCGCCGCCGCCGCAATCTCGCGCACGGTCACGCCATCGACGCCCTTTTCGGCGAACAGGCGCAACGCCACCTGCTTGATCTGCTCGGCAGCGGATCCGCGGGTGGCATCTTCGGCCTTGGCGAGTTGAAGTCTGACCATGAGTGCAATTTCTCATTGCAATGATGGTTCGTCAAGTGCATTATCCAATTGACCTAATCGACGGCTAACAGTCGAAAAAAGCGAGGGATGCCTAAGTGGAATCAGCGGTCGACATCGAGTCGCTGGCGACGTGGATGACGGATCAGGGGCTTGGCGCCGGTCCGATCGACAACGTGACGCCGCTTGCCGGGGGGACGCAGAATATCCTGCTGCGCCTGACCCGCGACGGCCGCGACTATATCTTCCGCCGTCCGCCGGCGCACCCCCGCCCCAACAGCAATGAAACGATGCGGCGAGAAGCACGGCTGCTGCGCGCCATCGCCGGCACCAATGTTCCCCATCCCGCGCTGATCGCCGATTGCGGTGATGAGGATGTGCTGGGTGTCGCCTTCTACCTGATGGAGCCGGTCGATGGCTTCAATCCGGTCGGCCAGTTGCCCATGCCCCATGCCGGGTCGCCCGCGGTGCGCCACGCCATGGGACTGGCCCTGGTCGACGGCATCGCCGCCTTGGGCGCGCTCGATCATCAGGCGCTCGGCCTTTCCGATTTCGGCCGGCCCGACAATTTCCTCGGCCGCCAGGTCGATCGCTGGCGCAGCCAGCTTGCCGGCTATGGCGAATTTTCCGACTGGACCGGGCCGCAGGCGCTGCCCAGCGTCGACGCCATCGCCGCCTGGCTGGAACGGCACCGCCCGGCCGATTTTACCCCCGGCATCATGCATGGCGACTATCATCTCGCCAATGTCATGTACCGCCCCGACAGCGGCGATCTTGCCGCGATCATCGACTGGGAACTGGCGACGATCGGCGATCCGCTGCTGGACCTGGGCTGGGTGCTCGCCACCTGGCCCGACGGCAGCGGCGCCAGCACCGTGTCGGTCACGCCGTGGGAGGGTTTCCCGACGCCCGCCGAACTGGTCGCGCGCTATAGCGCCGGCTCCGCGCGCAATCTGTCGGCGGTCGACTGGTATCATGTACTCGCCTGCTACAAGCTCGGCATCCTGCTGGAGGGCACCCATGCCCGCGCCTGTGCCGGCAAGGCGCCACGCGACACCGGCGACCGGCTCCACAGCCGCGCCATCCACCTTTTCGACCGCGCCCAGGCGCTGATCCGCTGACATGCAGGAAGGATGTTCCCCCTTGGGCAATGAACTGGACTTCACCGGAAAGACGGTGCTGGTGGTCGGCGGATCGAGCGGCATCGGCAATGGCATGGCCCAGGCCTTTCTGAAGCGCGGCGCCCACGTCCATGTCTGGGGCACGCGTGCCAGCGCCGCCGATTATGCCGGCGAGGAAGGATCGGATCTGGACGGCATCGGCTATACCCAGGTCGATGTCAGCGATCCCGCCGCGATCGCCGCCGCACCCGCCCCTTTCGATGCGCTCGATATCCTCATCCATTCGCAGGGCGCCGTCCTCTATCGCCGCCAGGAGTTCGAGGTCGACGGCTGGAACAAGGTGATGGCGGTCAATCTCGACTCCATCCTCCACATCTCCAACCGCTTCAGGGATGCGCTGGCCGCCACGAAAGGCGCCGTCATCGTCGTCAGCTCGATCGGCGGGTTCAAGGCAACCTTCGGCAACCCCGCCTATGCCGCGTCCAAGGCCGGCGCCGTCAATCTGGTCCGCGCGCTCGCCATCGCCTGGGCGGGCGAGGGCATCCGCGTCAACGGCATCGCCCCCAGCCTGGTCGATACCAAGATGACCAAGGTGACGATGGACAATGACGAGCGGCGCGATCGCGCGCTGTCGCGCATCCCGCTCGGCCGCTTCGGCTCGGTGGAGGAGATGGCGGGCGTCGCCCTGTTCCTCGCCTCCCCCCTCTCCACCTACATCTGCGGGCAGACGCTGATCGTGGACGGCGGCCTCACGCTGACCTGATCCCCTGGCCGCCTTCGCCCCATTTCCCAAAAGGACCGATCGCATGGATTTCGAATATTCCGACAAGGTGCAGGCGCTGCGGGCGCAGCTCACCGATTTCATGGACGCCCATGTCTATCCGATCGAGAAGGAACGGGATCATTTCCACCATGATCCCGCCCATCTGTGGCAGCGCTGGCCGGGCACCGAGACGATCAAGGCCAAGGCGAAGGAAGCGGGCCTGTGGAACCTGTTCCTGCCGCATGAATATGGGGCATGGAGTCCGGGCCTCACCAACCTCGAATATGCGCCGCTGGCCGAACTGATGGGCCGGGTGATCGGATCGTCGGAATATTATAACTGCTCCGCGCCCGACACCGGCAATATGGAGGTGCTCGCCCGCTACGGTACGCCCGAGCAGCAGGAGAAGTGGCTCAAGCCCCTGCTCGCCGGCGATATTCGCTCCTGCTATGTCATGACCGAGCCGGGCGTCGCCTCGTCCGACGCCACCAATGTCGAAACGACGATCGTCGCCGATGGCGACCACTATGTCATCAATGGCCGCAAATGGTGGATTTCGGGCGCGCTCGATCCGCTGACCAAAGTCTATATCCTGCTCGGTCGCACACCCAATGCGGACCGGCCGCGCCACCAGCAGCATTCGCAGATCCTGATCCCGGCCGACACGCCGGGGATAGAGATCGTCCGCCCGCTCGACGTGATGAACGCCGTCCATTCGCCCGGCGGCCATGCCGAAATGGTCTTCAAGGATGTGCGCGTGCCCAGGGAAAATCTGATCCTGGGCGAAGGACGCGGGTTCGAGATCGCCCAGGGCCGCCTGGGGCCGGGGCGCATCCACCACTGCATGCGCCTCATCGGCCAGGCCCAGCGCGCGCTCGAATATATGGCCCGCCGCGTCGACAGCCGCGTCGCCTTCGGCCGCAAGCTCGCCGATCAGGGCAGCATCCGCCAGGATATCGCCTTGTCCTTCTGCGAGATCGAGCAGGCCCGTCTGCTGACGCTCAAGGCTGCCGACGCGATGGACCGCCACGGCAACAAGGTCGCCAAGGATCTGATCGCCGCGATCAAGATCGTCGCCCCTCGCATGACCCAGACGGTCGCCGACCGGGCGATGCAGGTGTTCGGCGGCATCGGCATGGCCAGCGACTTCCCGCCTGCCGCCGCCTTCATGAATGCGCGCTACCTGCGCCTCGCCGACGGGCCGGACGAAGTCCACATGGCCCAGCTCGGCAAGCTCAAGATCGCCGAACTCAACGCATTGCCGCAACGCTGAGAGACGCAAAAGGGCGAAGGGAAGGATCATGCTGATGACCAGCCAGGAGAGAGCCCCGGACGGCGGCGATACCCAGCAACTGGGCACCGCCTGGTGGATGGTGGCCGTGCTGTTCGGCCTCTATGTCCTGTCCTGGGTCGACCGGCTGATCGTGTCGATGCTGGTCACGCCGATCAAGGCGCATCTGCTGCTCAGCGATGTCCAGGTCAGCATGATCACCTCGACCTCCTTCGCCATCTTCTACGCCATTTTCGGCCTGCCGCTCGGCTGGGCGGCGGATCGTTATTCGCGCCGCTGGATCATCTTCGGCGGCGTCGCGCTCTGGGCCGTCGCCACCACCGCCTGCGGCTTCGCGCAAAGCTATGAGGCGCTGCTGGTCGGCCGCATCTTCGTTGGCGTGGGGGAAGCGGCGCTGCTGCCCGCCGCTTATTCGCTGATCGCCGACGCCTTCCCGCCGCGGCTGCTGACCCGCGCCACCTCCACCTTCCAGATGGCGGGCAAGGTCGGCTCTGCGACAGCATTTGCCCTAGGCGGCGTCGCCATCGCCTTCGCCGCCGCGCATAGCGGCATCCATATTCCCTTCCATGGCCCGGCCCAGCCCTGGCAGCTGGTGATGATGATGGTCGGCGTGCCCGGCCTGCTCATCGCCCTGCTGGTCTTCACCTTCCCCGAACCGGGCCGCCGCGGCGCGACCAGGGCCGCGCGCCCGGTCGCGGAAAAGGGCGCGATCGCCGGATTCGTGCGCCAGAACTGGCGGCTGCTGGCGCTGATGCTGGTCGGCACATCCTGCCTTGCCATGTGCGGCTATTCGATGACCAACTGGGTGCCCGCCTATATCGAACGGCATTTCGGCTGGAAGCCGGTGCAATATGGCGTGGCGTTGAGCCTGATGAACATCGTGTCGGCCGTGTCGCTGGTGATCAACGGCTGGATCGTCGACCGCCTGTTCACGCGCGGCATGACGGACGCCCATCTGCGCTTCTACAGCTGGCTGATCCTCGGCTTCCTGCCGGTGATCGCCTATATGTTCTTCGCCACCAACGTCTATGTCTTCCTGGTCTGCTACTGCGTGGCGCAGTTCATCACCGTGCCCTTCATGGTCTATGTCTCCTCGATCATGGGGCTGATCGCGCCGGCGACGATCCGCGCGCGGATGCTGGCCTTCTTCCTGTTCGTCTTCACCATATTGGGCCTGGGCGCCGGCCCGGCGATCGTCGCTGCGCTCACCCAATATGTCTTCCGGTCGGAAGCCGCGCTGGGCCAGTCGCTGGCGGTGGTCGTCACCTTCTGCTCGGTCGTCGCCCTGCTCTCCTTCCGCATGGCCCTGCGCTACCTCGCCCCCACCATCGCCGCGCGTGCCATCCACGCGCCGGCCGCCTGAAAGGACGCTGCATGTCTCTCACCCTCCAGGCTGTCGCGCCCGACCGTCGCACCGACATGGCGCTGACGGACGAGCGTGTCTCGCTCGACTGGCTGCAACTGGATGACCTGCTGAACCGCGCTGCCAACGCCTTGAACGGCCTTGACCTGCACGAACGCCGGGTCGCCGTCTTCGCGCCCAACAGCGTCGAAACCGTGATCGCCTATGTCGCCTGTCTGGAGGCCGGCATTTCCAGCGTCCCGGTCAGCTTCCATCTCACCCCGTCCGAAGCTGCCTATATCCTCAAGGACAGCGGCGCCGTCGCGCTGCTGGTCGGCCCCGAAACGATGGAGGCGGGCCTCGCCGCCGCGGCCGAGGCGGGCGTCGCCACCGTCATCGGCTGGCGCTGCCCCGATCGCGAAGGCGTGATCCATTGGGAAAACTGGCTCGCCGCCGCCTCGACCGCCGAGCCCGACCCGAACGTCGCTCCGCTGCCTCATCTCCATTATACCTCCGGCACCACCGGCCGGCCCAAGGCGACCGAGACCCCGCCGCAATATTTCCCGCGGGTCGCCACGGTCCAGGCGCTGGCGGAAACGGTGCGCGCCCGCATCACGCCATCGCCCGGCATCGCCGTCGGCCCGCTCTACCATACCGGCCCGCTCGGCATGGCGCGCAACGTCTTCGGCGGCATGAGCCTCATCACGGTCGAGCATTTCGACGCGGAAAGGGCGCTGGCGCTGATCGAGAAATATCGGGTCGCCGGCTCGGTCATGGTTCCCACCCATTTCCAGCGCATGCTCGCCCTGCCGGAAGAGGTGCGCGCCAAATATGACGTCTCCAGCATCCAGCGCCTCGCCCATACCGGCGCGGCCTGCCCCCGCGCCGTCAAGCAGGCGATGATCGACTGGTTCGGCCCGGTGCTGGTAGAGGCCTATGGCGGCACCGAGGCCGGCTCCACCACCTTCATCACCTCGCCCGAATGGCTGGAGCGACCCGGATCGGTCGGCCGCGCCCTCGCTCCGTTCGAAACCGTCATCTATGGCGATGATGGCACGGTTCTGGGCGCCAACGAAGTTGGCCAGGTCTATTTTCGCGACACCAGCGGCCATGGCATCGTCTACCGCGGCGACCCGGAGAAAACCGCCGCCGCCCATATCGCACCCGGCATCTTCACCCTGGGCGAAATGGGCTATGTCGATGATGCGGGCTATCTCTTCATCACCGATCGCGTGTCCGACATGATCGTGTCGGGCGGGGTCAACATCTATCCGGCGGAATCCGAACATGTGCTGCTGCGCCATCCCAAGGTGGCCGACATCGCCGTGGTCGCCGCCCCCAATGCGGAAATGGGCGAGGAAGCCCGCGCGCTGGTGATCCCGCGCGATCCGGCCGATCCGCCGAGCGCCGACGAACTCAACGCCTTCTGCCGCGCCAGCCTTGCCGGCTATAAATGCCCGCGCGGCTACGAGATGGTCGATGACATCGGCCGCACCATCATGGGCAAGGTCAACAAGAAGGCGCTGCGCCAGCGCTTCTGGCCGTCCGACCGGACGATCGGGGGCTGATCTTCATGCGTCTTGCGTCCCTCACTCTGCCGTTTCTGGCCCTGCTCGCTGCCTGCGCGCCCTCCGGCCAGGCCCGGCGCGACGGCACCGACTGGCCCGGCTATGGCGGCATCGATGAAAATCACTACAGCCCGCTGAAAGACATCAACGACCGCAATGTCGACCGGCTCGGCCTCGCCTGGTATCAGGATATCGACGGCGGCGGCTCCAGCCTGACCGCGCCGATCGCGGTCGACGGCATCCTCTATTATGCCTCGGGCTACAGCATCGTCCACGCGGTCGACGCCGCCACCGGCCATGAACTATGGACCTATGACCCGCAAAGCTGGAAGGTCGCCGACCAGAAGATGCGCGGCGCCTGGGGCAGTCGCGGCATCGCCTATGACAATGGCGCCGTCTATGTCGGCACGATCGACGGCCGGCTGATCGCCATCAATGCCCGCACCGGGCACAGGCTCTGGTCGACCCAGACCATCGGCAAGGATGACGAGCGCTATATCAGCGGCGCGCCCTGGGTGTTCAACGGCAAGGTCTTGATCGGCCATGGCGGCGCCGATTTCGCCCCGATCCGCGGCTATGTCACCGCCTATGACCAGAAGACCGGCAAGCAGCTCTGGCGCTTCCACACCGTGCCCGGCGACCCGAAGCTCGGCTTCGAGAATAAGGCGATGGCGATGGCCGCCAAGACCTGGACCGGCGAATGGTGGAAATATGGCGGCGGCGGCACCGCCTGGAACGCCATGGCCTATGACCCCAAATATAACCGCATCTATATCGGCGTCGGCAATGGCTCCCCCTGGAACCAGAAGATCCGCAGTCCGGGCGGCGGCGACAATCTCTTCCTCTGCTCGATCGTCGCGCTCGACGCCGACACCGGCGAATATGTCTGGCACTATCAGACCAATCCGGGCGAGACCTGGGACTTCAACTCGGCGATGGACATGGAACTCGCCCGGCTGAAGATCGACGGACAGGACCGCGACGTGCTGATGCACGCGCCCAAGAACGGCTTCTTCTACGTCATCGACCGCGCCACCGGAAAGCTGATCTCCGCCCGCAATATCGTCCCGGTCAACTGGGCCAGCGGCATCGACGTAAAGAGCGGCCGGCCGATCGAAAACCCCGCCGCCCGCTATCCCGGCGGCAAGGCGGCGATCGTCTATCCCTCGCCCTTCGGCGCCCATAATATCGAGGCGATGTCCTTCAATCCGGGCAGCGGCCTCGTCTATATCCCGACGATGGACCAGGGCCGCGTCTATATCGACCCCGCCGAGCCACTAAAGGGCTGGAAGCATCTCGATGGCCAGCGCATCAGCGTTGGCACCGGCGCGCCGCCGCCCAGCGTCACGCCCGATCGCCCCGCTACCAGCTTCCTGCTCGCCTGGAACCCGGTGACGCAGAGCGAGGCCTGGCGCATCCCGATGCCCGGCCTGCGCGGCGGCGGCGGCACCGCGACCACCGCCGGCAACCTGCTGTTCCAGGGCAATGCCGGCGGCAAGTTCGTCGCCTATGCCGCCACCAGCGGCAAGCCGCTCTGGTCGTTCGACGCCCAGACCGCGGTGATGGCCCAGCCGATCAGCTATCGCGCGCGCGGCCGGCAATATGTGACGGTGATCGCCGGCTCCCGCTTCCCCAGCGCCATCGGCCTGCCGCGCGAATGGAATTACCGCACCCAGCAATGGCGCGTCCTGACCTTCGCCCTCGATGGCAAGGCCGCGCTGCCGAAAGTCGATCCCGTCGACATGCCGGTGATCGACGATCCCGCCTTCGCCGTCGATCCGGCCAAGGCCGCCATCGGCGCCACCGTCTTTGGCCAGCGCTGCTCCATCTGCCATGGCGCCAACGCCGTGTCGGGCGGCGCTGCGCCGGACCTGCTCCAGTCGGGCGTCCCGCTCGACACCGCCAGCATGAAGGATGTGCTGCACAACGGCATCCTGCGCGAACGTGGCATGCCGCGCTTCCAGGAACTGACCGACGACGAGATCGCCGGGCTCCAGCATTATTTCCGCCAACGCGCCCGTCAGGTGCTGGCCGCGCAGTCCGCCGGCCAGCCGGGTGCCCAAACGCACAGAGGCTTGAATGAAGGTCAATGACGTCGTCACCTATGCGGTGGAAGGCTCCATCGCGGTCATCACGGTCAACTCGCCGCCGGTGAACGCCCTCTCCAACGCCGTGCGCCAGGGCGTCGCCAGCGCGGTCGAGACCGCCATCGGCGATCCGGCGGTCGGCGCCATGGTGCTGATCTGCGAAGGCCGCACCTTCTTTGCCGGCGCAGACATCACCGAATTCGGCAAGCCGCCGGTCGAACCCACGCTGCGCAACCTGCAACTGGTGGTGGAGAGCGCCACCAAGCCGGTGATCGCTGCCATCCATGGCACGGCGCTGGGCGGGGGCCTGGAACTCGCGCTCGTCGCCCATTATCGCATCGCCGTGCCCTCGGCCAAGTGCGGCCTGCCCGAAGTCAATCTGGGCCTGCTGCCCGGCGCCGGCGGCACCCAGCGCCTGCCCCGCATCGTCGGTGTCGCAAAGGCACTGGACCTCATGACCGCCGGCAGCCCGGTCTCGGCGAAAGCCGCCAAGGATATGGGTCTGATCGACGAGCTAGCGACCGAAGGCCAGTTACGCGCCGACGCCATCGCCCTTGCCCAGCGCGTGCTCGATGAAGGCCGCCCGCTGCTCAAGGTCCGCGACCGCACCGAAAAGCTGGACGAGGTACGCGGCAAGCCCGAAATCTTCGCCGATTTCCGCAAGGCCAATACCCGCAAATTCCGTGGCTTCAACGCCCCCGAAGCGATCATTCGCTGCGTCGAGGCCTCCTTGGACCTGCCCTTTGACGAGGGCATGACCTTCGAGCGCCAGTTGTTCAACGAGCTTCAGGCCGACAGCCAGTCCGCTGCCCAGCGCCATGTCTTCTTCGCCGAGCGTCAGGCCGCCAAGGTCGACAGCCTGCCCGCCGACACCGCCGTCCTGCCGATCGCCAAGGTCGGCGTCATCGGCGCCGGCACCATGGGCGGCGGCATCGCGATGAACTTCGCCAATGCCGGCATCCCCGTCACCCTGGTCGAGACCAACGAGGACGCGCTGTTCCGCGGCCTGCGCATCATCCGCGGCAATTATGAGACGACCGCCAGGAAGGGCAAGATGAAGCCCGAGGATGTCGACACGCGCATGGGCCTGCTCACCGGATCGATCGCGATGGAAGATCTGGCCGATTGCGACCTCATCATCGAAGCGGTGTTCGAGCAGATCGACGTCAAGCGCGAGGTGTTCGCCAAGCTCGACAGGATCGCCAAGCCCGGCGCCATCCTCGCCACCAACACCTCCTATCTCGACATTGACGACATCGCCGCCGCCACCAGCCGGCCCGACAGCGTCGTCGGCCTCCATTTCTTCTCGCCGGCCAATGTCATGAAGCTGCTGGAAGTGGTCCGCACCAAGGACACGAAGCCGGAAACCATCGCCACCGCCATGAAACTCGCCAAGACGATCGGCAAGATCGGCGTGCTGGTCAGCAATGGCTATGGTTTCGTCGGCAACCGCATCCTCGCCGCCCGCAATGTCCAGGCGGACCAGTTGATCCTCGAAGGGGCCACGCCCTGGGCGGTCGACAAGATACTGTACGACTTCGGCTTTGCCATGGGCCATTTCCAGATGCGCGACCTGGTCGGGCTCGATGTTGGCTGGAACCCCAAGACCACCAGTTCCGCCAATGTCCGCGAAATCCTCAACGAAATGGGCCGCCACGGACAGAAGACGAAGGGCGGCTTCTACGACTATGACGACAACCGCAAGCAGACCCCCTCGCCGGTCGCGATGCAGGTGATCGAGGATTTCGCCGCGAAGCAGGGCATCACCCGCCGCGACATCAGCGACGCGGAAATCCAGGATCGCATCCTCTTCGCCATGGTGAATGAGGGCGCCCGCATCCTCGACGAAGGCATCGCCTCGCGCGCGTCCGACATCGATATCGTCTGGATCACCGGCTATGGCTGGCCGAAATATCGCGGCGGCCCGATGTTCTGGGCCGATCTCCAGGGGCTTCCCACCGTCCTCGACCGACTCCGGGCACTGGAGGCTGCACATGGCGCCGCCTTCACCCCCTCCCCGCTGATCGAGCGACTGGTGGCACAGGGCAAGGGGTTCAAGGACGCATGATGAAGGGCAACAAGATCGCCATCACCGGCATTGGCGAAACCGCTTTCCTGCGCAAGGGCGAGGAAACGGTGATGCAGATGATGACCCGCGCCAGCCTGGCCGCGATCGCCGATGCGGGCCTCACTCCCGCCGATATCGACGGCCATGTCAGCAACAAATATGTCGGCCATCCGTCGGAGGAGGTTGCCCATGCGATCGGCGCCGCGACCCGGCGCTTCACTGCCGTTGCCGACACGGCGGGCGGCACCGCCACCACGGGTGACGCGCTGCGGCTGGCGCAACTGGCGATCGAGGCCGGGCTCGCCCGCCATGTCCTCGTCCCCTATGCCATCCGCTCGACCAAGCCGGGCGGCGTCTATGGCTTCCACGCGCGCGAGCCGCAGAAGGCGGGGCTGGAAATGCCCGCCGGCTTCTTCGGCCAGCCCACCTATTTCGCGACCATGGCCAATCGCTATGCCCATGAATTCGGCATGAGCGAGGAGGAACTGGCCTCGGTCTCGATGACCTACCGCGCCTGGGCGGCGCTGACCCCCAGCGCCCAGAAGCGCGATCCGATGGACCTCGACGCCTATCGCCAGACGCCGATGATCTCGACCCCGCTGCGCGTCGCCGACTGCTGCCTCACCACCGATGGCGGCGGCGCCTATGTGGTGAGCGCGGTGGAGGCCGCCCGCGACCTGCCCCATCCGGTGATATCGGTGCAGGGCCTCGGCATCGGCTATAACAACTATCCCCATGGCGTGCTGTTCACCCAGAAACCCTGCACCTTCGACTATCCCGGCTGGGACTCGGCGGCGCAGGCCTATGCCATGGCCGGCGTCGATCCCAAGGATCTGAACCTGGCTCAGGTCTATGACGGCTTCTCCATCTCGGCGATCGTCCAGACCGAGATGCTGGGCCTGTGCGATCGCGGCGAAGGCGCGCGCTTCTACGCTGCCGGCCATGCGAAGCCGGGCGGCCGGATGCCGGTCAACACCAGCGGCGGCCATATGTCGGGCGGCTATGTCCCCGGCATCAACCTGCTGATCGAGGCGGTGCGCCAGCTGCGCGGGCAGGAGGGCGATCGTCAGGTGCCCGATGCCCGCCTCTGCGCCGTCGCGGGCCTGGGCGGCAATAATCATTCCACCACCATCCTTGCGAGGGACTGACCATGGGCATTCCCATCTATCCCGTCCATCTGGAAGACCCGCTGTTCCAGGGCTTTTACGACGGCCTCGATGCCGGCGAACTGCGCATCACCGCCGACGCCGAAACCGGCGAATGGGTCTGGTATCCACCCGAGGTCGTTCCCGGAAAACCCGATGCCGTGCTGGAATGGCGCCCGGTTTCGGCCGAGGGCAAGGCCTATAGCTTCACCACCGTGATCCGCAGCCTGCTGCCCGGCGACCACAAGGCTGAGGTCCCCTACACCGTCATCCTGTTCGAGCCCGACGATGCGCCGGGCGTGCGGATCGCGGGCATATTAGTCGATGATGAAGGCGTCGATCCGGCCTGCGGCATGAGCCTGCGCTTCCGCCCGGTCGAGGCGGGCGATCACCGCATCGCCGGCTTCGCGCCGGTGCGCTGAAGATGGCCGCTGACAGGGCGGTCGACCGGCGCACGGCCCTGCTCGGCGGCGCGGCACTCGCGCTCGCCGGCTGCACCCGCGCCGGCCCGTCGCGTGCCTCCACGGTCCCGGCGCCCCTGACCCCGGCCGATTTCAGCCTGGTCATCGACGGGCTCGACCATGCCGAGGGCGTCGCCAGCGCCCCCGACGGCCGCCTGTTCCTGTCCAACAGCGGCGGCGCGATCGGCGTTCTGGCGCCCGGCCAGCCGCTGCGGCAGGTTGGCGCCCCGCTCGCCGCCAATGGCGTCGCCGTCGATGCGCAGGGCCGCGTGATCGTCGCGAATATGGGCCTGCTCAAACAGCAGCCCGGCCCGCTCCAGCGCATCACGCTTGAAACCGGCGCGGTCGAAACGCTCGTTTCGGAACTGGAGGGGCGCCAGTTGGTCGCCTCCAACGGCCCCGCCACCGCGCGGGACGGCAGCATCTATTGCACCCACAGCAGTTGGGGTCCGGTCGCCAATATCGGCACCACCACGCCGGCCGGCTTCATCTACATGGTCCGGCCCGACGGCAGCGCCGCGATCGTCGCGCGCGACCTGCGCGGGGTCAACGGCCTCTGCCTCGACCGGGACGAACGCCATCTCTATGCCTCGCTGACGGCCGAAGGGCGCATCCGCCGCTGGCACCGCAACGCCGACGGCACCCTTGCCGACCCGCAGGATTTCGGCCCGCAACTCGGCACCGTCGTCCCCGACCAGACGGTCAAGGCCATCCTCGCGCTGCCGCCGCAGGAAAAGGCGGCGCTGGGTTATTGCGACGGCATCGCCTTCGACATGGCCGACAATCTCTGGATCACCCTGCCCTTTTCCAACCGGCTGGTCGCGCTGACGCCGCAGGGCCGGCAGATCGACATCCTGCATGATCCCGTCGGCGAAAAGATCGCCATGCCGACCAATCTCTGCTGGGGCGGGCCGGATCGGCGCACCCTCTATGTGGTCTCGCGCGGCAAGGGCATGATCGTCCAGGCCCGCACCGCCATCGCCGGCGCCCCACTCGCCAACTGGCCGGCCAGCTGACGCACCACTTTCCTACATGGCGCTTTTCTGCTCCATACTCCGCGATGGAATTGCCGATCTGCTTCAATGCCATGCGTGACCCAAGGGGCGCGTTCGTGTCGCGTCACAGACGCGCGGGCGTGACCCCAATGTCGCGTGACTGTCGCGTCGGCGTGACTTTGGCGGCGCGTTTGCGCCGCAAAACGCCCAAATTCTCGATGATCAACGGTGTGAACTTCGCGGCAATGACCTGAGCCTGACCCTGTGATGACCCGATCAGGCCATCTCGATCACCACCTTGCCCTGCGCCTTGCGATCCATGATCCAGCGGATCGCTTCCCGGCTCTCGTCAAAGGCGAACCGCGCGCCGATCGCCGGCCGCAATCCGCCCTGTTCATACCAGTCATAAAGCTGCGCCATATTGGCGGCATGGATGTCCGGCTCGCGCCGGCTGTGCATCCCCCATGTCACGCCGACGATCGACGCCGTCTTCACCAGCGGCAGGTTCAACGGGATCGCGGGAATGGTCCCGGCGGCAAAGCCGACCACCAGATAGCGCCCGTCCCAGCCCATGGTGCGAAAGGCCGGCTCGGCCAGATCGCCACCGACCGGATCGAAGATCACATCGACGCCGCGCTCCCCGGCCAGCGCCTTCACCGCCTGCTTGATGTCGACCTGCGCATAATTCACCGTCTCGTCCGCGCCATGCGCCCGCGCCAGATCCAGCTTTTCCGCGCTGGAGGCCGCCGCGATCACCCGCGCACCCATGCGCTTGCCGATCTCCACCGCCGCCAGTCCCACGCCGCCCGCCGCGCCCAGCACCAGCAGCGTCTCGCCGGCCTGCAACCGCCCGCGCTGGCGCAGCCCGTGCAGCGCCGTCGCATAGACCATGGTGAAACCGGCCGCGACGTCGAAGCCCATCGCATCGGGAATGATGCTGGTGCGGAAAGCCGGCGCCACCGCCTGCTCGGCAAACGCGCCCTGGAACGGGATCGCCGCCACCCGGTCGCCGATCCGAAAACCGCTGACGCCCTCGCCGATCGCATCGACCACGCCTGCCGCCTCGCCGCCGGGGATGAAGGGCAAGGGCGGCTTGGTCTGGTAGAGATTCTGGATCATCAGCGCGTCGGGGAAATTGACGCTCGCCGCCCGCACCGCCAGCCTGATCTCGCCCGGCCCCGGCTGGGGCACGGGTACATCACGGAACGCCAGTTGCTCGGGCGCGCCATGCGCCTCGCACATCAGCGCCCGCACGGATCAGCTGCCCAGAAACTGCTGGCGCATCTTGTAATAGTCGTCGCTCGGATATTTCTCGCTATGCTGTCCCGCCGGCCAGTCGGCATAGGACGTCTGCGCCGGTTCGGGCGGCGAGGTATAGTCGGACAGGCCCCGGCGACGGATGATCTTCCACACCCCGTTTCGCCGTTCCAGATCGTCGAGATAGCGGCCCTGGAAGAAGACATCCTCCTCGCCCCCGCCTTCCTTGCGGTCGCGCCGATGCTGCGCGAAATAATAGCATTCAGAAAAAGCCTTGTCCCCCTTCACATCGACCGAGACATTGGTGATGTGGTGGCAGGCATATTTCAGCGTCGACACGATCTTGAACGCGAAGCCGACGAAATCGGACGACTTGCCCTCGAACTTGCCATGCTTGTGCGTCGATTCCGGCCAGAAGAGCGATCGCAGCAGCGCCTCGTCCGCCCGGTCATTGGCCCGCGCATAGGCATAGAGGAGTTCGGTGATCGCCTGCCTGGACTCGATGATGTCCAGCCGCTGGGCCATGTCCATGCCGCTTGCCTTTCCCCTGGGCGCGGCGGCCGATGCTTCGGCAGCCGCGGCCATGCCGATCGGCAGCGCCAGCATGGCGGCCAGCGTGCCGCGACGATTGCGTTCTTCCATGCTCATTCTCCCGGATTTTCCAGCAGGCCCGGCTCGGCACGCAGGCGCGGCAGCACTTCCTTCTCGAACAGGCGCAGGCTGCGCCACGACACTTCGGGGTCCAGCCCGCCCAGCAGCGCGTGGAAGGTGACGGCGGTGCCCCGGCCCAATCCTTTCAGATATTCAAAACATTCGTCGGGCGTCAGCACCTTGATGTTAGGCATCGCCTTCAGCCCCTCGATCGTCTCGGCGGGCTGGTAGCGTGTCTGGCCGGTGCCGCGCTCCTTGGCCCATTCGGCATAGGCGTTGGTCGCATAGGCGACATGCGGCGCCACCAGCGGCCAGTCGCGGTCCGGATCGTCGGAGACATAGAGGAAGCTGGCCGCCGGCTTGCGCAGTTCCTCGGGCGGCGGGAAGCCGGCCTTTTCCCGCTCTTCCTTGTAGAGGGTGAAGAGGTCGGGATGGCCGGGGAAATATTGATAGCCACCCTTGGCCGCGCGGATCGCCGACTTGTCGGTCGACCCGCCCATGTAGATTTTCGGGCCACCCGGGCTCGCCGGGGCCGGCGTCACCCGCACGGTGCGCTCGCGAAATTCAAAAGGCTCACCTGTCCAGGCCTGCTTCAGCGTGGCCATCGCCTCGTTCATGATCGCCAGCCGCTTGCTGATGTCCTTGCCGAACATCTCGAACTCATGCGGGCGATAGCCCATGCCGGCGGTCAGCCACACACGGCCGGGCGCGATATTGTCCAGCACCGCCAGATCCTCGGCCAGCCGCAGCGGATCGTGCATGGTGACGACCAGTGCCGACAGATGCGCGACGATATTCTCCGTCGCGCCCAGGATCGACGCCGCCTGCACCATGGAGGACGGGCAATAGCCGCCCTCCGCACCATGATGCTCGGCCAGGAACACCTGCGTGAATCCCAGCTTGTCGGCCCATTGCGCCTGCTTGATCGCAGTGCGGTAGAGCACGGGATGCGGCGCGCCGAAATCCGGCCGGTTCATGTCGTAACGAAGGTTCAACTGCACCCTTTGGGTTCCTCTTCCCGATTATCTGTTGTTGGTTCAGGCGGCCGAGACGCGCGACTGGATACGGCCGGTCACGTCCGCCGCCTGCATCGCCTTGCCGCTGTCGATCAGCGCGTCGATCGCGTCCGGCGCATAGCCGATCTCGGCCAATATCTGCCGCGTATGCTCGCCCAGCCGCGGCGCGGACTTGCGCGCATGGCCCGGCGTATCGCTCAGATGGATGAAGCTGCCGAACTGGCGGACATGGCCATACATGGAATCGAAATTCTCGATCACCCGATTGCTGGCCATTGCCCAGTCCTGCCACAGCGCCTCGCGCACCCAGCTTTTCGCCGCCGGTATCTCGCACGGTACACCCGCCGCATCGAGCAGGGCGAAGGCCTCCGCGCTCGTCTTGTCGACAAACCAGGGCTCCAGCGCCGCGAGCAGCGCCGCGTCATGCAGCGACCGTTCCTTTGGCGAAGCAAAGCGCGGATCGTCGACTAGCCCGGCCTGACCGACCGCCTGCGCCAGCGCCGCGAAGCGCCCGTCCTGCCGGCAAGCTATGCAGATCCAGCCGTCGCTGGTGCGATAGAGCCGGTCGAGCGCACTATAGCCCGCCTGATCCTTGTCGAGGCGGAAGCCATAGACGACCTGCTTGTCGGCATCCAGGAAATGCTCGGACGTGGTCCACAGACTCGAATGGAGCTGGGGTATCTCCATATAGTCGCCGACGCCGCTGATCGCGCGCCGCTCCAGCCCCATCAATATGCCCGCCGCACCCAGGAAGCCGTTATTATAATCCTCATTGCCGAACACCGACCGGGTCGGCGGATTGCCCGCGCCGCCCCCTTCGTAAAGCAGGCCGGTCCAGCCCGACACCAAGGGCGCGAAGCTCTTGAGCAGCGACTTTGGCCCCTTGGAGCCATAGCCGGGCAGATAGACATAGAGCAGGCGCGGATTGATCTTCGACAGCGCCTCATAGCCGATGCCCAGCTTGTCGGCCTTGCCGGGGCGCAGATTATGGGTGACGACATCGGCCTCAGCCACCAGCTTCAGCGCCGCTTCCAGCGCCTCGGGCTGCTTCAGGTTCAACACGATGTCGCGCTTCCCGCGCTGTGCCGCGTCGAAACAGTCGGGCAGCGGCCGCATCTGGTCGCCGTCGGGCGTCTCCACCTTGATGACGTCGGCGCCCAGGTCCGACAGCAGCCGTCCGCCAAAGCCCACCGCGAAGAAGGAGGAGAAGTCCACCACCTTGATGCCTTCGAGCGGCCGGTCGAGCGGCTTGCCCGCCGCCGCCAGTTCGCCCCGCTTGCGCGCGATCAGATGGGCGAGCGCGCCATTGTCTGCGCCGATCGCCGGCGCCGGGCGCGGCGCGGCGCAGGGCGTGCGATCGAACCGCACGGCCGGTGCGGCCTGATAGATGGTGCCGAATTCCGCGTCCGGCAGCGCAATCCGCTGCCCGACAAACTCCACCTGCTCGTCCAGCAGCACTTCGGCCGGTTCCAGCACCGGCAGAGCCGCCACATCGGCCGCCTGGAACAGCGCGATCCATTCGGCGCGCGGCCGCGCCTTGAACGCATCGAAAATCTCGACGCGGGCGATATGATATTCGTCATCGCTCAGCGGTACCGACATTTCCGCCGCGCCCTTGACCACCGAGACCCGGTCGCCAAAGCCCAGCTGGTCCATCGCCGCCTTGAAACCGCCCTGGCCGCCGGTATGGATCTGCAGGAACAGGCCGTCGCCGCATTCGAACATGCCGGTCACCAGCCGGGTCCGGCCAAAGCGGTCGACCGCGCCGGAATCCCCTGCCTTGATGTAGGAAATACCGTCTTCCTGCCACCAATTGTTCATCGGAGACTGGGCCAGCATCGCGTCGAGCAGCGAGGATTCGACCTTCTGCCCCTTGCCGCTCGATCGTCGCGCACGGATCGCCGTCAGCGCGCCGATCACGCCCAGAAACGCCTGACCATAATGAAGCGCGGGATGCCCCAGATAGACCGGCCCTTCGCGGAACGGGCTGGACTTGTCGATCATCGTGCCCAGCAGCGCGGCCGCCAGCCCCTCGCCGCGCGGCCGGTCGGCAAAGGGCGTGTCCGCGCCATAGGCGGTCAGCGCCGACACGATCAGTTCCGGATAGTCGCGCGCCAGGCTCTCACCGTCCAGGCCAAGCGCCTTCGCTTCTCCCTCCTCCAGTGCATGGATGAAGATGTCCGCTCCGCCGAGCAGTCCGCGCAGCGCTGCCCGGTCGTCCGCATCGGCCACGTCTAGCTCGACACTGCGTTTGGACCGGTCCCAGCTCTTGCGGGTCAGCTCATGGGCGAAATAGGCGCCGCCCCTGGGCTCGACCTTCAGCACGTCCGCGCCATGGTCGGCGAGCAGCATGCCCGCGATCGCGACCGGCATTTCGGTCGACAGCTCGATAACGACAAGATGGTCCAGAGGGCCGGGCATCACGCACTCCTGTTTGGCGGTCTGCGCCGCCTCTTGTTCGGATCTGGCCGGTAGTCCGCGGAATCGCGCCTCCGACCTTTCCGTTGAAACAGACACGCTTTTTCCCGGCAGCGCAAGTAATATTGCACTATGGGTTCAAATTCATTCCTTGCCCGTCAGCCGTGCCGGATCATAGCGTGGCCGGTCCATCTGGAAACTGTCGCCGTTGCGCACATACCAGCCACTGCCATGGGTGCGGCCGATCAATTTCATCGCCGGCGTGTCGAAATAGACCCGCTCGCGATCGGTGATGAACTCGTCGCGGATATGCGCCATCACGATCTCGCCGATGATCACCGTCTGCATCGTGCCGATGTCCATCGCCGCGACCTTCCGGCATTCGAAGCTGACCGGGCTGCTGGCGATCAGCGGCGGTGCGACCAGCACCGACGGCGCGGTCTCGATCCCGGCATAGTCGATCTCGCTGACATCGGCCGGCGCATCGACGCTGCAATGGTTCATCTTCTCGGCATCATCCTCGCACACCAGGTTCACGACGAACTCGCCAGTGGCGACGATGTTGGCAGCCGTGTTCTTCAGGCCGCGCGATACCGGCTCCTTGAGCAGGCCCAGCGCTACCAACGGCGGCTCCGTGCCGACGCAGTTGAAGAAGCTGTAGGGCGCGGCATTGACCACGCCCGCTTCGGACCGGGTGGTGATCCAGGCGATCGGGCGCGGGGTGATGGTCGAATTGACGATCTTGTAGCGGGTCGCCATCGGCAGGCTGCGCATGTCGAACTGCATGACTTATTCCTTCGCCCCAGTTGCGCCCTTCGCGGCAGCCTTCGCCGCTGCGCGTGCCTTGAACGCCTCGCGGGCGCGGGGCACCTCCTCCCCCGCCTGGCAGGTATGGCAATAGACCAGTTCCAGCGCATGATTGGCCGACAGGTCGCCGCTTTCCGCCTGATCCAGCAGCCGCTTGGTCAGTTCGACCGCATGGGCGTTGCCGCCGCCAATCGTCGCGCCCAGCGCCAGCGCCTGCGCGACCGCCTCGCCCGGCGGCACCAGCCGGCTGACCAGCCCTAGGCTCAATGCCTCGGCTACCTCCAGCGTCCGCCCCGAAAAGATGATCTCGGCCGCGCGTGCCCGCCCCAATTGCCGGGTCAGGAACCAAGCCGCCCCGCCATCGGGCACCAACCCGAAATCCAGGAATGGCGCACCGAACCGCGCATTGTCGGCAGCGAAGATCATGTCGCAGGCCATCGCCAGGCTCCAGGAAACGCCGAAGGCGCCGCCCTCCACCGCCGCCACGGTCGGGATCGGCAGCGCGCGCAGCCGGCGGATGATCCGCTGCCCCATCTCCAGCCGAGCGGCGAGTCGCAACGCCCCCTCGCCCCGCGCCGGCGGCAGCTTCACGTCGCCGCCATTGCTGAAATAGCCTTCCGCCCCACACAATATCAGCATCCGCGCCGGCGTCGCATTTTCCAGCCGGTCCAACGCGGCCGAAAACTGCTCCCACATGGTGAAGGAGACGGTGTTCTTCGCGCGCGGCCGGTTGAGGGTGATGACAGCCACGCCATCCGCGCGCTGCTCGAACAACAGTTCGGGGTCTTCGCTCGGCGCGCTCATCTCACTCTCCCATGCTGATGCCCATGTCGGGCCTGGGGCATGCCTAGACGAGGCGCGCACCATGATGCAAGGAAATTTGCATCACGGCGCAGATTCAAGCCGCTTTCGTCTTGGTCTTGGGCGACATCGGCAGCGCGTCCATGCCGCGCTCGGCAATGTCCTTGATCAGCGCCTCGACCTCCTTGCGTGCCGCGCCCTTCAGCGAACCAAGCAGGCAGGACAGATAGCTGCTGACCAGCCGGACGATCACCTCGTCATCTGGTATGCGGCCCTGCGCCCAGTCGTTGATGGTCGCATATTCGAAGCGCACCAAATCATCGACCAGCTTGTCGACCTGCACCCAGGGCTGAAGTTGCTTCGTGGCGTCGAGCGCCTCTATCCACTGCTTGTTATGATGGATGGCGGGCGAGTGCATAGCGGTCCAGATGTCGCGGTCGACATCCGAACTGAAATAGAGCGCCATGATCGCCTTGATATAATTACGGATCTTCCGGTTCCGCTGGACGACCGAAATCATGCGTTCAAGATTATGCTGCATCGTGCCGGGCGGGCTCGAATAGACGATGCGGCTGACATATTCGTCGAAATATTCCTGGATCGCGGTGGCGATCATGCGCTCGCGGGTCTGGAAGGCGTTGTAGAGGGTCCGCTTGGCGACACCCGCGCGCTGGCCGATCTCGTTCATGCTCAGCGCCGCGATCCCCTGTTCGGCGATCACCTTGCGCGTTTCCTCCAATATCCGGCGACGGCGTTCGATGATCGCCGGACTGGAATAGGTCTGCGGCCGATCGCCATTTTCCTTGAGGTCAGCCATGTCCTTGTCCGTCGTCAAATTCGCTCATCCTCCCCGAGGCGCGCCCGGCGGGGGCACGTAACCGACGATCATAGCGCAATTGCATGAACGTGCAAATTTGATGCCTCACGGCTGGACTTTGTGCAAGCCCCCGCTCGGCGCAGACAAGGAGCCCCGCCTCCCGATGAAAGGAGGCGAGGCGAAGCAGCATCCGCCACAAGGGGACGGATGCCATGGGAGGTCAGTTTGCCTTGGGCGCGGTTTCCCGCGCGCGCTGGCGGATATAGTGGCGCAGCCCTTCCAGATCGGCATCGCTCAACTGCTCGAAGGCGCCCATGCCGCGTGTCATCAGCGCCCCGTCATGCACCACCGACTTGAACGTCTCCGCGTCCAGCGGCACCGCCGACTTGCGCAGGTCCGGCGCGGCGCCGCCCGCCATCATGCCTGCGCCATGACAGATGACGCAGCTGCTATTGTAGATGCCGCCGCCGACCTTGGCCTTTGCGGCGTCGACGGTGAAGGCCGGATCATCCTGGATCGGCTCGTCCACCGGCTCGAACTTGGGCAGCGCCTTGGTGCCACCGATCGCGAAGGTCAGCACCCGTCGCTGCTGCTGGCGATAATCCCAGTTGGGGACGTTGGGGAAGCTGCTGCGGAAACCAGTGATCACCGACACATATTGCTTGCCGCCGACCGTGTAGCTGATCGGCGCGGACAATATGCCGTTCTGCGCAGGGAAGGACCAGAGCTTGCGCCCGTCGGTCGCCGAATAGGCGTTGAAATTACCGTCATTCGTTCCCTGGAACAGCAGGCCGCCGCCCGTCGCCATGATACCGCCGTTGAACACGCCAGGTTGCGGCACCGACCAGGCGACCTTGTTGTTGGCGACGTCGAAGGCGACCAGCTTGCTCACCGCAGCGGGCGGCACCAGATTGGCCGGCGGCGCGCCCAGACCGGTATTGACCATCATCCCCGGCTTGTAGGTCCAGTCCTTCACATTGGCCGGATCGACAAACACGCGGCCGCCCTCCATCACTGGAATGTAGCTGAGGTTCGTCTTGGGACTGAACGCCATCGCCTGGACGCCATGCGCGCCATTGGGGAAGGGATACATCATGAACGGCTTGCCGTTCGGATATTGCGCCTCGGGATTGATCTCGGGCCGGCCGGTGACCGGATCGATCCGCTTGGCCCAATTCTGCTTTGCGAACTCGCCGGCCGAAATGAACTTCCCGGTCTCGCGGTCCAGCGCATAGAAGAAGCCATTCTTGGGCGCGTGCATCAGCACCGACCGCATCTTGCCGCCAATCTCGATATCGGCCAGCTCGATATCCATCGCATCGTTGAAATCATGGCTGTTTTCCGGGTTCACCTGATAGTGCCAGGCATATTCGCCGGTCTTCACGTCGATCGCCACGATCGAGGCGAGATAAAGATTGTCGCCGCCGCCGGGCGAACGGATCTTCTGATTCCACGGCCAGCCATTGCCGGTGCCGAGGTAGATGCGGTCATATTTGGCGTCATAGGCCATGGCATGCCACACCGTGCCGCCCCCGCCGAACTTCCACCATTCGCCGGTCCAGGTCTTGGCCGCGGCCTCCATCGCCTTGTTCTCAAAGCCCTTGGCCGGATCGCCCGGCACCACGAACCAGCGCCACGCCTTCTTGCCGGTCTTGGCATCATAGGCGGTCACATAGCCGCGAGTCGGGCTGTAGTCCGCGCCGCCAAAGCCGACCACGATCTTGTCGCCGGCCACCCATGGCGGGCCGGTGATATAGCCGTTTTCCGCCTCGTCGAGCGTCTGGACCGACCAGCGCGGCTTGCCGGTCTTGGCGTCGACCGCGATCAGCCGGCCTTCGCGGGTGGCAGTATAGATCAGCCCGTCCTTATAGGCGATGCCGCGCGTGCCCCAGCCGGCGCGCATCCGCCATTTCGCCTCCGGCTGGCTCGCCACGTCGGGGTCATATTGCCACAGCAGCTTGCCGGTCTTGGCGTCGAGCGCATGGACGACCGACAGGCCGACCGCGAAATAGAGGACGCCATCTATCGCCAGCGGCTGTGTATAGCTGTCATAGGTATCGATGTCATAGGACCAGGCGAGGCCGAGCTTGCCGACATTGTCGGCGCTGATCTGGTCGAGCGCGCTGTAGTGCTGCTCCTTGTCGTCGCCGCCAAAGCTGGACCAGTTGGCGGTCGGACCGCCCGGCGCTGCGCTGTCCGCGCCGCAGGCGACCAGCCCGCTTGCCAGGGCCAGGATCGCCACGGCCGTCGACACTCTTCCCTTCATGTTCTCATCCTTCTCCGTGCGCCCCTGTTCGCGCCTCTTTATATTGCACCTTGGTGCAGATTCATGACCCTGTCAACGCGCCTGCGCGCTTGACAGCGATAATCCTCTCCAACATTATTATGCACCATAGAGCAAAATTGATAAGGGGATGATGGAGATGGTGCAGCGCCCTGTCGCCTGCGCGGCCGCGGCCGTCGCTTTATGGGCAAGCCTTGGAAATGCCGCCCCTTCTTCGGCACCGCCCCGATTGTCCACAACGTCCGGGCCGATCCGCGGCGTTGTGCGCGACGATGTCCGCTTCTTCGGCGGCATTCCCTATGCCGCGCCCCCGGTCGGCGTCAATCGCTGGCGCGCACCGCAACCGGTCCGCGCCTGGAAGACCGAGCGTGACGCTACAGGCTTTGCGGCTGATTGCCCCCAGCCACCGCGCAAAGAGGACGCCGCCTTCCCCCAGGATGAAAATTGCCTGACCCTCAACATCGCCTCGCCCGACCTTGGCGCCCGCAAATTGCCGGTGCTGTTCGTCGTCCATGGCGGCGCCTATTTCGTCGGCTCGGGTCGGGAACCATTCCGCAACGGCATGCCCCCGCTGGTCAAGCAGGGTGTCGTCCTTGTCGCGCCCAATTACCGCATCGGGCGGCTCGGCTTCTTCGCGCACCCGGCGCTGACAAACGAAGCGCCCAAGGCGACGGCCAATTTCTGGCTGATGGATCAGGTCGCGGCGCTGCACTGGGTCCGGCAGAATATCGCCCGTTTCGGCGGCGATCCGGACAATGTGACCATCATCGGCTGTTCGGCGGGCGGCTCCAGCATCAATGCGCTGATGGCGACGCCGATGGCCAGAGGCCTGTTCGCGCGCGCCAGCGCCCATTCGGCCGGCGGCCTGTTCAACGCCAACCGCCCCCTGCCCCAGGCGCAGGAGCAGGGACTGGCCTTTGCCCAGCGCACCGGCGTGACCGGCAATGGCGCGCCATCGCTCGCTGCCCTGCGCAGGCTCAGCGTCGCACAGGTGCTGGCCGGCGACAGCGGCGCGCCGGACTTTGGCGCAACCGTCGATGGCAGCTGGCTCCCTGCTCCCCTTTCCACCCTGTTCGCAAGAGGCCAGATCGCGCATGTCCCGCTGATCAGCGGATCGACCAGCAACGAAGCCAGCATCTTTGGCCTGATGGGCTTTGGCCGGGCCGAAATGGCGCGCCGCTTCGGCATCGATCTGTCGGCCGTGTCCTCCAGCTACGGCCTGTCCGACGAGGCGGAATTGCTGCGCCAGGTGCAGACCGATTTCCTGTTCACCTCGGCGGCGCTCGGCATGACCCAACTGGCGGCCCGCGCCGGCCTGCCTACACGCGCCTATCAGTTCGATTTCGTGCCGCCCGACCAGCGCAGCGCGAAGCCAGGCGCGGACCATTGCGCCGACCGCCTGTTCTGGCTCGGCCAGTCTCCCTCGGCCGATGCGGAAAGCCAGACGCTCGCCAGGACCATGTCGGGCTGGATGCTGAACTATGTGCGCAGCAGCGACCCCAACGGCCCCGGCTTGCCGCGATGGCCCGCCACCCAGGACGGCCGCACTGACCCGCTGGTCATCGGCCAGCATATCGCCGCCACCCCGGACTTCCGCGCCCGCCAGCTCACCCCCTGGTTCGACAAATGGCAGCGGGAAAGCGGTCAGACCTTCGGCTGGACGCCCACGCCATGACCCTTCGGCTGGAGCATGACGGCGCAGTGGCGATCGTGACGCTCGATCGCCCCGACCGGCGCAATGCCTTCACCATGGCGATGCGCGGCGAGATCGCCACGCTGTTCGACAATCTGGCCCAGGATGACGGGGTTCGCGCGGTCGTCCTGACCGGTGCAGGCGGTCATTTCTGCTCGGGCGCCGATACCGGCGAGATGGGTGCCGCCGACAGTGCCGCTTTCCTCAAGCGGATGCGCGCGCTCCACCGCATGATCCGCGCCATCGCCGCCACGCCCAAGCCCGTCATCGCAGCGGTCGACGGCGTCTGCGTCGGCGCCGGCTGGAGCCTGGCGCTCGCCTGCGACCTGATCCTCGCCAGCCCGAATGCCAGCTTTGCCCAGCTGTTCGGCCGGATCGGCTATGCGCCCGACGCCGGCGCCATCTGGCAATTGGCCCGGCTGGTCGGCCCGATGCGCGCGAAGGAAATCGTCTACAGCGGCCGGACGCTCGACGCAGACGAAGCCTTGCAGCTCGGCCTCATCCTCTCGATCGAAGCAGAACGCCCAATCCGAGACGCGGCGATCGAACTGGCGACCCGCATTGCGCAGGGGCCGCCAGTCGCACAGGCGATGAGCAAGCAGTTGTTCGAGGCGACCACGCTATCCTTCGACCAGTTCCTCGACCGCGAGTTCATGGTCCAGCCGCTGCTGGCGACCACCGCCGATCATCGCGAGGGACTGGCCGCCGCGCGGGACAAGCGCGCCCCGAACTTCATCGGCCGATAATCCCTTCATCAGCCTTGCCATCATGATCTCCATGGGGAACGGTGCAGCACGCCCCTGTCAATTTTGCTGTCCATCAGGTTCTTCATGGTCTTCACCGATATCGCCACCCGCACCTACAACCATAATTGGCGGCTCGACCCGATCGTGCGCAGCCTGCTCGACACCGATTTCTACAAGCTGCTGATGCTGCAGATGATCCGGCAGCAGCATCCCGATGTCCAGACCACCTTCAAGCTGATCAACCGCACCCACCATGTGCGCCTGGCCGACATCATCGATGAAGGCGAACTGCGCGCCCAGCTCGATCATGCCCGCTCCTTACGGTTCGGCAAGAAGGAACTGATCTGGCTGGCGGGCAACAGCTTCTATGGCCGGACCCAGATGTTCAGCCCGGATTTCATCGCCTGGCTCGCCGACTTTCGCCTGCCGGAATATGAGCTGCGCCAGGTCGATGGCCAATATGAGCTGCGCTTCCACGGGCTCTGGATCGAGACGATGATGTGGGAGATCCCGGCCCTCGCGATCATCAACGAATTGCGATCGCGCGCGGCGATGAAGGGGCGTGGCCGCTTCGCGCTCGACGTGCTTTATGCCCGCGCCAAGGCCAAGCTGTGGGAGAAGGTCGAGCGCCTGAGCGCCTTGCCCGATCTCGTCATCTCCGACTTCGGCACACGCCGTCGCCATGGCTTCCTGTGGCAGCGCTGGTGCGTCGAGGCGCTGAAGGAAGGACTGGGCGACCGTTTCATCGGTTCGTCCAACGTGCTGCTGGCGATGGATGCCGATCTGGAGGCGATCGGCACCAATGCGCATGAACTGCCTATGGTGCAGGCCGCACTGGCACCGGACGACGCAGCGCTCGCCCGCGCGCCCTATAGCGTGCTGGAACAATGGCAGGCCCATTATGGCGGCAATCTGCGCATCGCCCTGCCCGACGCGTTCGGCACCGCCGCCTTCCTGAAGGACGCGCCGGACTGGGTGGCCGACTGGACTGGTTTCCGCCCCGACAGCGCGCCACCGATCGAGGCGGGTGAGCAGATCATAAGCTGGTGGCAGGAAAAGGGGCGCGATCCGCGCAACAAGCTGCTGATTTTTTCCGATGGCATGGACGTCGACAGTATCGAGGCGACCTATCGCCATTTCCATGGCCGCGTGCGCATGAGCTTTGGCTGGGGCACCAATCTCACCAATGATTTTCGCGGCTGCGCCCCGTTCGAAACCGACGGGCTCGATCCGATCTCACTGGTGTGCAAGGTGGTGGACGCCAATGGCCGCCCGGCGGTGAAGCTGTCGGACAATCCCGCCAAGGCGACCGGTGATCCGACCGAGATCGATCGCTATCTGCGCGTCTTCGGCGGCGACGGACGAAAGGCGGTCGCCGTCCAGGTCTAGCCGCAACGGACATGCACCTTGGTCTCTTCATTGGTCCCGCGCAGCGTCGCCATCATCGCCGGCAGCTGATCCAGCGAGATCGCATTGCTGATAATCGCCTTGGGATCAACATGCCCTTTGTCCATCTGGTCGGCGATGTGCAGGAATTCCGCCATGCGATAGCCGACGGCAAATTGCAGGCTGGCGCATTTATAGGATGCCAGCGCCGGAATGATCGCATCCGGCGCCGTGCAGAAGCCCAGCGACACGATCCGCCCGAATGGCGCGACATGGTTCACTGCCCGCCCCAGCATCCCGTCCACCCCGATAGCCTCGAACACGATCCGGGGCGCGCCACCCAGCGCTTCGATCACCTGCCCCTTTTCCTCGTCGCCAAAAGAGAAGAAGGCATCGGCACCCATGGCGATCGCAAGATCACGCCGCCGGTCGGATCGCGACAGGACCACGATCCGACCCGCTCCCAACCGCCGCGCCCAGTAGATGGCATAAAGCGCAACCGTGCCGCCGCCGAGCACCAGCACCGGGTCGCTAGGACGGATATCGGCAAAGCGCGCGCCATACAGGCTGACGGCCAGCGGCTCGATCAGCGCGCCATCGGCCAGGGACAGGGTTTCGGGCAGGCGCACCGCCGCATCGGCCGGCACCACCGCGAATTCGGCAAAGCCCCGCATCGCGCCGCCCGGCTTTGCGCCGCATAATACCGGATTGCCATGCTCCTGGCAGGGACTGCACTGGCCGCAACCGATCGAGGGCATGACCGCGACCCGGTCGCCAGCACGAAAGCGATCGACACCCGCGCCGACCTCCACCACTTCGCCGGCATATTCATGGCCGATCTGCACGCCGCGGCCATAATCCCACATGCCGCCCCTGGTCATCGACAGGTCGGTGCCACAGATGCCGCAGCGGTGGACGCGGATCAGCAATTCCCCCATCGCCGGTTGTGGGTCGGGCAGGTCGGCAATGACGATCGGCTGGCCATCGCCCGGATAGATGGCCGCCTTCATCGCCTTGTCTCCGCGAGGTCGAAGCGCGCCACATAATCACCGAACGCCGAATGCACCTCTTGCGCACTCATGCCATAGTCGGCGATCGAATAGCGATGAACCCCATGCTGCATCTCGGGCTTGTCCGCGATCCGCTGTGCCATGGCCATGCGTATCGCATCGGGCATCTCCATGCCGATAAAGGCATAGATGCGCTCAAGCACGGCCATGGGCTGCGCATGGAAATCGCCATGGACGATATCGAGCAATTGGCCCGGATGGCGTTCCGCCACCTTTTCCGCCTTGCGCACGGCATGGGACCATTTGGCCGTTTCGCGTGCCAGCATCAGCGCGCCGCGCTCGGCCGGCCGCCCGTCCTCCATCGCGCCATGCCCCGCCATCAGCAGCGACACGAGCGAAGGCAATGCCTTGGCCGGATCGCGATGGGTCTGGATCACCTTTGCATCGGGAAAGACGGCAAAGAGCAGGTCTAGATTTTCGATATGGCCGGGATTTTTGAGCAGCCAGCGCTTGTCCGGGTCGTTGGCGCCGATCAACTGCACACAGCGGCGATAATGGTCATAGCCCGCCGCTTCGCTCTGCGCGCACCACCAAGCGTCATAGCTCGCCGCCGACCAGCCGCAGCTCCACAGGTTGGAAACAAAGGACTGGCGCAGCAGCATGCAGCATTCATGCACTTCCTCGGCCGCGACATGATGCGCGGCCCGCTTGGCTGGCGCATCGACATAGCGCCGCTCCAGCAAGGCGACCGAACGGCGGAAATCGGCATCCTCCTGCCAGCTTTCGACCGGTGGACGCGGACGCGGCGTATCGAGCAGCCAGCTTTGCAGCCCCTGGAAGCGCGGATCGACCGCCATCAACCGATGCAGCGCCGTGGTCCCGGTGCGTGGCACGCCGGTGATGACGACAGGGCTCAGGATCGGCCGGGCATCGAAGCCCGGATGCGCCTTCATCGCCGCGATCGCACTTGCCCGGCCGCGCAGAACGCCCACCACATGGCCCCAGGCGGTGCGCCGCCCCGCCACGGTAAAGCGCGGATCATAATCCATCGACTGGAGCAGCACGCGAAGCCCCGGCAGATAATCGTCGGGGCCAAAATCATCATGGCCGGTTTCGGCCGTCACCAGATCGTGCAGCTGATCGAGCGCGGCGGCGAAGCGTAGCGGCGGTTCATATCCGTTCGACATCATTGGCAATCCCCTCCCTTTCACCAGCGCCGCCGACGCTGGCAGGCCCGCACCCGCAGCCGCAACTCCTCGGCGCGCTGCTGCGGCGTGACGATAGGCGTGTCGGCGGGCAAATGGGTGCGCAACGCGTTCAGCTTCACCCGCGTGATGGTCGGCACCGGCGCGCTGTCGCAATCATACCAGCGGCCATAGATGCCGCCTTCGCGATAGCCGGCCGGATCAAGCCAGTTGGGCACGCCGGGGTCTTCCAGCGCGATGACGGCCCGATATTTGCCGTCACGGCTCAGCTTCGCATAATGGCCGTTGCTGCTGGACAGGCGATAGACATATTCCAGCGCGTTGAAATAGGGGTCGTTGAGCTGGATATTCCAGTAGGGCGCATGGGCCGGGATGTCGGTCTCGATGATCAGCGCCTCATCGGCATCGAACTGGAAGCAGGCTGGCCAATAGACCTGCTTGGCAAGCGCGCCGGGCATCCGCACCGGCTCGAACCGGTTGAAGCCAACCCGCTCCTTCACGCCATTCTGCATCGGATAATAAAGCCGCGTCTTGCGACCAGGAAATTTTGCCATTTCCCGGATGCGCGCGACAATCTCCTCCGGCGAAAGGCGCGGCTTGGGCGGCACCGGATCCAGACATTCGATCGTCAGTTGCGGATCAACCTCGTTCAGCCAGTCATAGCTGCGATAGCGCACCATCAGCCCGCCCGCCTGGGGATCGATCGGCGCCCATTTGCCAGCATAGCCCGCCGGGCGCTGGGCGCTCAGGATCAGTTCGAAATGCTCCCCCGGCTCCAGCCCCAGATCGCTGTCGTCCACCTCATGATGGCCATTGGGTCGGGGCATTTCATCGACCGTGCCGGACAAGGCCCTTTGGGTGGTGAAGCTCAATATCTTGCAGCTGCCCCGATTGCCGGCGATCCGGTAGGTCAGATCCCCGCGGATCGGCGACTGGAGGTAGATATCGTCCGGATTGGGCTGGAGCGTATAGACCGGGTTCCACAAGGGTGCCCAATCGGGATGCTCCGGCGTGGCATGGAAATAGGCGAAATAGGCATAGGACAGGCTGGTCATCGTCTGGCGATAGACGTCGGCGCGATAGGCCGGATCGTCGGGGTGCCAGGTGTCGCCAAGATTGGCGACCGCGCTCTCCAGATCAGTCAGATAGGCCAGGATGTCGGGTTCGATGATCATGATGGCACGCCTCTCCTCTGCCACTGGCGGGCAGCATATAGATAGTATTCACTATCATTCAATTTTAGGAGAGGCCCCGACCCAAGATCGTCGGCGCGATGGATCGCGGTTCAGCGCCGCATGAACCCCATCCAGCGCAGCAGGCAATAGCTGACGCCAGCCGCCCCGGCTGCGACCAGTGTCGCGGTCAGCGTGCCGTGCGACGCACCGGCAAAGGGCATGCCCCCGGTGTTCATGCCGAACAGTCCGGTGACCAGGGTCGCCGGCAGCATCAGCGCAGTGATGATCGACAGGATGTAGAGATTCTGGTTGGTCCGCTGCGCCGCCTGTATGTCCAGTTCGTCGCGCAGCAATCGCAATTGCGCCTGTCCTTCCAATATGTCGGCATCCAGCGCCTGCAACCGCTGTGTCAGCTTCTCGACGGTGGGCAGCAGCACGTCCGGCAATTCCTCGTCCCGCTCCAGCCGCTGGAACACGCCGCGCGCGCCCGACAGCAGGCGATGTAGTTGCGCCAGCCGGCGGCGAATGCCGACCAGGTCGCGCGGCTGGGGCGGATGATGCCCCTCCAGAAAGGCATCCTCGGCGCGCTGGATGTCCGCCGACAGGGTGCGGCTGATATCGGCGATATTCTCGGCAATGGCGCCGACCAGCAGGTCCAGCGCCTGCGCCCCGCCGATAACGCCCTTCGTCCGCTCCAGCCGATGACGCGCGATGTCGGCGCAGCGCAGCGGATGCAGCCGGGTGGTCAGCATCAATGTCGGCGTCAACGCCATGCGCAGCGCGCCCACCCGCGCGGTATCCGCCACATCGAAATCCCGCTCGAAATCATGCAACACGCAGCCGACCGTGTCGCCATCGACCAGCGCCCGCTGATGCGTATCGGGCGACAGGATCAGTTCGCGCACCGCCTCGGGCAGCATCGCCGCCCCCTCGATCCATTGCCGCGTGCCATGATCGGCCAGGTTCAGGTGCAGCCAGCGAAAGCCGCCTGTCATTCCGCCATCGCAATGATCCACCGGCCTGATCGCGTCAGGCGCGAAGTCGAGCCCCCAGATCAGCCCCGGCCCCATGCCCGGAACCGGCAAGATGATGGGGATCAGCGGATCGTTCCGGTCGCCGATATGCCGCTCCTGTCGATCAGAAGATCTGCGCGAAGACCATATATAGCAGCCCTGCGAGCAGGATCGAACAGGGCAATGTCAGCACCCAGGCCATCAGCAGGTTGCGCACCGTCGCCATCTGCAGGCCCGATCCATTGGCCGCCATCGTGCCGGCCACGCCCGACGACAGGACATGGGTGGTCGAAACCGGCAGACCCATATGGTCCGCGCCAAAGATCGTCGCCATCGCCACCAGTTCGGCCGAGGCACCCTGCGCATAGGTGAGATGCGTCTTGCCGATCTTCTCACCCACCGTGACCACGATCCGCCGCCAGCCAACCATGGTGCCCAGTCCCAGCGCAAAGGCGACGGCAATCTTCACCCAGGTCGGGATGAAGCGGGTGCCGGCATCGAGCGAACCCTTGTAAGTCGTCAGCGCCGTCATCTTCGCTTCGGACAGCCCCGCCGCCTTCTCCTTGCCCAGCCGCTTGATCGCTTCGGAGGCCAGATACATGTCGTTGCGGATGTTGGACACGGCAGCGGCCGGCACCTGCGCCAGCGATCCATAATTCATCACCTGCCGATCGACATCGGCGATCAGCACCGACAGCGCCGGCATGGTCGTGTCGGCAAAGCGCTTGTCGGCGATATAGCGCGTGACCTGCGCCCGCGCCTCGGCCGGCTGCATCATGGCGGGCGCGCGCTGGCCTAGCGCCGCCGTGGCGGCAATCGAATTAGCGTGGAATTCGGTGGTGTAGCGCGCCGGCACCGCGCGGTTGAGCGCATAGGCGGTCGGCACCGTGCCGATCAGGATCAGCATGATGAGGCCCATGCCCTTCTGTCCGTCATTGGAACCATGGGCGAAGCTGACGCCGGTGCAGGTGAAGATCAGCAACGCACGGATCCACAATGGCGGCGGCATGCCATTTTGCGGCTCGCGATAGAGCGCCTTGTTGCGGACAAGGACTTTCATCGCCACGAACAGCAGCGCCGCCAGGCCAAAGCCGATCAGCGGCGAAAAGAGCAGCGCCTGGCCGATCTCGGTCGCCTTGCTCCAGTCGACGCCGGACGTGCCGCTCTTGCCGTGCAGCAGCGCATTGGCGACGCCGACGCCAATGATCGATCCGATCAGCGTGTGCGAGCTGGACGACGGGATACCCAGCCACCAGGTGGCGAGGTTCCACATGATCGCCGCGATCAGCAGCGCGAACACCATGGCGAAACCGGCACTGGACCCGACTTGCAGGATCAGTTCGACCGGCAGCAGCGACACGATGCCGAAGGCCACCGCGCCGGTCGATAGCAGCACGCCAAGGAAATTGAAGAAGCCCGACCAGACCACCGCGATATTGGCCGGCATCGCATTGGTGTAGATCACCGTCGCGACCGCATTGGCGGTGTCATGGAAGCCGTTCACGAATTCGAAGCCGAGCGCGATCAGCAGCGCCAGGAACAGCAGCAGGAAGGGCAGATAGGCGGTCGGTGCCACGCCCACCGCCGTCGCATCGCTATAGACGCTATAGACGACATAGATCAGCGCGGCGATGATGGCAGCGCCAAAGCCGATCGAGCCGGCCATGCCCAGCCCCTTGTCCATCTCGGGCCGGCGTGCCCCGCCAATTGCCACGCTTGCATTCATCGAATCGTCCCCGAACGGCAAATAATGTTAACCCTCTAGGTCCGCTGCATGACAGCCGCGTTGCGGTGCTGAAATCGAAGGAAAATTCGCCCCCGGCGCTTGCCCATCGGCAATCCGTCCGCCTAGGGTCGCCCCACACATAAGTTGGAGCGAAGATTTGGACGTCATTTCGGTCGTATTATTCCTGTTGCTGGCTGTCGTCGTCAGTGGCGCCTTGTCGCGCATGATGCCGATTTCCATCCCGACACCTCTGGTCCAGATCGCCCTTGGCGCGATCATCGGCCTGTCGACATCGCACAGGGTCGCGCTCGATCCCGAAATATTCCTGCTCTTGTTCCTGCCGCCTCTGCTGTTCCTCGACGGCTGGCGCATTCCCAAGGATGAACTGCTCAAGGACGCCTCGACCGTGGTCGAACTGGCGCTGGGGCTGGTGCTGACCACCGTCATCGGCATGGGCTTTTTCATCAACTGGATGATCCCGGCGATGCCGCTCGCCGTCGCCTTCGCCCTCGCCGCCGTGGTCTCGCCGACCGATCCGATCGCCGTGTCCGCCATCGCCGCGCGCGTGCCCATTCCCAAGCGCATGATGCACATCCTCGAAGGGGAATCGCTGCTCAACGACGCATCCGGCCTGGTCTGCCTGCGCTTCGCCATTGCTGCGGCGCTGACCGGCAGCTTCTCCGCCGGCGATGCTGCACTCAACTTCCTCTGGCTCGCCTTTGCCGGCATCGCGATCGGCGTCGGGGTCACGCTGGTCGTGTCACGCGCCAAGGCCTGGGTCACGCGTCGCTGGGGCGAGGAAACCGGATCGCAGATCCTGGTCAGCCTGCTGATCCCCTTCGGCTCCTATATCCTGGCCGAACATGTCCATGCCTCCGGCATCCTGGCCGCCGTCGCCGCGGGCGTGACCATGACCTTCGCCGAAATCTCGCGTGAGGCGATGGCCGAAACCCGGATGCGCCGCAATTCGGTGTGGGACACGATCCAGTTCACGCTCAACGGCATCATCTTCGTGCTGCTGGGCGAACAATTGCCCGGCATCCTCGCCGAAGCGAAGCGCACGGTCGCACTGACCGGCCATAGCGAACCCGGCTGGCTGGCGCTCTACACGGTCGCGATCGTCGTCGGCCTCGCTGCGCTGCGCTTCCTGTGGGTGTGGTTGTCGCTGCGCTTCACAATCCTGCGCAACCAGTATCGCGGCGTCGATGGTCCGCGCCGGCCCAACTGGCGGCTGGTGGCGGCGACATCGTTCGCCGGCGTGCGTGGTGCCATCACCCTTGCCGGTGTGCTGACCCTGCCGCTTGCGCTCAACGACGGCACGCCCTTCCCCGCGCGCGATCTTGCCATCTTCCTGGCCGCCGGGGTCATCATCCTGTCGCTGATCCTGGCCAGTGTCGCTCTGCCGCTGCTGCTCAAGAATCTTGACATGCCGGCCGAAGCCAACAAGGCCGCGGAGGAAGATGCCGCCCGCATCGTCACCGCCGAGGCAGCGATCCAGGCGATCGAGCGGCATCAGCATGACCTGGCCGAAACCCATGGCCATGCCGAACGCTATGCCGAGGCTGGTGCCCGCGTGATGGACCTGTATCGCGAGCGGATCGAGGCCTTGGGCGCAGCCGAAGCCGACAGCCTGCGTGCGCAGGGCGCCCTGTTCCGCGATTTCCGCATGGTCGGCGTCGCGGCGGAACGCGCCGCCCTGCTCACCCTATTGCGCAGCCGCAAGATCGGCAGCGAGGTCGGGCGCAAGCTCACCCGTGAGCTTGACCTGTCCGAAGCGCGCCTGCGCGCATGAACGGCGGCGACGCCAACAAGCCGGCCCGGCGGCCGCGCCGATCCTCGGCGGAGGTCGCCAGCCGACTGATCCAGGCGGCGCAGGAGGAATTTCGCCGCCATGGCTATGCCGGCGCGACGACCGCCGCGATCGCCCGCGCCGCCGACACGACCGAAGCGCAACTGTTTCGCAGCTTCGCGTCCAAGGCCGCCCTGTTCCAGGAAGCGGTGTTCCGCCCGCTCAGCCAGCATCTCGAACGCTTCAATGCCGATCATCCGGTGCCGCAGGACGATGCCAGCCGCGCCGACACCGCGCGCCTCTACATCGCCGAACTGCAACGCTTCGTCACCGAGCACGAAGCGCTGCTGCGGGCGATGATGCTGGCTGGCGGCCCGGCGGGGGACAGTGGCAATCCGATCGAGAGCCTGGCTGCCTATTTCGAGCAGGGCGCCGCCGTCCAGTCGGCCCGGATCGAGGGGACGCCGCGCGTCGATCCGCGCCTGATGGTCCGCGCCGCCTTTGCCGCGGTGCTCGCCAACCGGCTGTTTCGCGACTGGCTCTACCCGGCGGGGCTGGCGGACGATGCCAGCATCGACGCAGCGATCGCCGATTTCGTGCTGGACGGGATCAACGCCAATCGCGGCTGAGCGTCCGCCCGCATTTCCAGCCTATGTGTCAGCGCCGACAAAATCCCCGGCCCATCCCATGATAGCAGGCCCTTCTGTCTGCAACGGGAAGGACCGGCGTGCTGGAATATCTGGGAAAGGGCGAGCATCTTCTCTCGCTATGGCTTGGCCTGTTTGTCGCGACCGGGATCGGCGCCGGCATCGTCAGCGGCTATTTCAAGGCACGCAAGATCCAGCCGCGCGGCTTCAAATGGAAGATTTTCCGGAACGAGGCCGGCTTTGCCGTCATCAACCTCGCCATCACCGGCCTGCTGCTCGGCACGATCAAGACCAAGCTGGTCGAAATCGGCGCGATCAGCTTCAATCCGGCGCCTGGCGCCTGGTGGATGATCGCGCTTGAATATGCGCTCTATTTCTTCCTGTTCGACACCTATTTCTACTGGCTGCACCGCTGGATGCACAAGGAACCGGTCTATAGCTGGGTCCACAAGCTGCATCACAAGTCGACATCCCCCAACCTGCTCACCACCCTGTCGGTCAGCCCGCTGGAATCGCTGATCAATGGCGGCTTCGTGCCGCTGTTCCTGACCGTCTTCACCGTCCATGACGCGACCGTCGCGCTGATCGTGCCGACCAACATCATCATGGGCCTCTATGTCCATTCCGGCTATGAGATGCTGCCGCGCTGGTGGAACCGCAGCTGGGCGACCAAATGGTTCATCTCCGCCACCTTCCACGATCAGCATCATCGCTATTTCACCGGCAATTTCGGTGGCTACACGACGATCTGGGACCGGCTGTGCGGCACCATGCGTCCCAAGTTCGAGGCCGATTTCGACAAGATCAAGCAGCGCCGGAAGACGGATGACGCCCCGGTTAGCACCGCCAGCGAAAGTGCCTGATCCATGCGCGACATCGCCCTCCTGCTCGCCCTGCTGCCCGTTGGCGCGGCCCCGCTTCATGCCCAGACGCCGCCGCCGGTCGGCGCGACCCTGATGGCGCCCGGCCTGCCCGTGGCCGATCTCGACAAGGCGCTGCGTTTCTATCAGGTCGCGCTCGGCCTCGTCCCCGCCACCACGCTGCAACATGGGCCAGTGACCGAAGTCATGCTCTGCGCCGATGGCAAGGGCGGCCGGCTGACCCTGATCCTGCTGCACGACAAGGCGCAGAAGGCGCCGCCGACCGACAGCGGCATCGCCAAGATCGTGCTGCGCGTGCCCGACCTGTCGGGTGTTGCATCGCGCATGCAGGCGGCGGGCTATCCGGTCGGCGCGATCCGTGCCTCGGGCAAGGGGCCGGCCATATTGATGATCCATGATCCCGACGGACATGAACTGGAACTGGTCGGCAATCCGCCCGGCTCGGCCTAACGCCGAAGCGATATCTCCCGCATCTGCATGGCCAGACGCAGACTGGTTGGGTTAGCCCAGCGCCCCAAGGAGAGAATGGATGAGCCAGACACCCAAGGTCGCGGTCGTCACCGGCGCCAGTCGCGGCGCGGGCCAGGGCATAGCGACTGCGCTCGGCCAGCATGGCTGCATCGTCTATGTCACCGGCCGGTCGGAAAAGGCCGGTGACGCCCCCCTGCCCGGCACCATCTACGAAACCGCCGCCGCCGTGACGGCCGCCGGTGGTCAGGGCATCGCCGTGCGTGTCGACCATGGCGATGACGAGCAGACCCGCGCGCTGTTCGACCGGGTTCGCGCCGAACAGGGGCATATCGACATATTGGTCAATAATGTCGCCGCCATTCATGACGAACTCACTTTGCCCGGCCGCTTCTGGGAAAAGCCGCTGAAGCTGGCCGACATCATCACCGTCGGCATCCGCAGCTCCTATGTCGCCAGCTATCATGCCGCACCGATGATGGTCGATCGGGGCCAGGGGCTGATCGTCTTCACATCCGGGTCGGGCGCCTCCCATTATGTCTATGGCCCAGGCTATGGCGCGCACAAGGTCAGCCAGGACAAGATGGCGGCCGACATGGCCGTCGACCTGCGCGATACCGGCGTCACCGCCCTGTCGATCTGGATGGGCGCGCTGCGCACCGGACGCCTGCTGCAATTGATCGCGTCGGACCCGGCCAAATATGCCTATCTGGAAAAGATGGTCGAAACGCCCGAGTTCACCGGCCATGTCATCTGGGCGCTGTCGCAGGATCCGGCATTGGCGGACCATGCCGGCCAGACGCTGATCGGCGCGGAACTCGCCGAACATTATGGGCTGCGCGACGTGGGCGATCGCCAGCCGCCCTCCTATCGGCAAAGCTATGGCGTCGCGCCGCTGCCGCAATATGACCGGATCATCCGCTGACCCGATCGGCCAAGCATCGCCATGGCGACGCCCTTTTCAGGTCCGTCCGGCGCCGCGCTGGTTTACACCGAAGTTGACAGAGAGGAGGCCCTCATGAGCGACGACAGTTCCGCCGCCATCCGCGACACGCGCAAGGACTGGATCAGCGAGCATCGCGACATGTATCTGCGATCGGGCGGGGCGCAGGGCCATATCATGGACATCACCGCCGTCGGCGGCCATGGTTTCACCACTCACTGCATGATCCGCTATACCGGCCGCAAGAGCGGCAAGACCTTCATCACCACCCTCATCTATGGCGATATCGGCGGCGAAGTGGTGATCGTCGCGTCCAAGGGCGGCGCCGACCATCATCCCGCCTGGTATCTCAACATCCGCGACAGCGAGACGGTCGACTTCCAGGTCGCGACCCAGGCCTTCCGCGCGACCTGGCGCGAGCCGGAGGGCGAGGAACGCGACCGGGTCTGGGCCTTCATGTGTCAGGTCTTCCCCGCCTATGCCGGCTATCAGCAGTCGACCGACCGCCTGATCCCGCTGGTGATGATGAAGGCGATCGAACCGATCGACGGCTTCAAGGCGTCGGACGCCACCGGCGAACGGCAATATTGAGCGCGGGAGGAGAGCCATGATCAAGCAGATCGTCTTCCTCAGGAAGCGCGACGACCTCTCCATGGACCAGTTCATGGACTATTATGAGAACCAGCATTCGCGCCTGTCGCAGAAGATGGGCGCCAAGCCCGCCCTGCCCAATGCCCAGCGCTATGTCCGCCGCTATGTCACGCCCCAGCCCAACCCGCTGACCGGTGAGATCATTCATCCCGGCTATGACTGCATCATGGAAATCTGGTGGAACAGCCTGGCCGATTATCAGGCCGCGATGAAGGGCCTGTCAGACCCTGCGATGCTCGACATCCGCAAGGCCGACGAACTGCAACTCTTCGCCAGCAACAGCAACCCCGTCTGCCTGGTCGAGGAACATGACAGCCCGATGGGGCCAAATGGCGAGATGATGCAGGTGCAACTGGTGCCGCAGGACTGAAAGGGAAAAGCTGGAGATGGACCTCGAACAGGAAGTCGCCGCGTTGCGCGCCACCGTGCGCGACCTGCAGGACCGGCAGGCGATCCGCGATTGCATCCTGCGCGAATGCCGCGGACGCGACCGGCAGGATGTCGACATCATCAACAGCTGCTGGTGGGAGGATGGCGTGGACGAGCATGGCCCCATCATCACCCGCGCGCCCGACTATGCGGCGCGGGCCAATATGGGCCATGGCAAATTCTTCCTGTCGACGAGCCACAACATCACCAACCATCTATGCGAGATCGACGGCGACACCGCCTATTGCGAAAGCTACACGGTCGGCGGCCTGTTCTGGCAGGATGGCAAGACCACGACGATCGCCATTGGCCGCTATATCGACCAGTTGGAGCGGCGCGGCGGCGAATGGCGGCTGCTCACCCGTCGCTGCACGATCGAGATGACCGCCGACACCGATGCGAGCTGGGTCTATTCCGCCAATGTGAAGGGCTTCCTCAAGCCCCACTGGAGCAGGGAAGACGCCTCCTACCAGCGCCCCGTCATCGCCTCGACCCAGGGCGAACGCTGGTAGCCCGGCGTGGCGAATTTCAGCACTAAAGCGCCCCCGCAGAAAAATTCTGCTTGCTTCACATAAGGTTCATGGACCGGACCTATAGATGTGGCTGTCACTTCTTTCCCCCCTTGGAGTGACACCTCCCTGAACCTCGGCCCCGTCGCATCCCTTGTGCGACGGGGTCTCTTTCTGTTCAGGCCATGGCGCGGGCGACGCCCAGCAGTCCCGCCAGCGTTGCGCCGTCATCGTCCCGCCGCCAGGCAAGGCCAGTCTCCAGGATCGGCGCGTCCTGCAGGTCGAGATAGCGCACCCCGGTTCGCGCCAGGTTGCGCAGCGACGCCGGCACCAGCGCAATACCCATGCCCGCCGACACCAGGCTGATGATCGTCTGCATCTGGATCGCCTCCTGCCGGATCAGCAGGGGCTGCCCCCGGCCGGCCAGATAGCCACTCACCAGATCATGGAAGGCCGGCGCCACCCGGCGCGGGAACAGGATCAGCGGTCGATCCAGCCAGGGATCACCCTGCGCCTGGTCGTCCGCCACCCAGCCCTCCGGCACCGCCGCCACCAGCGGCTCGCGCAACAAGGGCATATAGGCGAGCGCGTCGGGTAGCGCGCCATCGGGCGCGATCAATATGCCCGCATCATTCACCCCGTCGATCAGATCAGCAATCTGCACGTCGCTGGTCGCCTCGGTCAGCGCGATCTCCACCTCCGGGAAGCGGGCGGCATAATCGCGCACCAACGCGGGCAACAGGCTATAGTCGGCGGTGCTCACGAAGCTGAGGCCGATCTGCCCCGCGCTGCCGTCGCGCAGGCGGCGGGCGATGTCCGGCAGCGCGCCCACCGCCTCCACCGCCGGACGGACATGCTCCAGCCATTGCCGGCCAAAGGCGGTCAGCGCGACATTGCGCTTCGACCGGGTAAAGAGCGGCGCCCCCAGCTCCCGCTCCAGCGCCAGGATCGACTGGCTGAGCGGCGGCTGGGTCATGCCCAGGCGCTGCGCCGCCTGGCCGAAATGCAGTGTATCGGCAACAGCCAGAAAATGACGCAGCGGGCGAAGGTCCATGGCAATAAAGTCTCCTTGCGACCTTATATCGCTTCAATAATATATTTCACAACCTTTGTGCAAAGGCGTAGGGGGCAGCCATTGCAGGGAAACAAGATTACAGGAACGGCGTAAAATGCCTCATTATCGTTCACGCACCAGCACCCACGGCCGTAACATGGCGGGCGCGCGCGGCCTCTGGCGCGCCACCGGCATGAAGGACGAGGATTTCGGCAAGCCGATCATCGCCATTGCCAATTCATTCACCCAGTTCGTGCCCGGCCATGTCCATTTGAAGGATCTGGGCCAGCTGGTCGCGCGCGAGATCGAGGCGGCCGGCGGCGTCGCCAAGGAATTCAACACCATCGCGGTCGATGACGGCATCGCCATGGGCCATGACGGCATGCTCTATTCGCTGCCCAGCCGCGATCTGATCGCCGACAGCGTCGAATATATGGTCAATGCCCATTGCGCCGACGCGCTGCTGTGCATTTCCAACTGCGACAAGATCACGCCGGGCATGCTGATGGCCGCGATGCGCCTCAACATTCCGGTGATCTTCGTCTCCGGCGGGCCGATGGAGGCCGGCAAGGCCGACATTCGCGGCAAGACCGTGGCGCTCGACCTGGTCGATGCGATGGTCGTCGCCGCCGACGAAAATTACACCGACGAGGAAGTCGCCGCGATCGAGAAGGCGGCCTGCCCCACCTGCGGCAGCTGCTCGGGCATGTTCACCGCCAATTCGATGAACTGCCTGACCGAAGCGCTGGGACTGTCGCTGCCGGGCAATGGCTCGATCCTGGCCACCCATGCCGATCGCGAGAAGCTGTTCCGCGAGGCCGGCCACACCATCGTCGATCTCGCGCGCCGCTGGTATGAGCAGGACGACGCATCCGCCCTGCCCCGCAACATCGCCTGCCATGCAGCCTTCGAAAATGCGATGAGCCTGGACATCGCGATGGGCGGATCGACCAACACGGTGCTGCACCTGCTTGCCGCCGCGCATGAAGGCGGCGTCGATTTCTCGATGGCCGATATCGACCGGCTGTCGCGCCGCGTGCCGTGCCTGTGCAAGGTCGCGCCGGCCAAGCAGGACGTGCATATGGAGGATGTCCATCGCGCCGGCGGAATCATGGCGATCCTGGGCCAGCTCGAACGCGCCGGCCTGCTCGACACCAGCCTGCCGACCGTCCACGCCACCACCATGGGCGAGGCGATCAACCGCTGGGACATCAGCCGCACCAACAGCGAGGCGGTGCAGGAATTCTTCAAGGCCGCGCCCGGCGGCGTGCGCACCACCCAGGCCTTCAGCCAGAATAACCGCTGGAAGGAACTGGACATGGATCGCCAGACCGGCGTGATCCGCAGCGCCGAACATCCCTTCTCCAAGGATGGCGGCCTGGCCGTGCTGTTCGGCAATCTGGCGCCCGAGGGCTGCATCGTGAAGACCGCCGGCGTCGACGACAGCATCCTGACCTTCCATGGCACGGCCCGCGTCTATGAAAGCCAGGACGCGGCGGTCGCGGGCATCCTGGGCAATGAAGTCAAGGCGAACGACGTCGTCGTCATCCGCTATGAAGGGCCCAAGGGTGGCCCCGGCATGCAGGAAATGCTCTATCCGACCAGCTATCTGAAGTCGAAGGGGCTGGGCAAGGCCTGCGCGCTCATCACCGACGGGCGCTTCTCCGGCGGCACGTCGGGTCTGTCGATCGGCCATGTCTCGCCCGAGGCGGCCGAGGGCGGCCTGATCGCGCTGGTCGCGACCGGCGACCCGATCCTGATCGACATCCCCAATCGCGGCATCCAGCTGCTGGTCGACGATGCAGAACTGGCCAAGCGCCATGAGGAGATGGTCGCGCGCGGCAAGAAGGCGTGGAAGCCGTTCGGCCGCAAGCGCAACGTCTCGCCGGCGCTGCGTGCCTATGCGGCGCTCACCACCAACGCCGCGCGCGGCGCGGTGCGCGACGTCAGCCAGGTCGAAAAGGACTGATGGAAAAAGGCCCGGTCGTTGATCGACCGGGCCTTTTTTTTGCCTATTGCGCCTTGGCCGCTTCGGGCGCCGCGATCGGGCCGCCCTTCACTTCCGGCCCACCCTTCAGATAATGGGCCAGCCAGCCCTGCACCTCGCGGTAGAATTGGCGGCTATCCTCCGGCTTGGTGATCCAGTGCCAGGCATCGGGGAAGATCAGCAGGCGGCTGGGCACCTGCATCCGCTGCAAGGTCGACCAGGTTTCCAGCGTGTTCGCCAGCGGCACGCGGAAATCGCGCTCGCCAGCGGTCAGCAGCATCGGCGTCTTCCAGTCCTTGCCATAGGTGATCGGGCTCTGGTCGCGCCACACCGGGCTGTCGCCCCAGGGCGGACCACCGCTCGCCACTTCGCGTCCATAGTTGAAATCGCTGGTGCCCCACTGGGTCAGCAGGTCGACTTCGCCGGCATGGCTGACGATGCACTTGTAGCGGGTCGTGGTCGCCTCCATCCAGTTGGCGAGATGGCCGCCATAGCTGGCGCCGCCGATACAGGCATTGGCCGTGTCGATGAAGGCATAGCGCTTGCCGGCCTCATCCACCGCCTGGTTGATCTCGTTCGCCGGGCCACGCAGCGGGTCCAGCTTGATCGCCCGCGAGAAGGCCTCGCCATAGCCGGTCGAGCCAGTATAGTCGGTCATCAGCACGACATAGCCGGCGCTGGCGAGCAGGTGATAATTCCAGCGCAGGCCGATCTGGTCCATGTTGGACGATGCCGGGCCGCCATGCATCAGCACCATCAACGGATATTTCTTCGCCGGGTCGAACGCCGGGGGGGTGACGATCATGTTGTGGATGCGCCGGCCCTTGTCAGTGGTGAACCAGAAATGGTCCGGGCTGGCCCAGTCGATCGACGCGGCGAGCGCGGTGTTGACGTTCGTCAGATTCTTGTGCCGCTTGGCCGCCGGGTCGATCCGCACGATTTCCGCCGGGTTCACCGAACTGCCATAGCTGGCGATGATCTGCGTCGACTTGGCATCCGACGGAATGTCGATCCCGGCATAGCCGCCGACCTTGGGCGCGATCACCAGTTCAGGCGTGCCGCCGCTCACGGGTACGCGATAGAGATTTTCCATCCCCGCGTCCGGCACAGTCAGATAGAGGCTGCGGCTGTCAGGCGTCACGGCATAGCTGTCCACCGCGCGATCGAAGCCGCCGGTCAGCAGCGTCGCTGCCCCGCCCGCCGGCCAGGCAACCCGGTGCAGCTTGGCCAGATCATAGACCTCCTGCCCCTGCGTGTTGAACTGGAAGATCAGGCTCTTGCCGTCCGGCGTGAACTTCATGTCGCCATATTCGCCCGGCGTCGGCGTCACCAGCACCGGCTCGCCGCCATCAGCCGGCATGCGATAGAGGCCGAAATTGACGCGGGCATGGGCCGCGTTCCAGCGCTCGGTGGTGGCGGTGAAGATGATCTCCTTGCCGTCCGGGCTCCAGACCGGCGCCAGCGTCATGCCGCCGTCGCTCTGGGCGTTGCCGCCAAAGCCATCGGCCTGCGCCAGCTTGGTGGCGGACAATATATCGCGCGCCGGCGCGCCCTCGGCCAGCGGCTGCATCCACAGGCTCGGCCGCTTGTCATCCAGCCAGTCGTTCCAGTAGCGGATCGGGAAATGCTCATAGACGCGCATATTATATTTGCGCGCCTTGCGTTCCTCGGCCGTCTTCTTGTTGGCGGCGGCGTCCATCGCGCCGGGATAGACCGCGCTTTCGAACAGGATCGCCTGACCATCGGGCCGCCAGATCGGCTTGCCCGCGCCGGTCGGGATGCTGGTCACGCGGCGGGCTTCACCTCCGGCCAGGTCCAGCACATAGATTTGCGCGACATCGTCGCCCTCGCGCTTGGCGGAAAAGGCGATACGGCGGCTGTCGGGCGCCCAGGCCGGATCGCCCTCGCCCGCCTTGGTCGCGGTCAGGCGGCGCGGCGCAGCCGATCCGTCGGCCGGCACGATCCACAGGTCGCTGACCGCGCCATCCTTCTCATAGGATGGTTCGCTGAGCGCATAGACCACCCATTTGCCGTCCGGGCTCGCCACCGGCGCGCCGACGCGCTTCATCATCCACAAGGTTTCGTGGGTCAGCACCTGCCTGGGCTGTGCGATTGCCGGCGCGGCGCAAGCGCCCGCCACCATTGCCGCCGACAGCAGCAAACGGGATATCATTGTCACGGTATCAAACCCCTGTTCTGACATTGGGCCGAACGGCCAGGCCGCATGGTCAGCACGGGTAGCGCAGGATTTCAAGCAACAAGCGCGGCGACAACGGAGATGGCACGCCCCGTCCCACAGGCTGACGCCCCGGTAAAAACCCCCATTTCCAATTTTCCGCCAATCGGCATCATGCGCCGATGACATGCCCACCTCCTGCATTGCCGGTCGACGCGCCGACCAACCTGCTCGATATCCCGTCCGGACATGCGGCCGAGGAACTGTTCGAGGATATAGTGTCGATGCCGGGCGTGCGGATCGAACGGATTATATCCCACGGCCACAGCACACCGCCGGAGCGCCCCTATGTCCAGCATTGGGATGAATGGGTGCTGGTGCTGACCGGGACCGCCGAACTGCTGCTGGAAGGGATCGGCACCTATCGCCTGGAACCGGGGGATCATCGACTGATTCGAGCGGGCATCCCGCACCGCGTCACCCATACGGACGCGCCGACCATCTGGCTTGCCATCCACATCGGCGAAACCTGAAAAACCGGCGGAAAAGGACGAAAATGCGCCCGTTCCGCAAGCGCATGCATATGCACAGATTTTTTTCAGGAATGGCAAAAGCAGCGCTTGCCATTTGGGACAAGCCGCTGCATATGCGCGGCCTGCCCGGCGCAAGCGGGGCTGCTCCCCGATAGCTCAGCGGTAGAGCATTCGACTGTTAATCGAATGGCCGTAGGTTCGAATCCTACTCGGGGAGCCAATTTGGACACTCTGCTTCAGAGCCTCCGGACGGGGCGCTGAGAGCGGGTGCTCCAGGGGAAATTTTCTCAAGCATTGCAAAAGGTTCACGGAACTCGACGGTGAGTTCGCCGTTGGGCCATGTACAGTTCGAAAGTAGCAATTTCAGAACGCTGATTTTGTCACTTGGAGACTGCAAAACGAAGGTTTGATGGGCCTTTCGAGCCAAATCCAGCAGTTCGATGCCATCGCCTATCAAGGCATCATCAACCTCACGAAATCCTTCCAGCCGCTCCAAGCTCTGCATACGCTCATCCCGCCATTCAGAGGCTAGTCGGTCGTACATGTCCGCAGGAATCCTGCCCTCGAGGTGGTCAACATACAGCTTATCCATGCGGACCTGTAGGCGATCAGCCTCCGCCTTCAACCGCATAATTTCTTCATTGCGCCCCTTGTCCTCGTCGCGTTGAGCGTCAACGATCGCACGTTCGATCAACGAGAATATCTCGTCATCGACCTGCAGGCGGGCAAGTTGCTGAGCGAAAGCCTCGACTAGCGTTTCTTCCCGGACATATTTTTCCGGGCATTTCTGCCTGAACCCAGAACAATGATAATAGACATAGCGCTTCTTCTGCATTTGGGCGACAACCGCGCACCCGCAATGACCACAAGTTATGAGGCCTGTGAACGCGAAACGCAGCTGGTCGCCATGAGTGTTTTTTACACTCCGGCGATCCAGCAGCTCTTGAACGTTATTCCATGTCAGGGAACTGACGAGAGGCTGGTGGACGCCTCGGAAGCTTTCGCCTCGCCATTCGATCCGGCCGATGTAAATCGGATTTCGTAACATGTGATGAATTGAGCTGCGCCCAACAATCTGCTTGGTCAGCTTACTTCTTAAGCCAGCATCGCGGATTTTCTCGGTAATTTCAGCAAGCTAATATTCTCCTGTCTCCATCCATTCAAAAAGTTTGATGACAAGTGGTGCAGCTTCAGGATCAGGAATGATAATCCTTTTCCCTGCGGAACCGAGAACGTTGATATATCCCGTCGGCGCGTGCGTCGGCCAAATACCTTGGCTTGCCTTTTCCAAAAGACCCTTTTTTGTTTCTTCAGATAGATTGTCTACGTAATTCTTGACCATCAAAATTTTGATTCCATGAATAAACTTCTCCGAATATTTTGATTCTTTTGATATAATAACACCCCCTTTAACTAGATGTATTTCTATATCCAGATTATCAATTTCCAGATAATCTGTCATATTACGATAAAGTCGATCAACCTTCTCGACCAGCAATATCCTAACACTACGATGATCCTTGAAATATTTTAGCATTGCTGCAAATTCTGTTCGGCCAGTAGATTTTGCCGTTTCCACGTCAATATGCCGACTAACGATGTGATATCCGTTGCGAACGGCGTAATCACGAAGCAGGTTCTCCTGAGCATCTAGCGAAAACCCTTCTCGCTCCTGCTCTGGCGATGACACACGCGTATATAGCAACGCCTTTCGCGTGCCGGTCGCCTGCTCTAGCTTCACCACCTTACGCGAACGCCTGCTTTTCCGTGGCCGTGCCATAAATCACCTCGACAACAACCGGCAGCCGCCTCTTCTTTGTCACCGCGAGAAGCGAACCAACCGACTCAAAACACCCTCAGCTTCGATGACGACGTCAGCGCCTGGACAACTTCGCAGGAGCGTGCAGCCCCCGCTCCTCAGGCAACGACTTCGCTTCCGAAGGCACCTCGCCCCAGCGGACGAGCATCCAAATATAATCAGCTAGATGTCCCAGAAAATTTCGCGCCTCATCATGTGAGACCGCGCGCCCTAAGCGCCCTTCGAAGCAGGTGGCCGCCTCTTGCACCAGCATTGGGGAAAACGCCGCTCGACGAACCGCCCTTCGCTCATCTCGATGGCGAATGTGACCCCTGGTCCGACGCCTGACGTATTTTGCTCCACGAACCGATCGCGATCTGAAGCCTTCTCCATCATTCGACACATCTCGTCTCCCTCATGCGAATTGCATTGCGGGATCCTCATTTATAACCAAGTATAGATCTAGTAAAATAACAGAATAACGTCCAATTCAATAGGACATGATTTGAATATAATTTAATTAAATTGGACGTTGTGGATATATATAGCATGATATACATGCTGAACCATGATCGACAACAACACTTAATGCTGTCATCGATTAAATTATGATCGAAATCCAGAATCCATGTCCAAACGCACAGATGCGAAGTGTTAGAACGCACTTCCATAGGCCTGATAATTTACAGCCATAAATTGGACGTCCGCATCAAAATAATGGGAAGCCCATCACACGGGTTTTCACACACGACCATTCCGTCAGCACTAAAACAAATGGTTCTTAAAAGCCGTGTAATTATAAGTATTAAATCTTATTCTTTGAGAGACAAGGTGAATGCTTGGGTTAAGGGCCACCCAGACCTGCACGCCGATCCTCCCGAGTCGCGAATCGATTCGCGACGGGATGAACCGCGTTTCACGAGACAGATTGACCGCTCTATTGGCCCGATGGAGGCGGGAACGTGACCTCTACATCAGCAAGCAATTCGGCCGGATGCACCTCTAGCGCTATCGCAATAACGCAAAGGGTCCGAAGTGCTAAGTTCTGCGTGCCGCGCTCAATCCGTCCAAAGTATGAACGATCCAGCCGTGCCTTTTGGGCGAAGGCTTCCTGAGAATAGCCTTGCTGCTCCCGAAAACGCCGGATCGTCCGGCCAACTGTCTGCACTACATCCTCAGTCACAGGCGATACTTGCGCGCCCACGGAAAATTCGTCCACGGTTCATAAGAACACGGCTTTTAAGAACCTTTAGATTTTTGATATGCAGAGACAGGAACACTCAGACTCACTGCCAGATATCGCCAGCTGATCATCGACGCGCTTTGCGTGTGCGTCGAATGTTGGCGCTCCTCGGCACTAGGAGACCCAGATGCATCGGAAGTTTGCGGCCCCATTCATGTCGACCGAATACCCTTATCTCGACACGCTCGATTCCACGCACAAACCGGATTTTGTGGATTCATCAGGCCCTGATGACAAAATCGGACTGATCCTTTTCGGTCGAAGACACCACTCTTTGGTCAGCCAAATTTGTTGGGGAACGCTTGATGCCTCTGGAAGCCTGCGCACTGGAATAGTCCGCATCCAATGGCGCGGCCAAGAACCAGCAGAACTAAGCGATAAAGAGAAGCTGAGGATTTATGCCAATGCAGCTCGCGCGCTCAACCGTCGGCTGAAAGATGTGATTGTGGAGAAGATCGAATTCAGCCCAACCCGCAGTCGCGAAACAAGCTTTTACGAAGAGGCTCAGATCAAGCCCAGTTGGAAGCGCATTCATGGTGATGCTTACGCTGTCCTCCGCGAACTTCGGCTCGACGTGGCAAAGGGGGTAGGTTTTGCGCCCTATTTGCGCCCCTGGCAGGCTGACAACGCCGAAGAACGGATTGCCTCACAACTTGCGGCCTATCGCGCCTTGCGCTTATTCCATCGGCGAATGACGAACACCATCGATGAGCACCCCACGAGTCCAAAATATCAGCATAAACGATATGAGGATGTCATACCGGGATGATGGTCGTTAAGGTCGAAATATGGCCAAATGGGCAAAGTGATGCGGCCTTCGAAATCGCTCGCATGGAGATAACGAACGTCAGTGCGCTTGCTGACGTCAGTAATTATTCCGTACGCGTAATGCAGGCGCCCGCGACGCCACTCGGCGTTCCCAGCTTCGATATCAATACGACCGTAGCATCGCATCCTCGTCGGAACGGACCATGGGCCCTGGTCGCGAAAGTACTCGACCAATTGCCTCATGTTGGCCGCCGCCGGGGCGGGAAGCAATCCGATGGATAGGACAGCAAAGCCGTCCCGCCACAAATGTACAGAATTTGACGCTGAACTCGACGAATGGACGCCGGTCGTTTCGACATGTACGTTCGAACCTGCCCTAACTGAGATCCGTATGGTAGGCAAAATATACGGGGACCGGCTGGGGCGATACCCAAACGGTCGATCTATCTGCACTTCCGCTGTTCGAACCGCACGGAGCCGCCTCGTAGAAGGGGCGATCGTGCAGACATGTAACACCCGCTATCGCCTGCTGAACCGAAGCAAACGAGACATCATTCTGTTGGACGAACTCAAATAAAAAGATGCCTCATTCCCGCCAGTAGAAACAAAACTCATAACAGACTGATTTTTCAATTTATTTTCTTTAACCGCATCAGCAATTTTGCGGATTCCAGCACCATCGTCCACGATTTACCATTGCCCCAATTCAAATGGAGGCAATCGATGAAAGCTATTGGATACGCCCGGGCAAATTCCCCAGACACTCTAAAAGATTGCAAAAAATCACTGGCTGATTTCGGCTGTGACGAGATTTTTACTGAGTGTACCAGTGGTTTATCGACGATCATCCAAAACTAGACATCGCATTAAATATGCTTGAATCTCGTGATATTTTTGTTTCCCCAAGAGCAGAACGAATTACTCGCAGCATAGAAACTTTTATCAACATCCAGTACCATATCGAACATTGCGTAGCAAAATTGCAGTTTATTGAAGACAATTCATTGCCATCGCCGATCTGTTCAAAGCATTCTTCTTATATAAGATTAAATATGAAACCAAATTCAGATAAATAATTATCGATTTTTACATATATAAAGCCAAAATGAAATGACGAATCCCTGAACACGTTTTCACACCTCCCTGGCTCTCATGCATCTTGGGGTCGCTACTACGTACGCCGGATTTTCACTTCAGAAAGAGCTCGTTACCCCAGTATCAATATTGCTAGCTTCAGCTTTGTGGCCAGACATGCGGAACATGGCATGGCCACCCGTTCATCGAACGGTCAGCAGATGCGTCCCTCCCGGCTGCTGAGCAAACCCAAGGCGTCGATCCAGAAAACGCCCCATCACCTCGATCGCGGTGAGGCTATGCTGGCTCGGCTTGACCGTTGTGAAGCTGCCGCCGCCTGCAAGCGCGAAGGGTAGCAGCAGCTGATCGGCCAGATAGGGGCCGGCAAAGGCATTGGATTCTAGGAACCCAAGCATACGCCCGACAGCCTTCTTGGACACCCGCTCGGCTGTTACGCCCAGTTGGCCGAAGCCACTGACGATTTCGGTTCCATGCTCGAACTGCGCCTCAAGCAACAGGATGTTGCCCGGCCCCTGATCGTCCGGCAGTTCGCGCACGCAGGCTTCTCGCTCCGACCAACCGAGATCGCGGCGCACGACATTGATCTCGCGCTCCGCAATCTCGAACGGCAGGCCGGCAAACAGCGCCTGACCGCTGACGCCCATCAGAGCTCCGCGCTCCAGACAGTCGATGGGCCGCAACGGCGCCGGATTGATATCAACCTCGATCCGACCGCCACCGCGCGGGTAGAAGCCGTGCCGGACAAGCCGGGCCTCCACCTTCGGACCCATACGATTGATGATCGGCAGGAAGCATTTCGCAATGAAGTCGAACGGCGGCGCGAGCATGTTGTGCGTCCCACCTTCCAGCACCAGCCGTGACGGTTCATCGACGAGCAGCAGCGGCATCAGCACCGTCTGCAGGACAAGCCCCGTCGAACCTGCGGTGCCGACGGCGAAGCGATACTCGCCCGGCACAACGCGGCCCGGCACGAAGCTGAGCGCGGACGAGCCAACATGAAGCCCCTGGCATTCGGCATTGCCGATGGTGCACGAAGCCTCAACCGCGGTCACATGCTGACGCATGAGCCCCGGCTTGGAGCGTTTGCCGCGGACATTCTCGATACGGACGGCCTTGCCGGTGACGAGAGAAAGCGCGCACGCATTGCGCACCACCTGCCCGCCACCTTCACCTTCCGATCCGTCAATGATGATCATAATTCCCCCTGGATATACGTGAAGGGTTACCCCTTCACGCACACCACCTGTTTCAACGTATGGACGATCTCCACCAGATCGGCCTGGGCGGCCATCACGGCTTCGATCGGCTTGTAGGCCTTGGGCGTCTCGTCGATGACGCTCTCGTCCTTGCGGCATTCGACGCCCGCCGTATCGGCGATATGCTCGTCGAGCGAGACCAGCTTCTTGGCTTGAGTGCGCGACATCACGCGCCCCGCACCATGGCTGCAGCTCTCGAACGATTCCGCATTGCCGAGACCGCGCACGATGAACGATTTCGCGCCCATCGAACCCGGGATGATGCCCATCGTGCCCTTCGCCGCGCGCACCGCGCCCTTGCGGGTCACGAGCACATTCTGGCCGAAATGGTTCTCCCGCGTCACATAGTTGTGATGGCAGTTCACCGCTTCCAGTTCAGCGTCAAAAGGTTTGGCGATCTGTCCGCGCAGCGCCCGGATCACATTGGTCATCATCATCCGCCGGTTCAGCGCCGCGAAGTCCTGCGCCCACTTGACCGCCTCGACATAGTCATCGAAATGATCGGTCCCTTCCGGAAAGTAGGCCAGATCCTCGTCGGGCAGGTTGATGAACCACTTGCGCATGTCCTGCTTGGCCAGCTCGATGAAGAACGTGCCGATCGCATTCCCCACGCCGCGCGAACCCGAGTGGAGCATGATCCACACGCGCTGCTCGGTATCGAGGCAAAGCTCGATGAAGTGGTTGCCCGTCCCCAGCGTTCCCAGCGTTCCCAGATGGGTTAGCTGGTTCGTGTTCTTGAACCGCGGATATTTCACCGTGATCCGGTCGAACCGTTCCACGAGCGTCGCCCAGGCGTCCACGATCTCGACCGGCGGTGCCCCCCACGAGCCATGATCGCGCTGGCCACGACCAACCGAACGGCCATGCGGCACCGCCTGCTCGATCGCCGAGCGGATGCCCTCCAGATTGTCCGGAAGATCGCTCGCCATCAGCGAGGTGCGCGTCGCCATCATGCCGCAGCCGATGTCGACGCCCACCGCCGCCGGGATCACCGCGCCCTTGGTCGGGATCACCGAGCCAACGGTCGCACCGATGCCGACATGCACATCCGGCATGGCCGCCACATGCTTGAACACGAAGGGCATCTGCGCCGCCTTGCGGAGCTGCTCGTGCGCCTTCTCGTCGACCGGCACGCCGCGCGTCCACAGCTTGATCGGCTTGCCGCCCTCGACGTGCTGAATATCGTAAGTCCTGCTCTCGGTCATAGCGACCTCCCTGTATAGTAATGGTGCCGGCGACCAGATGTGGCGAGACATTTCCCTGAGCTATCCGGTTTCCCGGAGGCGGGGTCGGACCGCCGACCTCCTGCCCGTGGGCAGGCGCTCTGACCATGTAGTCCCGCCGGCATTCGCCAGCTCAAATTTCTGTGCCATGGCGACGAGGTTTTGACAGACTTCTCTCCATCCTTGCGGACGGTCCCTGTGCTACCGTTACACTACGGACCGATTGGGCGGTCCGGCGGGATTCGAACCCGCATCTGGGGCGTGATAGGCCATGTAGTCTGTCAGGCATTCGCCATGTTTTTTTGCATTTCGGTCACGGCGACGAGAAGTGAGAAAGACCGTCCCGAGGGACCGGCGCTCTATCCAGCTGAGCTACTGTATCGTTGCCGATACAGGCGGGACTTAAACCCGCGACAACCACATTACCAATGTAGTCCTTCTCGGCATTCGCCGTGATAATCTGGTTGGGTCGTGGCGACGAGGTTCGGCAAGACGCGGCCCTTAAGCTACGTGTCGGCGGCGGGGTTCGAACCCGCATCTCCCTTTCGGCACAACTGCCTTCCGGGTGCTTTACTCGTCGGGCCTCCTCTGGTGACATGTAGTCCTGCCAGCATTCGCCACGACCCTGTTTGTTTAGACCTCCACTTGTTCGACGATGCTCACCCAGTCGCGCGTCTCGCCGGAGACGAAGCGCGCAATGGTGTCGAACACCGCGTCGGAGAAGCCTCCGACATTCAATATGTCCCGCCGGCTAGCCGCCTGCGTGGTACCGTAGGGCGCGATGTCGATGCAGACGAGTTTAGCTTGCGGGTTGCGCTTCGCCAGTTTCGTCCATTCCTGCATCGTCGCCGTCGAGCCGATCCGCTGCGCATCGACCCAAGACTCATTGTCCGAGACGATAACCACCAGATCGACCGCCGCCTTTTCCTTGTTGAGGAGTGCGAGAGGCGCCGAGACATTCGTCCCGCCACCGCCGACCGCTGCCAGCTTCGCCGCATTCGCCCCGATCCGGTCGGTAGCTTTCAGCGTCACCGGCACGACCGCCTGCTCGAACGGAATAACCCGCGCCTTACGGTTTGACCGCAACATCGCCGCCGCGACCAGAGCCGCGACATCGATGCAGCGAACCATGGACGAAGCGCCCTTGCGGTAGCCCGTCACCGGCGATTGCATCGACCCAGACACATCGGGGCAGACGACCACGCGGCCCGGCACCTTCGGTACGCACGCCAGAGAGAACTCCAGCGCCTCCTCCAGCGCCGCCTGTACCTTGAGCAGCACGCCGTCGCCGACCTGACCTAATGCCACCATCAACTGATAGGGCATGGGCCGCACGGCACGGAGTGCATCGCAGTCGGCAAGCCGGGCCGCGACCTGATCGGTGAGCCCTTCCACCCCGAACGCACGGTTGCGCGCCAGCGTGTTAAGGTTCATCCGCAACGCCTGCCAGCCCATACGGCCGGCAAGCTCCGCCCACTGCTCCGCGCTCAGCGAATGAGCGGTCAGCCACTCGAAGGGCACCTGCGGCAGCGGCAGCGCCTGATCCTGCTTCCAAGCCTCGAACGCGGCGATCTCGACGGGCAGAGCGGCGACGTCATAGGGACGACCGATCAGCCAGCCATAGAAAGCTTTGCGCTCCGCACCCGCTGGGCGCGGGTGGACCATCTTGACGATGTCCGCCAGGCTCGGCGCAGCGCCGGTCGCAGCGTGCATCAGGTCACGGATCGACGCCTGCTCCAGCCACTGCTGCACCAAGCGCTTCGGCCGCGTGCCGAGCGACGTCCGCCCGACCTGACCTGACCGCATAATCTGAACGAAGCTGCGCAGCATGCGGCCGTTGTTCACGACCTTGCCGAACACCCGAACCGCGAGGTCGGGATCCGCAACCGTCAGATAGGCCGCCAGCAAAGCCGGCATGTCCTTCATCGCGCCGGACGTGCGGGCATAGACCGCAGCCTGGGCGACGAAATATGGATCAACCGCGCGGGCCGCATCCAGCACATCGGCAAGCTGCGTCTCCGCCGCGCCATAGAAATCATCGGCCAGTGTGCCGGTTGCCGCCAACTGGGCGAGCTTCGCCTTCGGCACATAGGCGTAGGCCGGCGCACCCTCCCGGTTCAACGTATCGGCGGGCGGCAGCAGCTTCGCCACGGCGCTCGCAAACAGTCCCTTGTTGGCCATCGTCCAACTCCTCATCTGGTCAGGGCGGCAGGATTTGAACCTGCGGCCTCCTGCTCCCAAGGCAGGCGCTCTGCGCAGACTGAGCTACGCCCTGTGAATTTCCGGCCCTTGGGGCGGCCAGCCCATTCCGACCGCCCCAGTTCCGCCTGCTGGCCGAGTAATCCGCCTCTGCCGACACCAATCCAATTTGCAGGAGGTGTGCCAATCCGCAGGAGGGGGGCGAAGGAAATTCACATATCATTGATATATATAGATATATTTTCTTTTGGCGCAATACAGTCCGCTCAATAGCGATCAAATTTCATATCGAAAAAGATACTCTTTTATCCTATGGTATAAGAATGAAACCGCTGACCGTGATCGGATTCCTTGGCTCCACGCTCGATGCGAGCAAATTCGGGCCTTCGCGCTGGAACAAGTGGCGACCGACGGTCGCACTCACCATGCATGAAGATTTGCGGGTCGATCGACTGGTGCTGCTTCATGGCACAGCCCACCGGCGCCTTGCTGAATATGTCGCGGAGGATATCGCCTCGGTCTCACCCGAGACCCAGGTCGATATGCGCGTACTCGACTTCCGCGATCCGTGGGACTTCGAGGAGGTCTATGGAAAGCTGCTCGATTTCGCACGGGCCGAGCCGTTCGATCCGGACGAGCAGGATTACCTCCTCCACATCACCACCGGCACGCACGTCGCACAGATCTGCCTCTTCCTGCTGACCGAGGCCCGCTATTTGCCGGGGCGCCTTCTCCAGACTCAGCCGGCCAAGCGCGCCGAAGATAGCGGAGCGCCTGGCCGCTGGAGCATCATCGATCTCGATCTGTCGCGCTATGACAGCATCGCCACCCGCTTCGCTGTCGCGAGCGCCGAGAGCACGTCGTTCCTCAAATCCGGCATCGACACGCGCAACGCCGCCTTCAACGGCATGATAGACGAGATCGAGCAAGTCGCGCTGCGGTCCCGCGCGCCCGTGTTGCTCATGGGGCCGACTGGCGCGGGCAAGAGCCAGCTCGCGCGTCGGATCTATGAACTGAAGAAGGCCAAGCACCAGATTGCCGGCTCGTTCGTGGAGGTAAACTGCGCAACCCTGAAGGGCGATAGCGCCATGTCGGCCCTGTTTGGCCACAGAAAGGGCGCCTTCACCGGCGCGGTTGCCGACCGGCCGGGTCTGCTCCGTTCCGCTGACAAGGGCATGCTGTTCCTCGACGAGATCGGTGAACTGGGCCTCGATGAGCAGGCGATGATCCTCCGCGCCATTGAGGACAAGCGCTTCCTCCCCGTGGGTGCGGACAAGGAGGTCGCGTCGGATTTCCAGCTGATCGCCGGCACCAATCGCGATCTGGGCGAAGCAGTGGCAGCGGGGGCATTCCGCGACGACCTGTACGCGCGCCTAAATCTTTGGACCTTCCGTCTGCCCGGCCTCGCTGACCGACGAGAGGATATCGAGCCTAATCTCGACTATGAGCTTGATAGGTTCGCCGAGCGCGAAGGCGATCAGGCCAGTTTCAACAAGGAAGCACGCCAACGCTATCTGACCTTTGCGACGTCCGGGGAGGCAAGCTGGCCGGGCAATTTCCGGGACCTTGCCGCCAGTGTGACGCGAATGGCGACGCTCAGCCCGAAGGGGCGGATCGATGTGGACTGCGTCGACAAGGAAATCGAGCGACTGCGACGGCTATGGTCAGGTCAGGCTGACAACGCCGCAGACATTCTGTCCGAGATATTGAGCGACGAGCAGATTGCCGAACTCGACCTGTTTGATCGCGTCCAACTCGCCGAGACGATCAGGATATGCCGTGGCAGCCGCTCGCTTTCCGAAGCAGGGCGAACCCTCTTCAACGCCTCGCGCGCACGCCGCAGCAGCTCGAATGATGCGGATCGCTTGCGAAAGTATTTGGGACGCTTCGAGCTGGAATGGTCCGTAGTAAGCAATCAACGCTGAGGCATCGTCCATGCAATTCGGTAGCCTGCGGTTTGCTGAGGACAGCGAGATGCTACATGGTGCGGCTTTGCACTCGAATAAAAGCTGAACCTCATGTCTCGCTGGCGCCCACAATTCGAAGCGGCTTTAACCATGTTGGCGCAGATCAGCGCGGCGATGGATGCAAAGGGATATAGGCCGCCCGTTCTTGTTGGCGGTGGCGCTGTCGAGCTATACACTCAAAGTGCAATCAGCACCGGTGATTTTGATCTTGTCTCATCGCAGCAGATGGCCCTGGAATCGGTGATGGTCGATCACGGCTTTGTTCGACCAAAGGGAGCCGGGCTCTCTTTGAGAGGCTGGATTCACCCCGATCTCAAACTCGGTTTTGAGGTAGTTGGCAGTCGATTGCTCGATGGCTTTGCCGATCAAGATTTTTTGCAAGTGATCGAGATTGGCGAGCACGGCGCTGTTGCCGTCATTTCCGCCGAAGACCTAATTGCTGATCGTATGGGGCAATATGCATCGGGGTCCGCAGACGAAATGCTCGGTCAGGCGAAGGCGCTATTCAAGCTTTCTCAAGGATTGGATCGCGATTATATGGAACGGAGGATCCGAGAAGAGACGGCTCAAGATTATGGCATTCAAGACCTTGAAGACCAAGCGTGAGCCCATCACCCTCGACGCATTAGGCGAAAAGATCGCAACGCGTCGTAACGTCGTGGGCGACGTCAGTCCTCAACGGAATGCTGGCGCGCGCCGCACAGCTTCCAAAACCGCGCTACTAGACCAAATCACCAAAGCAGGTGGCAGCTGGTAATCGGCCGCTCTTCGTCCTGTTTTCATCCCAAGCCGAGATGCACTTTCAACGTCTGATAATCCGGTTTGTTGATTTCCACTGAGAAGTGACCCGGGTTTTCCATCGAGAAGTGACCCGTCTGCGGATTATGTTTCGGGTGTCATGGGTGGGTCAACCCGTGGTTTTCTCCTTTGGGTTCTGGCCTGCTTGGCAGAGCTGTTTTTGAAGCGGAAGCTATCGTTGCCGGTCTCCAGGATGTGGCAGTGATGGGTAAGCCGATCGAGAAGCGCCGTGGTCATTTTGGCGTCGCCGAACACGGTGGCCCATTCGCTGAAGCTCAGGTTTGTGGTGATGATGACGCTGGTGCGCTCGTAGAGTTTGCTCAGTAGATGGAAGAGCAGCGCGCCACCTGAAGCACTGAACGGCAGATATCCAAGCTCATCCAGGATAACGAGATCGGAGTGCAGGAGGCGATTGGCGATCTGACCGGCCTTGCCCTGTGCTTTTTCCTGCTCGAGCGCATTGACCAGTTCGACCGTCGAGAAGAAGCGGACGCGCTTTCGATGATGTTCGATGGCCTGGATGCCCAGCGCCGTTGCCACATGGCTCTTGCCGGTGCCAGGACCGCCGACCAGCACGATATTGTCGGCGATGTCGATGAAGTCGCAGCGATGCAACTGACGCACTAGAGCTTCATTGACCTCGCTACTGGTAAAGTCGAAGCCGGCCAGATCGCGATAGACAGGGAAGCGCGCGATCTTGAGCTGATAGGCCACAGACCGAACCTCCCGTTCTGCTGTCTCGGCTTTGAGCAACTGGGAGAGGATCGGGATGGCGGCTTCGAAGGCTGGAGATCCCTGTTCCATGAGATCGGTGACGGCCTGCGCCATGCCATGCATCTTGAGGCTGCGGAGCATGACGACGATGGCGCCGCTGGCAGGGTCATGACGCATGACGCTTCTCCTTGCGCAGATCATCATAGCGTTCGACATTGGCCATCGGCTCGCTGACCAGTTTGAGCGCCTGGGGCGCCGTCACCGGCGGCGTGGAGATCGGTTTTCCGTCGACCAGCCTATAGAGCAGATTGAGGATATGGGTCTTGGTCGGAACGCCAGCCTCCAGCGCCATGGTGACCGCCGTCAGCACCAGTTGCTCATCATGATGAAGAACCAGCGCCAGTATTTCGACCATTTCCCTGTCGCCGCCGGGATTGCGCAACAGATGTCGCTGCAGACGCTGGAACGCATCGGGTAGCTCAAGGAAGGGCGCTCCGTTGCGCAGGGCGCCGGGTTTGCGCTGCACGACCGCCAGATAATGGCGCCAGTCATAAACCGTATGACCTGGACCGTCGTGAGAGCGGTTGATGATGCGCTGATGTGCGCAGATTGGCTGCCCCTCGGCGACGACCTGGAAGCGATCAGGATAGACGCGCAGGCTGACAGTGCGATTGGCGAAAGAGGCCGGTACGCTGTAGCGATTGCGCTCAAAGTGGATGAGGCAGGTCGGCGATACCCGTTTGCGATATTCCACAAAACCATCGAAGGGCCTGCCCGCAACCATCAGACACTCAGATTCATCGGCCCAGGCATTGGCAACCGACCCGGGTTCGATCCCGTGAGAGATGTCCTCCCATAACGCCTTGCAGCGCTCCTCCAGCCACAGGTTCAGCGCATCAAGGCTCTCGGCCTGCGGCGTGGGTTGCCACAGACGGTGCCGCGCATCCTGGACATTCTTCTCGACCTGCCCCTTTTCCCATCCCGCAGCCGGGTTACAGAACTCGGCTTCGAACAGATAGTGGCTGACCATCGTCAGAAAGCGTGCGTTGACGGTGCGTTCCTTGCCACGCCCGACCTTGTCGACGGCCGTGCGCATATTGTCATAGATACCCCGGCGCGGCACGCCGCCCAGCACGCGGAAGGCGTGATTATGGGCGTCGAACAGCATCTCATGGGTTTGCAGAAGGTAGGCGCGCACGATGAATGCCCGGCTGTAACTGAGCTTGAAGTGCGCGACCTGCAGCTTGGTCCGAACCCCGGCAATGATTGCCCAGTCCTCACTCCAATCAAACTGGAAAGCTTCCCCCGGCGCGAACGACAGGGGCACGAATGTCCCACGCCCGCCAATCTGTTGCTGGCGCCGATAATCTTCGCGCCAGTCCCGAGCAAAAGCGGCAACCCGGTTGTAGGATCCTTCATAACCCAGGCTCACCAGATCGGCGTGAAACTGCTTGATCGTGCGCTTCTGCTTGCGCGATCGGCCCATCTCGCGCCGCAGCCAGGCCGCCAGATGCTCAGCAAATGGATCCAGTTTGCTTGGTCGATCAGGCACCTTGAATCGCGGATCGATCGTCTCGGACCGCAAATATTTGCGGATCGTGTTGCGTGATAGTCCGGTGCGCCGCGCTATCTCCCGGATCGGTAGATGATCGCGAAAATGCCAGCGCCGGATAACGCTCAATAACGCCATGTCCAACACTCCATATACCCTCGCTTGCCAAAGCCAGGGACGAGTTCAACATGGGTCAATTCTTAGTGGAAATTTACGCCCTACCCGGGTCACTTCTCAGTGGAAATCAACAAGCCGCCTTCGGTCTGCCGGTCAGCCCCCGGCGGAATGCGCGCTCCATTGACAGGATCGAGCCGGAGCCCTTCGCGACGGCCATTGTCCAGCCAGTAAATGCGGATGTCGGGATCATCTTCATTGGGAAGGCCAATCGTCCAATAATGGGCGCCGCGCGCGACCTTCGCCAACTCGTTCTGGGCAAAGGCAACCGCTCGGCCTGTGCTATAGTCGCCGTCATGGCCGATCATTCGTGCGGTCCGCTCGGGTTTCATCCATTGGGTGATCGGTCCCTCGAACAGGCAGATCGTACCGGTCAGAAAGATAGCGAAGAGCGCCCAGCAGACCATCAGGCCGCCCCATGTGTGGAGCCATGCCATAGACTGTCGGAGTGAGTGAGGACGGTCGAGCATCTGGTTTTTCATGCGCCAACCTCGGACAAGGCCAGCCCGCTCCCGGCAAGTGCGAGGGTCACTACCGAAAGGATCATCACCCAGCGCCAAAGGCTGCCGAAGGCGAACGACAGGATGATGATCGCCAGGAAGGCGACGAAGCTGGTCAAAGTCGCCATCAGCACGGCCTGTGGTCGCGGCAACGGAAGAACCGCCGCCACGAACACCGCCCAGGCGCAAGCGAAGAGATAACCGCCCAGCAGAGCGGTCATGAGCCGGCCAGCTTTGCCGATCGCCTCATGACGCAGCCCGACCATCAGAAATTATAACGCAAGGTAGCGAGGAAATTTCGCGGGTCGCCGCGATAATAGCCGTAGAAGGTCTGGTCGATCGAGCTGAGATAGTCCTTGTCGAACAGATTGTTGACATTGACCGACAAGGACAGATCATCCGTGAAGGAATAGCGTCCCATCAGATTGACGAGCGCATAACTGCCCTGGCGCGCCGTAACCTGCCCCAGAGTGGTAGAGGGCGTAGTGGTCAGATAGAAGGCGCTCTGCCAGTTCACGCCCCCGCCCACTGTCATTCGGTCGTCGGCGAAGCGATAGCTGGTCCACAGCTTGAACATGTCCTTGGGTGCGGTCGTGGTCAGCCGTGTACTATTCCGGCGTGTGACGCTGTGGCTGAAGCTTGTGCTGACATTCCACCCCGGAATGATCTCGCCCGTCGCCTCAAGGTCAAAGCCTCGCGTGCGCGCACCCTGGACGGCCTGATAGGCAGCCGTTGTCGTACCAGGCACGGTATAGCCGGTATCGACCACCGCAAAATTATCTTGATCGATGGCGAACAAGGCGATGCTGGTATTCAGCGCCCCGTCGAACAAGGCGCTCTTGAAGCCCACCTCATATTGCATGCCTTCGCGCGGCTTCAGCGTTTCGCCATTGCGGTCCCGGGTGCTTTGCGCACGATAGATGGAGGTGATGCTGGCGTAGACGGAGTGGTCCCGCGCCACATCATAGACGATCCCGGCATAGGGCGTCAGGATCGCGCTTTCCTTGTAGGTGGTGAGGCGGTTGTTTCCCTGCGACGCGGGCAGGGTATATTGCAGGTCATAGCTGTAATCATAATTGCTCAGGCGTGCGCCAGCCAGCAGCGACAGGCCATCCAGTGGCTTGAAACGGAAGGTTGCGTAGCCAGCCTTCTGCTTGATGACGGTATCGCCGTCATAGAGCGTACCAGGCGATGTTGGTTCCGCCGTATAATTGTCCCACGTATAGACATTGACGTAGCGCCCCTCGATGCCTGTACCGCGATTGGGCTGATGATAGTTCCGATAGTCCGAATAGCTCAGGCCCGCGACCATCTCATGCTGGCCACCGAGAAGTTCGAAGGAACCCTGCACCATAAGGTCGAGGCCAAGCTGCCGCTGCCGGGTCTGTCCCGATCCGCCATAGAGGCGAACGCCTTCGCCGGTAGTCTTGTCGGGGAAACCCCAGCTGGCATAGGCCGCCATATAGTTGCGGTCGGTATGGAGATAATTGCCGGCAAGACGCATGACCCAGTCACCGCCCAGTTCCTGCCGGATTGAACCGAAAGCATTGAGCACATCCTGCTTGTTGTAGCTCCACTTGGCGGCGGAATTGGCGGAACGAGCAAAAACGGTTCGCGATCCGTCACTGTTCCAGAGCGGCAGGCCCGTTGCGGAAAATGCGGTCGGGTCATTCCGCTGAAAATCGGCGCCGATCGTGACCAGCGTGGACGGCGTGACATCCGCCTCTATGACGCCATATGCGACCTGCTTCTTGTGCTTGTAATAGTCGGTGAAGCTCTCGCCCTGATCATGCGCCAGGACGGCGCGAGCGCGGATCGTCCCGGCAGAATTCAGGGGAGAGGAAATGTCTACCTCACCACGCAGCCGTTCCCAGGACCCGCCGCTCAGCGCTACATGCCCCTGGAATTCGGACGTCGGCCGCTTGCGGACCAGATTGACGGTAGCAGAAGGATCACCCGCCCCAGTCATCAGGCCGACCGCGCCGCGCAGCACCTCGATCCGGTCATAGGTGACAGCATCGCCCAGTCCCTGCGGGGAGACCTGGCTGACAATGTCGAGCGTCGTGGGGATGCCATCATACTGATAGTTTTCGACAGTGTAACCGCGCGCGTAGATGGTGAACCGCTCACTGCCCAAAGGCTGGACGGAAATGCCTGGCGTCTGCTCCAGCATTTCTGCAACACTGGTGAGTTGCTGGTCCTCGATCTGCTGACGGGTGAGCACACTGATGCTCTGGGGCGTTTCACGTGTGGTCAGGTTGAGGCGGGTTGCGGTGTTGCTCGGCCCCTTCATCGCATAGGAACGGGTGCCTTCGGTTGCTCCGGAATCGCTCGTCAGGCTGACTGGCACACCGTCGCCCCCTGATCCTTCGCCGGCAACGCGTACTGGACCGAGCGCGATTGCGCCATCTGCCGATCGCGGGGCGGGCTCCAGACGCACGGATGTAGTCGCGGTAAAGCGGAAGGTAAGGCCTGTACCGGTCAGAAGCTTCGACAGGGCTTCGGGGGCACTCATCCCGCCGGAGACCGCAGTGGCGGTGCGGCCGCGCACGTCGGCAGAATCGTAGCCAACCTGTACACCAGACTGACGGGTAAATTGGCGAAGCGCGTCTTCCAGCGGCCCCGCCGTGATCTGAAAACTGCGACCTTCGGCTTGCGCCTGCGCTGCGCTTGGGACCAAGGTCACGCCCAGCGTCGTCCCGGCCAGAAGAATTGAGTGCGCAATCGCGCGGCAAGAGCGAGCGACGGATGGCGTAAGCGACATGGGATTCCCCCGAGACAGTCAAAATGGGCTGCCCCCGCGGCTGCCCGTACATGCCCTTGCGACGCATTTGCATCACATGGTTGCAGCTATGACTTTTCTCGGAGCGGCTTGCCCCAGCGATGCCTGAAAAAATTTCAGTCGGCCGATGCGCCCCGCACAAACAACACTCCGCCAGGGAGGCGCGTAATTTCCAGTCCACGCATTTGGGCGAGGGTCGTAAGTGCATCGTCAGGTTGATCGGTGGTGAATGTGCCGCTGACCGGCTCCAGTCGATCCATGGTGCTCCAAATGAAGACTGGAGTCTTGCGATAGCGAGCAATTGCCCGGATCGCCGCAGATACCTCCATGTCGCGTATCAACAATTCTCCTGTGCGCCAGGCAGCTATGTCGTCCGTTGGCAAGCCTGCGGTCTGCTGAACTGCCACTCCACTATCATAGTGGGCGTGCTGGCCCGCCTTCAGAACCAGCGGCGTTCCCTGGATCGATGAGGTCAGCTTGACCGAACCATCGGTCACACCAACATTGACGCCGTCATCGCCCCGTTCGACCTCGAACGCTGTGCCGATATCCTGTGTAACCCCGCCCAGGGCAGCCACGCGAAACGGCCTTGCATCATCATGACGCACGTTAAACCATGCCCGCCCTGCCAACAGCGTGACATCACGCCCCGATGCTTTGAAATCAACCGCGATGGCAGAGCCGCTATCCAGCACCGCTTCCGACCCATCTACCAATGCTACACGGCGTATTTCGCCAGTGCTGGTACGATGATCGGCGCGCATCATGAGAGCCAGTTGCGGCCCCGCCATGAGCGCAATCAACGATGCTGCAACCGCGCCGACGAGCATACGCCTCTTCCCAAAATGCAGCCGGCGTACAGGTCTTCCATTCCGCCTACGTGGCATTGCGCGTACGGAGAACGCACCTTCGACGCCATCAAGCCGTCGCCAGAGGGCCCGCTCGCGACGGAATATCTGCTCATTGTCGGACAAGCTCCGCCACTGCCGGAAGTCCGCCATTTCCGTCTCAGTGATTTCTCCCGATGCCAGTCGTGCGATCCAGTGATGCGCCTGCGCGCCAGCCTCATCAGGAAGCATAGGAGTTTGCGGATCGATCATCGGGTCTCCAGAGCCATCTCATGCGGCTCGACAGTATGACTGATCGCGGCGCCCTTTGCCCAAGGTGTGCATAAAAAAAACGTCATTCGACCCGACCGTCGCGAGCAGCGGCCAATATGGCCAGGGCCCTCTTGATGTGATTTTCGACCGTCGTGCTACTGATCCCCAGCCGATCAGCGATTGCCCTCTGGGGAATAGCCTCGAACCGGTTCATCCTGAATATCCGGCGCGTAGGCTCAGGCAGCCGCTCAGCTGCGTCTGCAACACGGCGAAGCGCATCCACCGACACCAGGGCATCCTCGAGCGAAGGCTCGTTGTCCTCATCCCACAATGTCGAATGCGCCTCAGCATGGAGGGCAAGCCGCCGGGCCTCATTCTTGCGATGATCCCGCGCAAGATTGGCTGTCAGTCGGAACAGATAGGCCCGCTTATTCAGAATAGGTGGATCATCTTCGACCTTCTGCACCCGAAACCACAGGCTTTGCGCCACATCCTCGGCCGCTGGCTCGCTGCCGACGATACGTTTCGCTAATCGTAATAGCGACGGACGTTCTGCCAGCAGCAGGCGTGTCAGTGCTGTCGCGTTCGAGGACATGAGCCCGCGCATAGAGTTTGTGCGACTGACTCGCAATAATGGAGGAGTGGATTTCTTCCACGGCGCCACATAGGCCGCCAAGGCAACATGGTCGGCCGCTTCCGACCTCGACCCTTCCAAGACGTTCAGCGGCCAAGTCGGGCTTCCTGCAAGCTGTCATTCCTGAACTGCTCGCGTCGACTGCCTTCGATCAATCACGGTCTCGTCAAAACTGTGACCTTCCCCATGACGATCGCAAAGTGTCGCGCGTCGATGGGTTGAGACGCGCAAAATCTAAGCACATCAAGGCTGAGCGCGTCGTAACCGGAAAAAGGGGCATCGATGATACGCGCATTTACGCTGAAGACGATTTCCATGTCGCTGCTGACCTGCTCGGTCGCGACACTAACGATTGCCGACATGCCGGCCTATGCTGCGGCGACAGCCGATGCCGACAATGACGGTGAGATCATCGTGACCGCGCAGAAGCGCGTCGAGCGGCTGCAGGATACGCCGGTACCGGTCACTGCGCTCAGCGCCAGCGCGCTGGTCGAACGCAATCAGACCCGTCTGCAGGACTATTTTGCTCAGGTTCCGGGTCTCAGCCTGAACGCCCAGGGCGACGGTACGACCGTCATTATCCTGCGCGGCATCGCGACCGCCAATTTCGGCAACCCGACGGTCGCCGTTTCTGTCGATGACGTGCCCTATGGCAGCAGCACAGCGCTCGCTGGCGGCCAGTTGCTCCAACCCGACCTTGACCCCGCGGACCTGCAACGGATCGAAGTGCTGCGCGGCCCCCAGGGCACGCTTTACGGCGCCAGCAGCCTCGGCGGCCTGATCAAATATGTCACCACCGATCCATCGACCACGGAGCTTTCGGGCCGGGTCCAGGGCGACTTCAACGCGACGCAGGACGGCGGCATCGGTTATGGCGTGCGCGATTCGGTCAATGTGCCGATCAACGAGAAGTTCGCCCTGCGTGCCACCGGCTTCTCCCGCCGCACCGCCGGCTATGTCGACAATGTCTTCACCGGCAAGGATGACGTCAACGCCCTCGACGCACGCGGGGGCCGGATCTCGCTGCTCTGGAAACCGACGGAGACACTGTCGATCAAGCTCGGTGCACTCCACCAGTATAGCCATGGCCATGGTGCTTCGCTCGTCACCACTGACGTCAACAAGCGGCTGACCCTCGGCGATCTGAACCAGTCGCTCCTGCCCGGCAGCGGTTCGTTCAAATCGAAGAGCACGCTGTTCACCGGCAATATCGACCTCGACCTCGACTGGGCCGACCTCAAGTCCGTGACCGGCTATGGTCGGAACAGCTATTTCTCAGGCTCAGATTACTCGCGCCTCTACGCGTCGTTCACGCCGAGTTCGGTGCTCTACAACGACATGAAGACCCGCAAGTTCACCCAGGAAATCCGCCTGTCGTCCCCTGCGGACCAGACGCTCGAATGGCTGGTCGGAGGCTTCTACACCCATGAACGCAGCCCCGTGACCCAGATTCTCGACGCGGTCGACGGCACCACGGCCGCGACCGCGTCAAATCTCCTGACCGCCTATTTCCCGACCACCTATAATGAAATCTCGGTCTTCGGCGACGTGACCTATCATGTGACCCAGGCGTTCAACGTCCAGGTCGGCGCACGTTACAGCCACAACAAGCAGGGCTATGACGAGGTCGACACCGGCCCGCTCGGCGAGGCTGCCCCCGGCGTGCCCTTCGTTACCTCGGCATCGTCCAAGGACCATGCCATCACTTTCCTGGTCGTTCCCCAGTACAAGTTCAGCCGCCACGCTCCAACGGCAATACTGCCGGAGAACAGCCGGTGGTTCTTCACGGTTTGGCGCGCGCACGCCTCGTCGCACAGGCAGAGACGGCGTTCATAGGCCGTAAGCGCCGCATCGACAGCGCTACTGCAGGACGCGCTTATGCGGCTTATGGCGCCATCTATATCTGCTCCTCGCTTGTATGTTATGGCTGATGGAGGGCGTCAGGCCCGTCCGACACGTCATCGTGGGTGCTGCGGTTTCCTTCGCGGGCGTGTGCATCGCTATATTTGGGGCACACTCGATGGCTGCCTGAGGTCAGCTTATCAACTGTGGCGCCCCTAATCAGACCGGCGGCTAAGTCCCAAGACCCTTCCCCCTGTACCATCCGCTTACACCCTAGCTGGCTATCTCAAGTAGCCCTGCCCGACTGTCTGACACGGTACCTGCCATAAGCCACTTTTTCGAGCATGCCCTCCTCGCACATCCACGCCAAATATTGCCGCGGGACACCGATATCCGTGAACTCTTTAGCGCGCACTTCGTCTTTTCCTTGAGCAAACGCTAGGGCGCGATCCCTAAGCGAAGGCTTCGGACCACCAGCCAAGCGAATCCGCTCAGCACGGTCGCGAACACTTTTCCGAATTCCATAAGTTGGCGGTCTTGGCGGAGCCAACGGAGCGTCTTTAGCGAAAATCTCTTCCTCCACCTTTTCCGCAGTAGATTCCCCAGAATTCAAAGCCCGATAGAAGGAAATCGTTTTCCGGGCCTCTTGTGAAGAAAGCCACAAAGCCGGTGGGAATGTGTCCAATCCGGGGAGCCACTATTTCAGCCCTTGGCAAGGCCGGGCTGGCTCCAGACAATCCGAAATTCAGCGCATCGCACGATTGCGGCACGCACAGCGCACAAATGCATTGCGGGCCGGAACCTCTCGGCCCGGCCCGCATGAAGTCATGGTCACGCCCGAAGGCGCCGTGCGATCAGCGCGATGCGAACTGACGGCCGCGCGTCGATGCCACGGCCCAGCGCTGCGGCGTCGCGTTCGGCGCGCCTTCCCGCACGAAACACTGGCCGTGCTGCGCCTTGATCGACTGGCACAAAGTCTGCGCATCCGCACGGCTGCCAAAGCCGCTGATCGCGATCCGGTGGAAGGTCCGGCCATTGACGGTCGCCTGGCTGGTCAGCACCGGGAAGGCAGCGATGCGTCCGTTGACGCGCGCCATGCTCGTCCATTTTTCCTTGGCGACGGCCGGCGAATCGAAAGCACCAAGCTGGACGACCCAGGCGCTCGCCCCTGTGGTCACCGGCTTGATATAGGCAACCTGCTGCATCCGCGCCGCCGGGCTGGCGAGCGGGGTAGCCTTGCCCTTGGCCGGCTTGGCCTTGGCCGCCGGGCCTTCGACGACGAAGTCGCGCTTGGCGGCGACGCGCACCGGCGCCGGCTTGGGCGCAGCCTTGACCGCGGGTGCGGGCGTGGACGCCGGCACGGCGGTTTCGATGATCCGGGTGTTGAGCGCGGATGCGGCAGGCGCCGGCTCAGCCGCCGCCATCTCGATCGGCGAACCGCTCGGCAGGTCCAGCACCGGTGCCGGCTCGGTCGATGCGGCTGCCAAAGCCACCGGTGCGGCATCCGGCGCAGCGGGCGCCAGCGCCAGCACCGCCGGCTGGCCCTGATCGGCGCCGTTGACGGTAACGCCCATCAGCGCGGCGACGCGCTGCGGCGCCAGTGCCGGGTCGGCCATGCCAGCCCATTGGGCGATACGCTGATTGGCGGCAAGCGGCGCCAGATCCAGCCCGGCGACCAGCCGCGCATCCTTCCAGCGACCGGCCAGCGCATAGGCATAGGCCAGGTTCTGGCGGGTGCGGGCATTGGCCGACGGATCCTGGATCGCGGCGGACAGGATGCGGACGCCTTCGGTCGGATCACCGGCCATCGCCAGCGCCAGGCCATAATCGCCCGCCGGCACATTGTCGGTATTGGCCGCCAGCAGATCGCGCGCGGCGTCATTCTTGGCCAGCGCCACCTCGACCAGCGCCAGGCTGACGATGGTACGCGAATCGCGGTTGCCCAGCGTCATCGCGTCGGTGAAGGCCGTCTCCGCCGAAACGAAGCGGCCATCCAGCACATAGGCACGGCCCAGCAGCTGGCGATATTGCGCATTGTCGGGCGCCGCCTGCACGGCCGCTTCCGCTGCCTGCACGGCCTTTGCGCCGTCGCGAGCGGCCAGCGCCTTTTCTGCCGCCTCGGCCGGCTTGCCGGGATTGGCGTGCTTGACCGCCGCCGATCGCGGATGGAATGCCGCGCCGGTGCAGCCGACCATCGTCGTCGCCACCATCAAGGAGGAAACGGCCGCCTTGCCAAATGCCGTTCGTTTCATGACCTTACCCACCTATAATCAAAGATCGCCGCGTCAGTGCGGCAATTGCTGGGCGAGCCGATCAATCTCGGGCAGCCCTTCGAGGAAAGCATCCAGTGCTTCGGTAACAACCTGTTGCGCCGACCGGCCGGTCACCGCCGCCGCCAGACGCAGCTTGAGATGACGGCCCGCGTCCAGCCGCAGCGTGAAAGCCGCCTTGCGTGCGTTGTCGACCGCCATCGCCTTGGACGGCGCGGCGCGCACCGGCGCCGGCTTTGCCCGCATCGGCTTGGCAGCCATCACCAGTTCTGCCGGTTCCGGCTCGGCTTCCACCGTCTCCGGCAGAACGACCTGCGCCACGCGCTCGGCCAGTTCCTCGCGTTCGGTCACGACCGCCGGCACCGGAACCGGCGCAAGCACCGCGCTCATCGGCGTCAGGCCGGTGGCAACGGGCGCGGTCGGCGCGGCAGGCTCGTCATCGTGCATCGGCACGTCGAAACCCATGTCGTTCCAGCCCAGATCGTCGGACACCATGCCGCCATTGGTCGGGCGGCCAAAGCCCAGCATCGGGCGTCGCATCGCCGGCGTGGCGGCGCCCTTACGCGCCAGCAGGCCAGACGTCAGGGAAGCGATCGGTTTGGCTTCAGCCATGATAGCCCCCTTATCTTACTGCACGACGCGGCGGCCGAAGCCACCACCGGCGGGACGCGAAGCAGCGGCGGTGCCGACGCTGTTCTGGGGCACGGAAAAGACCGTGCGGCGGAAATTCTTTTCCAGGCGATCGGAGATATAGCTCCACAGCCCGGTCACTTCGGCGGCCGACTTGCCCTTGGGATCGACCTCCATCACCGTGCGGCCGTCGATCATCGAGGCTGCGAAATCGGTGCGATGGTGCAGCGTCACCGGCGCCACCGTACCATGCTGCGACAAAGCGACAGCGGCTTCGGAGGTGATGCGCGCCTTGGGCGTCGCGGCATTGACGACGAAGATCAGCGGCTTGCCGGCGCGCTCGCACAGGTCGACCGTGGCACCGACGGCGCGCAGGTCATGCGGGCTCGGACGGGTCGGCACGACGATCAGTTCGGCAACCGAAATCACGCTCTGGATCGCCATGGTAATCGCCGGCGGCGTATCGATCACGGCCAGCTTGAACCCCTGCTGGCGCAGGATTTCGAGGTCGGCGGCCAGCCGCGCAACCGTGGTCTGGGCAAAGGCGGGATATTCGGCCTCGCGCTCGTTCCACCAGTCAGCCAGCGAACCCTGGGGATCGATGTCGATCAGCACGACCGGACCGGCCCCGGCCAACTGGGCCTGTACGGCCAGATGACCGGACAGGGTCGTCTTGCCCGATCCGCCTTTTTGCGATGCCAATGCCAATATGCGCACGCGCCTTCCCCCAGGTAAATCCAGTTCCGAAACGATTTGGCATGGCGCCGCCTAAAATTCGGTTAACTGGTCTGGCAACCTTGTTGAGGATCACCTATCCCCGGTTTCACATCATGGATCCGGCAATGCTAAGAAGACGTTAACCTTGTTTGACGATAGTGCCGGACGAATATTCCGGTCTGGAGCATGGATATGAAGCCTATCTGGGGAGCCGTTGCGTTCGGCACGCTATTGACGGCCGCCTTGCCGGCGCTTGCCGATGTGAAGGCCGGCGTCGATGCCTGGCAGCAGGGCGATTATGCCAAGGCGATCGCCGAATGGCGCCCGCTCGCCAATGCCGGCGATCCCGATGCGCAGTTCAATCTGGGTCAGGCCTACAAGCTTGGCCGCGGTGTTCCGGCCGACCTCAGCAGTGCGGTCGACTGGTATCGCAAGGCGACGGCGCAGGGCCATGCCCGCGCCGAGGATAATCTGGGCCTGCTGATGTTCCAGCAGGGCGATCGCGCCGGGGCCATGCCCTATCTGCAGCATGCAGCCGCCCGCGGCGAAACCCGCGCGCAATATATTGTCGGCACCGCCCTGTTCAACGGCGACATGGTCGGCAAGGACTGGGTCCGCGCCTATGCGATGATGACGCGCGCCTCCGCCTCCGGCCTGCCACAGGCAACCACCAGCCTGCAGCAGATGGACAAATATATCCCCGCCGACCAGCGCAAGCAGGGCCTAGCCCTGGCTTCGTCGATGGAAGCGCAGGAAAAGAGCCTGGCCAGCGCCAGCCTGACCCTGCCGGCGACAGCGGCACAGCCCCGCTCGGCTTCTCCCGCCCCGGCTCCAGCAAAGCCAGCGCCCGCACCCGTGGTAACGCAGGTCGCGGTTGCCAAGCCGCAGCCGGCCGCGCCCAAGCCCGCGCCGGAGGCAGCCAAACCGGCCCCCTCCAAGCCCGCGCCACCCAAGCCCGCGCCGTCCAAGATGCCGGCACCGGCCGCCGGCGGCGACTGGCGCGTCCAGCTTGGCGCGTTCGGCGACGAAGGCCGCGCCCGTGCGTTGTGGAGCCAGTTGACCCGCAAGGTCAGCGGCCTCTCCGGCTATCAGCCCTATCTGGTCAAGGCCGGCAGCATCACCCGCCTTCAGGCCGGACCGATCGCCAGCAGCGCCGACGCCTCGCGCCTGTGCAGCAGCATCAAGGCCGCTGGCGCGGACTGCATGCCGAAGAAGAATTAGGCACCCTAGCGCGGGCGCCTAATCCGCGCCCGCGCTCGCCAGCATCCAGGCGCGAAAGCGCGCCAGTCCCGGATGGCCGCCAAGCCCCGTGGGATAGACCAGATAATAGGCCTGCTCGCTCGACAAGGGGCGATCGAACGGGATGACCAGGCTGCCCGCCTCCAGTTCCGGCCGGATCAGGAAGCTGGGGATCAGCGCGACGCCCGCCCCCGCCACGACCGCCTGCGCCAGCATCAGGAAATGCTCGAACGCAGGCCCCGGCGGCAATGGCCCCGCCTCGACGCCCGCTGCCACGAACCAGCGCGCCCAGGCGTCCCGCCGCGAACTTTGGCTCAGCAGCGGCTTGCCCAGCAGATCAGCCGGCGACCGCAGCACATTGGCCGCCAGCCAGTCCGGCGCGCAGACCGGCACCATCTGTTCGCGAAACAGATAATCCTGCGCCACGCCGGGCCATTCCTCCGGCAGGCCATAATGGATCGCCGCGTCGAACTCCTCCTGCGCGAAATCGAACGGGTCGGATCGCGATGCGAAATCCACCACCAGATCGGGATGCAGCGCGCTGAGGCCCGGCAGGCGCGGCGCAAGCCAGCGCATGCCGAAACTGGGCAGGGTCGCAATCCGCAGCGCCCCCTGCGCCCGCCGCGCCGCCACCCGCCGGGTCGCCCGCCGGATCCTATCGAGCGCCGGGCGGATCTCCTCGGCATAGGCCTGCCCTGCCTCGTTCAGTTGCACTCGCCGTCCGACCCGGTCGAACAAAGGCGTCTGCAACCAATCCTCCAGCAGTGCGATCTGGCGGCTGACCGCGCTCTGGGTCAGCCCCACCTCCACCCCGGCGCGCGAGAAGCTGCCATGGGTCGCGGCCGCATCGAAACTGTTGAGCGCGCTCATCGGCGGCAGCCATTTGCGCGCCCTATCCATTCCCGTTCCGCATCAAGTGATGACAGCTCCCTATTTGCGCGACCCACCCTATCCTGCGATAAGGGCGCTGTCATCGTGGAGCGTTCTTATGTCGTCGCAGAATGAAGGAAGCATCGTCGCCCTGGTTCAGTCGGTGCTGGGCGAAGACGCCGGCAAGGCCGCACTGGACGCGCTGGCGATCGATTCCGCACTGCTCGCGCAAAGCGGCCCGACCGTCAGCCGCGCCGCCTTTGCCATGGCGATGAACGTCATCCTGTTCCACGACCTGCTGGAACGGGTGCCGAGCGGCGCGGCCTATGTCGCCGACACGCTGGCGCGCGGCGGCCGGGTGGTCTTCGACCATGGCGCGCTGCGCACCATCCGCTTTGCCGATGGGCCGACCGGCGCCCTGCCCGCCGGTGAGGATGCCTTCACCCGCATCTTCCTGCCCTTGGGCTATCGCATGGCCGCCCTCTATCCGCTCGATCGCCTCAAGATGACCGGCCGCGCCTATGCCCATGTCGACGCGCCCGAGGCGATCCCGCAATTCTTCCTGTCCGAACTGCATGTCGACCGGTTCGACGCGGAATTTGGCGCGGCCGCGACCCGCATCTTCGGCACCTCGCGCGATCCGCTCGATGCCCCGACCATCGCCCTGCTCGACCGCTATGCCGCCGGCGAACCAGTCGGCTTCGATGACGCCGCCGCCGCCCTGCCCGTCATCGTCTCGGCCTTCGACCGCCAGCATGAACCGCCGGCCTTTGCCGATTATGAGCTGCTCCTCTCCCGCTCCAACGAAGCCGCCTGGATCGCGACCGAGGGCAATGCCTTCAACCATGCGACCGACCGCGTGCCCGATGTCGCGGCGCTGGCCGATCGGCTGAAGGCGGAAGACCGGCCGATGAAGCCCAAGCTCGAAATCTCCGCCACCGGCCGCGTCCGCCAGACCGCCTTCCGCGCCGACAGCGTCGAGCGTCTCTTTGCAGATCGCGATCTGCGCACGGTTCCCGGCTCCTTCTACGAATTCATCAGCCGCGATATCGACCCGGATACCGGCCGGCTGGACCTCGCCTTCGACACCGGCAACGCCACCGGCATCTTCGCCATGACCAGCGCCAAGGCTTGATCGCGGCCCCGGCTTGAGGCAACGCCTCGGCAGAATCGCTGGGAGCCGCAGAGTGAACGACAAGACCATCCCGTCCTGGATATTGACCCTGGTCTGCGCCGATCGCGTCGGCATCGTCGCCGCGGTCAGCCAGTTCCTCGCCGAACGGGGCGGCTTCATCACCGACAGCCAGCAATATGCCGATCGCGAGGCCGGCCTCTTCTTCATGCGCGTCGCGTTCGAGGCGACCGAAACCGGCATGCGCTTCGACACAGCCGGCCTGCGCGACGAATTTGCCGACATCGGCACCCGCTTCGCCATGGACTGGCGCCTGACCGAAGCGGCCGAACGCCCGCGCATGCTGATCGCCGTGTCGAAGGGGTCGCACTGCCTCGCCGACCTGCTTCATCGCTGGCAGACCGGCACGTTGGCGGTCGACATCATGGGGGTGGTGTCCAACCATCCCGACATGCGCCGCATCACCGAATGGCACGGCATCCCCTATCATGAGCTGCCGCCCAATGGCGACAAGGCCGCGCAGGAGGCCGCTCTGCTCGACCTGTTCGATCGCAGCCGGTCGGAATATCTGATCCTGGCCCGCTATATGCAGGTTTTGTCGGAAAATCTGGTCGATCGGCTGGCCGGCCGCTGCGTCAATATCCATCACAGCTTCCTGCCCGGCTTCAAGGGCGCCCGCCCCTATCACCGCGCCCATGAGCGCGGCGTCAAGCTGATCGGCGCAACCGCCCATTTCGTCACCGCCGACCTCGACGAAGGCCCGATCATCGAACAGGCGGTCGAGCGCGTCGACCATCGCGCCACCGCCGTCGACATGATCCGCATCGGCCGCGATATCGAGGCCCAGGTTCTCGCCCGCGCCGTTGGCTGGCTCGCCGACCGGCGCGTGCTGCGCAATGGCGGCAAGACGGTGGTGTTCCGCTAGAAAGGCCGAGCGGCCCAACATCCGTTCGGTTCGAGCCTGTCGAGAACCCTACACGGCCCTTCTCGACAAGCGCGAAGCCAACGGCCGTTAAAGCCCCAGCCGCGCCCAGAAATCGCCCGGCGCCAGCACAGCCTCAGCGCTGCGGTTGCGCTCGACGCGCGACCAGCTGCTATGGGGTATATGGATTTGCGGGGTCTGGTCCTGCCGCTGCTGGCGGACACGGTCTTGCTTATGGGTCATCGTCTTCTCCTTTTGCGGGAGGAACACGAAACCGGGCGTTGTCGCTTGGGTACCGTGCGCTTTAGCCGTTGGTAACGCGGAGCAAGCTGACATCCTTCAAAAGCCGCGGAGCGAAACGCTCGGCACTCTATCTACCTATCAAATAGAGAAAGGCAAAATAGCTTATCTTGTGCCGCGACCATCCGGGCTTTGCCCGGACGGTCCGCGATCAGCCCAATTGCTCAGCCCAGCCGCGCGGCATGCCAGCGCAGATGATCGTCCATGAAGCTGGAGATGAAATAATAGCTATGGTCATAGCCGTCGCGCAGATGGAGCATCAGGTCGATGCCCGCCGCGTCGCAGGCCGTGCGCAGCAATTCGGGGCGTAGCTGCCCCTCCAGGAAGCTGTCTCCCGCGCCCTGATCCACCAGCAGCGCATCGATCCGCGCTCCATCCTCGATCAGCGCGACCGCGTCATGCTTGCGCCACGCGGCCCGGTCCGCGCCCAGATAGCCGCCCAGCGCCTTCTCGCCCCAGGGCACCTGCCCCGGCGCCACGATCGGCGCGAAGGCCGACACGGCACGATAACGATCGGGATAGGTCAGCCCGACGGTCAGCGCGCCATGGCCGCCCATGCTGTGCCCCATGATCGACTGGCGATCCATGTCGGCGGGGAACTGCTCGGCGACCAAGGCCGGCAATTCCTGCGTCACATAGGACCACATGCGATAATGGGCGGCATAGGGCGCCTGCGTCGCGTCGACATAGAAGCCCGCGCCCAGGCCAAAGTCCCAGGCGCCGTCCGGATCGTCGGCCACGCCCTCACCCCGCGGTGAGGTATCGGGCGCGACGAAGATCAGGCCCAGTTCCGCGCAGGCCCGGCGGAACTCGCCCTTTTCGGTCACATTGGCATGGGTGCAGGTGAGGCCGGACAGATACCAGACCACCGGCAGCTTCGCGCCGGGTGCATGCGGCGGCACGAAGACGGAAAAGGTCATCTCCGTCCCCGTCTCGCGCGAGGCATGGCGATAGACGCCCTGGACGCCGCCAAAGGCCCTGTTGGTCGAAACCGTTTCCACCCGTATTTCCTTCCTCAGCCGATCCGATGCAGGCCGCACAGCTTGTTGCCGGCGGGATCGCGCAGATAGGCGAGATAGAGCTTGCCGAAGCCGCCCTCGCGCACGCCCGGCGGATCTTCGCAAGCCGTGCCGCCCGCCGCGACCCCGGCCGCATGCCAGGCATCGGCCTGCTCGGTCGATGTCATGCGGAAACCGATCGTGCCGCCATTGGCGTGGCAGGCCGGCTCCCCGTCGATCGGTTTTGTGACCATGAACAGCGCGCCGTCATGCATGTAGATCAGCCGCCCCTTGTCGTCCTGCATCGCCGGCTTGCCGCCGACCGCACCGAACAACGCGTCATAAAAGGCGCGCGAAACGTCGAGATCATTCGATCCCACCATCACATGGCTGAACATGGTCACTCTCCAGTTGGGTTATCGGGTCAGAAGACGACGACGCTGCGGATACTCTCGCCCGCATGCATCAGGTCGAAACCCTTGTTGATGTCCTCCAGCCCCATGACATGGGTGATCATAGGATCGATCTCGATCTTGCCGGTCATGTACATGTCGACGATCTTGGGCACGTCGGTGCGGCCCTTGGCCCCGCCAAAGGCCGTGCCGCGCCAGTTGCGACCCGTGACCAGCTGGAACGGACGAGTGCTGATTTCCTTGCCGGCCTCGGCCACGCCGATGATGATGCTGGTGCCCCAGCCGCGATGACAGGCTTCCAGTGCCACGCGCATCACTTCGGTGTTGCCGGTGGCGTCGAACGTGTAGTCCGCGCCGCCATCGGTCATCGCGACGATCGCGGCGACCACCTCCTCGCGGCTCATGCCCCTGGAGTTGAGGAATTCGGTCATGCCGAACCTGCGGCCCCATTCCTCGCGATCGGGATTGATGTCGACGCCGATAATCTTGTTCGCACCGGCCAGACGCGCGCCCTGGATGACGTTGAGGCCGATGCCGCCCAGGCCGAAGATCACGACATTGTCGCCCACCTGCACCTTGGCGGTGTTGATCACCGCGCCGACGCCCGTGGTGACGCCGCAGCCGATATAGCAGCTGCTCTGGAACGGCGCGTCCTCGCGGATCTTGGCCAGCGCGATCTCGGGCAGGACGGTGAAGTTGGAGAAGGTCGAGCAGCCCATATAATGGAAGATCGGCTGGCCCTTGTAGGAAAAGCGGGTCGTGCCGTCGGGCATCAGCCCCTTGCCCTGGGTTGCGCGGATCGCGGTGCAGAGGTTGGTCTTGCCGCTCAGGCACGACTTACACTGGCGGCATTCCGGCGTGTAGAGCGGGATGACATGGTCGCCCGGCACCAGGCTGGTGACGCCAGCACCTACTTCGCGGACGATGCCCGCACCCTCATGGCCCAGGATCGAGGGGAAGATGCCCTCGCTGTCGAACCCGTCCAGCGTATAGGCGTCGGTATGGCAGATGCCGGTCGCCATGATCTCGACCAGGACTTCGCCCGCCTTGGGGCCTTCCAGATCGACTTCGACGATTTCGAGGGGCTTCTTCGCTTCGAAGGCGACGGCGGCGCGGGTTTTCACGGCGGGCAACTCCCATGACTGGCGTGAACGGGCGCCCCGAGGACGCCCTGTTAAAAGCATTCCCGGCGTTCATATCGGTTCCGGCAGCAATTGCCAGCCGATACCGCTGTCAAAAGGAGAGGAAAATCCAGCAGGATCCGAAAAAAACAAAGCGCATACAGCGACTTGCATCGCCAAATGGATCGCCCTGCCTTTCCCGGTCGCGCCCTGTTTAGAAGGACACGTTGTAAATGAACCAGCCCAGGATCAACAGGCTGCTCACCAGACAGATACGATCGCCGAAGACATCAATTCGAGACATCTGACACATCCTTCACCCAAAAGACGATCTGCGCCGCCTGTTGAGGAAGAATACATCAGATAAATGGACGTGGGAACAGCAATCTCACGACAAAACGTGCCGCCAGGGCGATCAATGGAAATCGCAACATCTTGAAATTTTCGCTGCAGCGCACAGCGATCATTCAACTAATCGAACGATGCCAAAAAGCCGAATAGTGGCAGGCACTTACCGCGGCTCAGCGAAATGCTGCACCGCGGTGGCGCAGGAAGGAGGCCGTCGCCTCCTCCGGCCCGCGATAGGCTTCCTGAAACTCGGCGCTCCAATATTTCAGGTCGTCGAGGTCGATTCGCGCGCCCGATACGGCGCAGAGCACGAACTGCCCCGGCCGTACCACGTCGAAATGCGGCGTGTCATATTGCAGCACCGCCAGCCCTTGAATATCCGCCGCCATCAGTCGCCGGTCAGGATGCGGTCGACCAGCTGCTTCACGGTCGGCACGAACCCGTTCGAATAGAAGGGATCCTGCTTGAAGCGATAGGCGGCATGGCCGGCGAACAGCAGATTCTTGTCCAGGTCGCCGCCATGGACCGATTCCTGCAGCGACTTCTGGATGCAGAAGCTGCGCGGATCAGCCAGGCGACCGGTGGAGTTGGTTTCGCTGTCCATCCAGCTGGAGAAGCTGCACTGCGACAGGCAGCCCATGCAGTCGGTCTGGTCCTTGCGGATTTCCGCCTTCTCTTCCTCGGTCACGAAGACGAGCGTGTTGTCCGGCGTCTTGAGCGCGGAGGTGAAGCCTTGGCCCACCCATTCGCGCGCACGCAGCAGGTCGCCGACCGTCACCCAGAAATTCTTGCCCTTCACGCCCGCGTCGAGCTGATGGGTATGATCGCCCGCCTGCTCGGTGCTGAACGGGATCTGGCGGTCCGACCGCGCTTCGAGCGAGCGCAGGAAGGGATTGCGGATCGCCGAGCTGTAGAAGCCGGTGGGCGAGAATTTGTGCAGCAGCACGTCGCCCGGTTCCAGCTGCATCAGCCGGTCCTTCCAGTCCTGCGGGATCGGGCTTTCCTGGGTCAGCAGCGGACGGGTGCCGAACTGGAACATGATCGCGCCCAGCTCGGGATTGTCGATCCAGTCGTTCCAGTCCTTGAGCGCCCAGACGCCGCCGGCCATGACGATCGGCACGTCGTCGGAAATGCCACCTTCGCGCATCGTGGCGCGCAGGTCGCGAACGCGCGGATAGGGGTCCTGCGGCGCGCGCGGATCTTCCGCGTTGGACAGGCCGTTGTGGCCGCCGGCCAGCCAGGGATCTTCATAGACCACCGCGCCCAGCCATTCCGACGCCTTGGAATATGCGCGCTTCCACAGCGCACGGAAGGCCCGGCCCGACGACACGATCGGCAGATAGCTGACATTGTAGGAGGCAGCGATTTCGCTGAGCTTGTAGGGCATGCCCGCGCCACAGGTGACGCCGGCGACCATGCCCTTGGTCTTTTCCAGCACGCCGTGCAGCACGCGCTGCGCACCGCCCATTTCCCACAGCACGTTGATGTTGATCGCACCCTTGCCGCCGGCAATCTCATAGGCGCGCTTCACCTGCTCGACGGCACCATCGATGGCATAGGCGATCAGTTCCTCATGGCGGTCGCGGCGGGTGCGGCCATGATAGATTTGCGGGATGATATTGCCCATGGAGTCATAGCTGTCGGCATTGACCGCAGATACCGTGCCGATGCCCCCGGCAGCCGCCCAGGCGCCCGAACTGGCATGGTTGGAAACAGCAACACCCTTGCCACCTTCGACCAGCGGCCAGACTTCACGGCCACCATAGACGATGGGTTTCAAACCCTTGAACAACGACTTCTCCCGCGAAATGAACCGGCCTCCCCAGACCGGTTGAAATGTCGTCCTATAACAGTTTTTGTCAGGGATGACGAACTGTAGGGCGCCCTAGCGCAAAATGTGGGGGCTGGCCAGAGCCTCGCCATATAATGCGGCATAGGCGTCGACCATGGTCTTTTCGTCATAATCGCGCTGCGCCCGCGCCCGGTTTGCCGCCCCCAATGCGGCGCGCAATTCCGGGTCGGCGGCCAGCGTCCCCAGCGCGTCGGCCAGCCCCCTCTCGTCCGCCACGACAAAGGGACGATTGGCCGGCGCCACCATATTGGCGACATCGCCGACATCGGTGGACGCCACCGGCAGCCCGGCCGCCATTGCCTCCACCAGCGAGATCGGGAACTGCTCGCTGTCCGACGACAAGGCAAAAATGTCGAACAGGCCGACGAAGCGCCAGGGATCGGTCATGAACCCGGCCAGGCAGATATCGTCCAGCCCCTGCGCCGCGGCCTCGGCCAGGATCGCGTCGCGCTCCGGCCCCTCGCCCACCACCACCAGTTGCAGCCGTTCGCGATGGGCCGCCACCGCGCGCACCAGTCGCGGGATATTCTTAACCGCGCGCAACCCCGCCAGCGTGCCGACCAGCAGCTTGCCCGGCGTGCGCACCAGCCCCGGTATCGCATCCGGTGCCGGCGCCTGCGCATAGCGCGCCACATCGATGCCGTTGCGGATCAGATGCACCTTGCCGGCCGGCTGCTTCCACGCCTGATGCGCGATCTGCTCCAGCCGGGCCGAGGGCACGACCAGCGCCTGCGCCCGCCCCAGCGCCATGCGCCGATAGAGATTGCGCTGCGGCTTCAGCCCCGCCGCCTCATCGGCGTTGAAGCCATCCTCATGATGGATCAGCGGCGGCAGGCGCATCGACCGGGCGAACAGCCGGTGCGCCATCACCCCGTCCATCGCCCCCCAATTATAGCCCAGCACCAGGTCATAGCCGGACAGGAACTGCGCGATCGCGCGGAACCGCGCCAGCCCCGGCCGCCCGGCAAAGGGCGGCGCTTGGGGAAAATCGACCGGCACCTGCGGCGCGATCGCGCTGCGGGCACCGAGCGCCTCGGGCGCGGCGCTGACGATGCTGTGCCGCGCCTTGTCGCCCCAGATGTTCATCAGCCGGATCGCGCGGGCTTCCTTGCCGCCCAGCGTGAAGCTGCCATGGATATGCAGGATGCGCGGCGGATCGCCCCGCCTCACGCCGCCGCCATCAACCACGCAGCACGCGCTCCAGCAAACGGTCGATCCCGGCCGCGGCCTCCGGCTCGTCCAGTGCCGGCGCATGGCCGACATCGGGCACCGTCACCAGTTCCGCGCTTGGCCCCACCTCGCGCGCCATCCGCTCCGCCGTCGACGCACTCAGCAGGTCCGATCGGCCGCCACGCAGCAACAGGGTCGGAATGCCCTGAAACGCCGCCATCACCGGCCACATGTCGACACCGGCCTCGCCGCCCGGCGCGCGCAGCGGCTCGGCGATGCGCATGTCATAGTCGAGCACGATCCGCCCGCCGCTGTTCAGCCGATAGAGCCGCTTGGCCATCGCCAGCCACTGCTCCAGCCCATAGGCCGGATAGACATCGCCATTCGCCTCCTCCAGCGCGCGGGCCGCATGGACCCAGCTCGGGTGCGACTGGCCGACGCCGACATAGCCGCGAATCCGCTCCAGCCCCGCCTCGTCCAGCGTCGGGCCGACATCGTTCAGCACCGCGCCCGCCAGCCATTCGCGATGGGTCGCCGCGATCAGCATCGTGATGATCCCGCCCAGCGACGTGCCGACCGCCACGAAGCGGGTGATCGCCAGATCCGCCAGCAACCGGCCGATATCCTGCAAATAGGTGAGCGGCACATAGCTCATCGGATCCTTGGCGTAGGCGCTTTCCGCGCGCCCCCGCATATCCGGGCAGATCACCCGCCACTCGCCCGCCAGCCGCTGCGCCAGCGGCTCGAAATCGCGCGCATTGCGGGTCAGCCCCGGCAGGCACAGCACGGGCGGCCGCCCGTCCTCGCCGCCCGCATAGTCGCGATAATGCAGCCGCAGTCCATCCGGGGACCACCAATATGCGTCACTATAGCCGGTCAAGCTTGATCCTTCCGCCCATGCTCCCCCATATCGCCGCATGGACAACAAGCCGCAAGCCGCCAATTACCACCCCGCCACGGAAATCACCGCGCTGATGCCCGACATCGCCGATCCGGTGCATGCTGCGGACTTTCCACAGACCCTGTTGCGGTTCCGCAATGACCGCGCCGCCGCCACCGTCGGCCTCGATCATCTGAGCGACGCCGAATGGATCGCCCATTTCGGCCGCTTCGCGCCCCTGCCCGACACGCTCCCCCAGCCGCTTGCCCTGCGTTACCATGGCCATCAGTTCCGCCATTATAATCCCGATATCGGCGACGGCCGCGGCTTCCTCTTCGCCCAGATGCGCGACGCGGACGGCCGCCTGCTCGACCTTGGCACCAAGGGATCGGGCCAGACCCCCTATAGCCGCTTCGGCGATGGGCGCCTGACGCTCAAGGGCGGCGTGCGCGAGATTTTGGCGACCGAGATGCTGGAGGCGCTGGGCGCCAACACGTCGAAGACCTTCTCGATCATCGAGACCGGCGAAGCGCTGGAGCGCAATGACGAACCCTCGCCCACGCGCGGCGCGGCGATGGTCCGCCTCAGCCATTCGCATATCCGCATCGGCAGCTTCCAG